>DATDGZ010000537.1:0-1936 GCA_036521795.1 Thermoanaerobaculia bacterium | reverse complement strand
GCTCTCGTTCCCGGCGGCGGCCACCAGCGTGGGCTCGACGCCCAGGCCGCGCAGCGCCGCCGCCGTGGCGGCGCCGATCGCGGCGGTCCGCAGCCTCGGCGGCAAGGCCACCGGCGACCGCGGCAGCAGGGCGTGCACCGCGTTCGTCGAGGTGAGGACCACCCAGTCATAGAGAGGCAGCTCGGCGGCGGCGCGCGCCAGCGGCGCCGGCTCGGCGGGCGGCACCACCTCCAGCAGGGGCAGCGGCTCGACCGTGGCGCCGGCCGCCGCCAACGCCGCCGCGAGGCCGCCCGCCTGGCGGCTGCCACGGGTCACGACCACCCGGACGCCGGCCAGCGGGCGGGCTGCACCCGCGCTCACCGGCGGCGTTCCTCGCGGACCCGCGCCAGCACCTCGTCGGCGCCGTCCGCCCGCAGGGCGGCGATGCAGGCCGCGGCGACCGCGCCCGGCTCCCGGCCGGCCGCTTCGCCGCGCGCCGCGTGGCGGCCGTCGGGAGTAGCCAGCAGGGCGCTGAGGCGCAGCTCGTGGTGGTCGTCATGGCCTGCGAGGGCGGCCTGGCCCCCGGGCGGCGCCGGGCGGTCCGGGCTCCCGCGGTCGGCCGGGCGCACCGTGCCCTCCGGGCGGTCACGGTTCCTATCGTGATCGGCGGTGGTCCGAAGATCCAGCCGCTCCCAGCGCGCCCAGGCCGCCAGCGGCAACGAGCAGTCGCCCCCGAAGGCCGTTACCACCCGCCGCTCGGCCTCGGCCGTGGCCCTGGTGGCGGCGTCGTCGAGGGCGGCGCAGAGCTCCTCGGCGCGGGCGCCGCGGCGGGCCTCGAGCGCCAGCGTTCCTTGGCCCGGGGCGGGCAACATCACCTCGGGGGCGAGCGGATGGGCTGGCAGCTCGGCGGACGCCTGCAGGCCGAGCCGCGCCAGCCCGGCGCCCGCCAGCACCAGCGCGCCGGCGCCGCGCTCCCGCCAGCGGCGCAGCCGGGTGTCGACGTTGCCCCGCAGACCCTCGACCTGCAGATCGGGGCGCCGCAGGAGGATCTGCGCGCGCCGGCGCAGCGCCCCGGTGAGCACCACCGCGGCCGCCGGCAGCCCGTCGAGGTCGGTGGCGATGGCGCTGACCAACACGTCGCGCGCGTCGGCGCGGTGCGGGAAGGCGGCGATGACGAGCCCGGCCGGAAGCGACACCGGCAGGTCTTTCAGGCTGTGGACGGCGAGGTCGAGCGAGCCGTCGAGCAGGCCGCGCTCGAGCTCCTCGGTGAACAACCCCTTGCCGCCGAGCGCCGCCAGCTCGCCGGCCAGCCGGTCGCCGCGAGTCACGATCGGCACCAGCTCGACCCGCAGCCCGGGGTGGGCCGCTGCGAGCGCGCGCGCGATCTCTCCGGACTGCGCCAGGGCGAGAACGCTGCCGCGCGTGCCGAGGCGCAGCGGGCCGCCGCGGGCGCTGGTGCTGTCGATGGTCATTTTGCCGCCGCGATGTGCGAGTGCCGCCGCCGCTCTGCCGCCGCTCCGCCGCCGCTCTGCCGCCGTGATTGTCGCCAGCCGGCCGCTACCCGGTCGGCGGCTGCTCGTCGCCGTCCGCGGCCGCCGCGCCGCCCTCGCCGCCGCGCGCGCGCGCCTCGCTCTCGTCGGCGTCGTCGTAGTCGTCGAGGCGGAAGAGTTCCCGGACCAGATCGAGGCGGGGCAGGTGCTCGGTCCCTTCGCGGCCGCGCAGCCCGTCGCTGGGATGGTGGAGGATCTTGCGCACCAGCGAGCGGGTCAGCCGGTCGAGATGCTCGTGCGAGCTCTCGGGGAAGTCAGGGAGCGCCTGCGACAGCTCCTGCCGGCGGATGCGCTCGGCCTGCTTCTGCAGCCGCGCGATCAGCGGCTCGGCCTGCATGCCGCGATACCAGCCGTGGAAGTGGGCGATCTCCTGGTCGAGGATCTCCTGCACCCGGGGCATCTCGTCC
>DATDGZ010000536.1:0-8194 GCA_036521795.1 Thermoanaerobaculia bacterium | reverse complement strand
GTGCGCGCCGGGCCGCAGGCCTGTGAGGATGGCGGCGACGTCGAGCACGGCCACCTCCTCACCCCGCCACAGTGGGGCGGCGGCGGGAGAGGCGAAGGAAGGCCGCTCGAAGCCGACGATCTCCGTCACCTCGAGCGCCGCCAGCGCCGAATCGAGCCCGGTGGCGGTCACCACCAGCGCCTGCCTCCCGCTCGCCGTCGTTGGCTGGCCGCCCCCGGCCGCCCCCGGCGGTGCCATTCCGGTCAGGCCAGGCAGCTGGCTAGCGTCGAGCACCGGCAGGATGCGGCCGCGCAGCTGGGTCACGCCGAGCAGGTAGGCGGGTGCCAGCGGCACCGGCGTCACCGCGTCGAGTTGGACGAACTGCTTGCAGAACGCCGCGGCGACGCCGCAGAGCCGGCCGCCGAGCCGGAAGAGAGCCAGCCGCGGCGCCGCCGCGGGTCTCGCCACCCCAGGCGGCGTCGGCGACGCTGCCGGCGCCAGCGCCGCAGGCGGCTGTGGGAGCTCGGGTACGCGGCTCATCGCTGCAGGAAGCGGTCGACCGAGGCGAGCAGTTGCCGGGGAGTGAAGGGCTTGGTCAGGTAGTCGTCGGCGCCCTGGAGCTTGCCCCACTCGACGTCGGACGGCGCCGTCTTGGAGCTGATCAGGACCACCGGCAGCGACCTGGTGGCCGGGTCCTTCTTCAGGCTGCGCAGCACCTGGAAACCGTTGCGCTCCGGCATCACGATGTCGAGCAGCAGCACGTCGGGGCGTTCGGCCGCGAGCTTCTGCTCGAGGCCGACGCCGTCCAGGTAGGTCACCACCTCGTGTCCGCCTGCGCGCAAGATGCCGCCGATCAGGTCCAGCACCTCCGCGGCATCGTCCACCACCGCAACTTTGGCCATGTTACGGCAGTATAACGATTTCAGCTGGGAGCCGCAACGCGCGCCCGCGGAGTACGATGCGCAGCATGGAGAGACCGGCGGCAGACACGGTTGCCACGGCGGCCGTCGCGGCGCCTGCCCTGCCCCCGCCGCCGCCACCGCCCCAGCACCCTGCCGTTCTCGAGCGCCTCTTCGGCCGCTGGTGCCCACCCGGGAGCTCCCTCTACCTGTGGTCGCGCTGGCTCTTCCTGCGCGCCCTCGGCGCGATCTTCTTCTCGGCTTTCTACTCGCTGGCGTTCCAGATCCATGGCCTGATCGGCACGCGCGGCATCCTGCCGGCCGCCGACTACCTGCGCCTGCTTGCCCGTTCCTATCCCGGCCAGCGCTTCTGGCTGTCGCCGACCCTGCTCTGGCTGGGCGCCGGCGACCGCGCCTTGACGGCGCTGGTGGTCGCGGGCTTCATCGCCTCGGCCATGCTGGCGCTGAACCTCTGGCCGCGCGGCGCGCTCGCGGTGGCGACGGTCGCCTTCATGTCGTTCGTCACCGCCGCGCAGGAGTTCTCCTCCTACCAGTCCGACGGCATGCTGCTCGAGGCGGGTTTCCTGTCGCTGTTCCTGGCGCCTTCCGGCCTGCGCCCGGGCCTCGGCGCGGCCCATCCGCCGTCGTGGGCGGCGCTGTGGCTGCTGCGCTGGGAGTGGTTCCGGATCTATTTCGAATCGGGGGTGGTCAAGCTGGCGAGCGGCGATCCCGAATGGCGGGACCTCACCGCCATGGACCACTACTACGAGAACGGACCGCTGCCCACCTGGCTCGGCTGGTATGCCCACCAGCTGCCGCACGGTTTCCATGCCGCCACCGCGCTGCTGACGCTGGCCGTCGAGCTGGCGGTGGTCTGGCTGGTATTCCTGCCGCGGCGCTTCAGGCTCGCCGTGGCGCTGATCGTGACGCCGCTGCAGATCGGCATCATCCTCACCGCCAACTATGCCTTCCTCAATTACCTGGTGCTGGTGCTCGGAGTGCTGCTCGTCGACGACGCCGCCTGGGAGCGCCTCGGCTTCAAGCCGGTGGCCGCCTGTCCGGTCGGGCAGCCGCGTCTCTGGCGCCTGGTTGCGGCGGCGGCGGCGCTGGTCTGGGTCTTCTACGCCACCGTGGTGGCGTTCGTGCCGCGCCAGGTGCCGCGGCCGCTCCTCGCCCCGGCGCTGGCCCTCGAGCCGCTGCGGATCGCCAATCGCTTCGGCCTGTTCGCGGTGATGACGCGGGCGCGCTACGAGATCGAGTTCCAGGGCAGCCGGGATGGCCGGACCTGGGTCGCCTATCCCTTCCGGCACAAGCCCCAGGACCCGATGCGGGCGCCGGGCATCTATGCCCCCTACCAGCCGCGCTTCGAGTGGAACCTCTGGTTCGCCTCCCTGGCTTCCTGGGAGAGCGAGCCCTGGGTGCTGGCCACCGAGGCGCGGCTGCTGGCGGCCGAGCCCGCGGTGCTGAGCCTGTTCGCCGCCGATCCCTTCCACGGCACCCGGCCGCGGGCGGTGCGCGCCGTCCTCTGGCAGTACTGGTTCACCGACCGCGCCACCCGCGCCAGGACCGGGGCCTGGTGGCGCCGCCACTACCTTGGCCTCTACGCGCCGCAGCTCGACGACTCGACGGTCCTGCCGGACGAGGCGTTGCCGGGCGGGTTGGCGCCGTAGCCGACAGGGGGATGCGCCCTATCCCCAGGGATCGGAGGGCCGCTGCTGCGCTCGCGACGGCACGTCGGGCAGGATGAAGTGGCGCCGCACCGGACCGGTGCGTCCGCGGCGCAGGAAGAGCGGGCAGATCACGAGCCCGGCGAGGAAGCCGCCGACGTGCGCCCACCAGGCGACGCCCGCCGCGGCGTGGCCGCCGACCGAGAAGGTGCCGTTGAGCAGCTGGCTGAGGAACCAGAAGCCGAGGAAGAAGTAGGCGGGCAGCTCGAAGAAGAACGGGATGATGAGGATCGGGATCAGCGTCAAGATGCGGGCCCGCGGGTAGAGCCGCAGGTAGGCGCCGAGCACGCCGGCGATGGCCCCCGAGGCGCCGATCGTCGGCACCTCCGAATCGGGGCTGGACATCCAGAGCAGCGCCCCGGAAGCGATCCCGCAGAGCAGGTAGAACACCAGGAAGCGCGGCGGCCCCATGCGGTCCTCGACGTTGTCGCCGAAGATCCAGAGCGTCCACATGTTGGCCAGGATGTGGAAGAAGCCGCCATGCAGGAACTGGCTGGTGATGAACGGCCACACGCTCTCGGGCGGGAAGCCGACGGAGCTGGCCCAGGCCGGATGGGTGAAGCGCGCCGGCACGATGCCATAGATCAGGATCAGCTGCTGCTGCGCCTGCTCCGGCAGCGCCAGCTGATAGAGGAAGACCAGGACGTTGACCGCGATGAGGCTCCAGGTGACGACCGGCACGTGCCGGCTGGGGACGGTGTCGCGGATGGGAATCATGGGATGCTCCTCCCCGGCAGGTGCGCCACCGTCCGGGCGGCCCGCGTCCGCGCGCGCAGCGGATCGCCAGCCGCGATCGGCGTCGCCGCGGATTATCCCAGATTCGGACGGTCATCCGGGCCCCGGCTCGCTCGAGCGGCGCTTGCCGTTTACCCGCTCTCGGCGTGGCGCCGCCGTCAACGTATGCAGAGCCTTCTATAAGGAGCGATAAGCCTGATTGTTTCACCGGCAGCGCGCTTCGTCAAGCAGCCGCGCGAGCAGTGGTGCCACAGCTCCGCGATCTCGGCGCCGGCCGGCTTGACAGCGCGGCGCCGGCGCGGTCTGATGCCAGGGTTCCAGGGATCAGGGCTCTCCGGGAGGTCTACCCATGCGCCGCAGCCATAGCCGATCTTCGTCCAGCGCCCCCGCGCCCGCTCCGGCCGCCGCCGCGGCGCTGCTGCTCTGCCTCGCCGGGGCTGCCGGCGGCCCCCTGGCCGCCGCGGAAGCCGGCGCCTCGGGCGTCGCCGCACCCGCCATGCCGGCGGCCGGCGCCGGGTCTGCCGCGGTTCCCGCTCTCGATCCCGCTCTCGTCGCGTTCTACGTCGACCTCCATCGGAATCCCGAGCTGTCGATGCACGAGGAGAAGACCGCGGCGAAGCTGGCCGAGCGGCTGCGGCGGCTGGGCTTCGAGGTGACGACCGGGGTCGGCGGCACCGGGGTCGTCGGGGTGCTGCGCAACGGCGCGGGGCCGGGGCCGACCGTGATGCTGCGCACCGAGCTGGACGCGCTGCCGGTCGAGGAGAAGACCGGCCTGCCGTATGCCAGCACGGTGAAGGCCCGGAACGACGCCGGCCTCGAGGTGCCGGTGATGCACGCCTGCGGCCACGACGTGCACATGACGGTCTGGGTGGGGACCGCGGCGCGCATGGTCCAGGAGCGGGCACGCTGGCACGGCACTCTGGTGCTCATCGCGCAGCCCGCCGAGGAGGTGGTCAAGGGCGCCAAGGCGATGCTCGCGGACGGCCTCTTCAGCCGCTTCCCGAAGCCCGATTACGTGGTGGCCCTGCACGACTCGCCGAAGGTGCCGGCCGGCAAGATCGGTCATACGCCCGGCTATATCCTGGCGAGCTCCGACTCCGTCGACGTCACGATCTATGGCAGGGGCGGCCACGGCGCCGCGCCGCAGGCCACCATCGATCCGGTGGTGATCGCGGCGCGCACCGTGCTCGCCTTGCAGACCATCGTCTCGCGGGAGAAGGACCCGCAGGAGCCGGCCGTGGTGACCGTCGGCTCGATCCACGGCGGCACCAAGCACAACATCATTCCCGACGAGGTGAAGCTGCAGCTGACGGTGCGCACCTACGACCGCAAGGTGCGCCAGCAGGTGCTCGACGCCATCGCGCGCATCGCCCGTGCCGAGGCGGCGGCGGCGGGCGCGCCGCGCGAGCCGGCGGTGGCCGTCGTCGAGTCGACGCCGTCGACCTGGAATGATCCCAAGCTCGACGCGCGGGTGGCGGCGGCCTTGACCCGGGAGCTGGGTGCCGACAACGTCGTCGAGTCGCGGCGGGAGATGGCCTCCGAGGACTTCAGCGAGTACGGGCTGGCCGGGGTGCCGGCGGTCATGTTCCGGCTCGGCGCCGCCGATCCGGAGGCGCTGGCCAAGGCGACCGCCGCCGGCGTCGAGCTGCCCTCGCTGCACTCGTCGCTGTTCGCGCCCGACCGCGATCCGACCCTGCGCACGGGCGTGGCCGCCGAGACGGCGGTGTTGCTCGACTTGCTGGGAAAGCCTGCCGGTTGAGAGGCCGCGGCGGGCTACCGGCCTCCGCGGCCCGTCCGCGGCAGGAGCACCGGCAAGACGAGCGGTGGCCGCGGCGCCTGGTTGAAGTCGAAGTCATGGCGCAGGTCGCCGAGGATCGCCACGCTCTCGCGCACCGTCGGCCGCGGATCGGGGCGCCCGTCGGTGGCCGGATCGAGGCGCTGCCCGCCGAGGAAGACGTCCTCGATGAACTTGACGTAGGCGTCGAAGCTCAGCGTCTGGTGATCGATGAAGCCGGCGCGGGCATAGGGACTGATCACCAGCGCCGGCACGCGCAGGCCGTAGCCGTTCCGGTCGACCGACGGCGGCGCGACGTGGTCGTAGAACCCGCCCCAGTCGTCCCAGGCGAGGAAGATCGCGGTGCTGTTCCAGCTCGGACCCTGCATGAGGGCGTCGATCAGCGAGGTGACGTAGGCCTGGCCTGTGCTCACCAGGCCCGGCGGGTGCTCGCTCACCCGATCGTTGGGGCAGATCCAGGAGACGGCGGGCAGCGTGCCGTTCTGGGCGGCGAGGAAGAACTCGTTGAGACTCTGGATGTTGCCCAGCTCGCCGTCCTCCTTGACCGTGGTGAAGAACGGCAGCGGGTTCCAGATGCCCGGGGTCTTGGCGTTCTGCGGCTGGCTGGGGGTCGCCATCTCGTCGTCGTCGGCGGTGTCCGGCTCGGCGCCGGTGAACACGTAATAGGCCCAGCTGACGCCGTGCTGGTGCAGCAGGTAGGTGAGATCGGTCCAGGCGTAGTGGGGCGGCTTCCCGGTGTGGTGGTAATCGGGCGGGTAGCCGGGAGTCTCCAATTGATTGACGCAGGTCGCCGGATTGTCGCTGGTGCAGCGCGCGGACCACTCCGAGACCATGAACAGGTGCTCGGGCAGGCTCCACGATGCGTTGGGCTCGAACATGTGGTCCTGCAACACGTAGTGATGCGCGTAGGCCCAGTAGTTGGGGATCTCGCGCTGGTCGTGGTACCCCATCACGTCGGTCGAGGAGCCGCCGCAGGCCGGATCGAGCGGGTTCCTGCAGCCCTTACGGGCGTGCTCCGCCTGGGCGATGAAGCCGTCCATCTTGCCGCCGTCGATGGCGGCGGCTGCCGCCGCGGTGCCGTGCGGGCCGCCGTGGTTGAGATCGGCGGCGTCATGGAACGGCTCGACGCACCTGCCGGAGGCGGGGTCGGGCACGCAGACGGCGGGCTGTCTGCCGCGCATCGGGATGCCGTCGGCGCCGGGGTAGGTGCCGAAGTAGGAATCGAACGAGCGGTTCTCCTGCATGATGATGACGACGTGCTCGATCTTCTGGATTCCATGCCGCGCCGCGGCGGCGCGCTGCCACGGGTCCGCGGCCACGCCGGCCGCCGCCACCGCCAGCAGCGCGGCGCCGAGGACGAGGATGAGAAGGATCAGCGCGCGCGCGAGCGGGGTAGCGGGCGCCGGCGCGATCGACGCGGTGGACCTGGCAGGCCCTCGGGCGTCGGCGGGCGTGGTGGGTGGTGGGTCGAGGCGCGGATCGAGCTGATTCATCCTTCGTCTCCTCCTACATCGGGCCGAGGCTGCAAGATGCGGTCTCCCGGATCGAGAAACCCGTGGCGCGCCGGAATCCGGCGCCGCCGTCCGGCTTGAGGCGGCCGGCGAGTTGTTGGATAATACCTTGTTTGTCGAGGGGTGTGTACGATGGTGAAGCTGAGCGCCGGCCTGCTTGTCTACCGCCTTCGGGCGGAGGGGTATGAAGTCTTCCTGGTCCATCCCGGCGGTCCCTTCTGGCGTACCAGGGACGTCGGCGCCTGGTCGATTCCGAAGGGTGAGGTGAACGCCGGAGAGGACCCGCTGGCCGCCGCCCGGCGCGAGCTCGCGGAAGAGACCGGTTTCGCGGCCGCGCCGCCGTGGCTCCACCTCAAGCCTGTCCGGCAGCTCGGCGGCAAGACGGTCCTGGCTTGGGCTGCCGCGGGCGATTTCGAAGCCGCGGCCATCGCCAGCAACACCTTCGACATGGAATGGCCGCCGCGCTCGGGCCGCATGCAGAGCTTCCCGGAGGTCGACCGCGCCGCCTGGTTCTCCCTGGCCGAGGCGCGCCAGAAGATCCTCGCCGGGCAGGTTCCCCTCCTCGAGCAGCTGGAGAAGCTCCTCGGCCCGGGCGGCTCTGGCTGAGGCCGCGCGGCGGCCCCGGCCGGACTTGCTGCGATGGCACGGAACGTCTCGGGCCCGCAGGCCGGATCAGGGCCGTGGCGGCTCGAAGAAGGCGGCGACCGGGCAGGAGAAGCCGGGTAGCAGGTCTTCGCCGGTCAGCGTGTCGCCGGGACCGAGGATCTGCACGTCGGTGGGCGAGCGCAGCACGTAGACGTTGTAGGTCCGCGGATAGAAGAGCCAGACCTGGCGAGCTCCGCCGGCGAACCAATCCTGCACCTTGTCGCGAATACCCTTGGGCCGCTGGCTCGGCGAGATCACCTCGACGGCGAGGTCCGGCGCGAACTGCAGGAAGGTGTCGGGCGGGACCTGACCGGCCATCCGCTCGAACGACACGAAGGCGACGTCGGGGCCGCGCACGGTGTCCGGATCGCGAGCCGTGATGCAGCCGGTTTCGGCGCAGACGTAGCCGAGCCCGTGGGCCTCCACGAAGCCCAGGAGCCGCGCTCCGATCCGCATGGCGATGACCGCGTGCCGCACCTTGGGAAGGCTCATCCGGACCACCCTGCCGCGCACCAGCTCCGCCTTGGCATCCGGGATGTCAAGCTCGAAGAACTCTTCCGCGGTCAACAGCCGCGAGGGAGCTCGTTGTCGGATAGGGGGCCTGGCCATGCGATACGCCTCCTGTGACTTGCAGTTTATCGCGGCGGCCTGCCATTGGGTTGAGCCTCCGGTGCCCTGCCGCTCCCGCCGCCTCAACCCAGGATGCGGCGGTCGAGCGCTCGGTACTGGATGGCTTCCGCCACGTGTGCCTGCCGCAGGCTCGGGGCGCCCTCGAGATCGGCCAGGGTGCGGCCGACCTTGAGGATGCGATCGAGGGCGCGGGCGGAGAGGCCGAGCTTCTCGAAGGCGTCGTCGAGGAGGCGCTGCCCGGGGATGTCGAGACGGCAGTGGCGGCGGAGGTCC
>DATDGZ010000535.1:0-3692 GCA_036521795.1 Thermoanaerobaculia bacterium | reverse complement strand
CGCCACGGCGTCGAAGTGGCGGCTGCAGCCGAGCCGCTCGAGGGCGCCCTCGACGAGGTCGAACTCGCCCATCGAGACGCCGCCGCAGATCAGCAGGACGTCGGCGGCGGCCATGCCGGCCGCGATCCGCGCGGTGAGCTCGTCGGGCCGGTCGGGAGCGATCCCGAGCGCGGTGAAGCGGAGCCCCAGGGCTCCGCCCGCGGCCAGCAGGAAGTCGGTGTGAGAGTCGCGCAGCTGGCCCGGACCGGGAACCTGCTCCGGCGGCACCACCTCGTCGCCGGTCGGCAGCACCGCGACCGCCGGCGCGCGGTGGACCGGCACCTCGGCGTAGCCGTGGGTGGCGACGAGCGCCAGGGCCCCCGGGGTGAGCAGGGAGCCGGCGGGCAGCAGCGGCTCGCCGGCCCGCAGCACCTCGCCGCGGCGGCGAACGTGCTCGCCACGGGCCGCCGCGGCGAGCAGCTCGACCGCCGCGAGATGCTCGACCGCTCCGGCGCCATCGACCGGCCTGGTGGCCTTGGCCGTCCCGGCGGCCTCGGCCTGCGCCTCCCGGGCGGTCTCGGTCTTGACCACGCGGGCGGCCTCGGCCGGGACCGCGCGGGCGGCCTCGGCCGGCACCTCCCGGGCGTCGCGGACGGTCTCGAGCGGGAGCGCGCGCGTGGCCTCGACCGGCACCACGCGGTCCGCCCCCAGTGGCATGGGCGCACCGGTCATGATGCGCGCGGCCATGCCGGCGGGCAGTGCCAGGCCCGGCGCATCGCCGGCGGCGATGGTGGCAATGACCGGCCGCCGCTCGCCGGGGGTGACCTCGCCTGCCAGCGCGTAGCCATCCATCGCCGAGACGTCGGCGGCGGGGACGTCGACGGTGGCCGCCAGTGCCTCGGAGAGAACCCTGCCGGCGGCCTCCCGGCGCGGCGCCCGTTCGCCGGCGAGCGGCGACAGCCGCGCGGCGATGCGCTCCCAGGCCTCTTCGGGGGAAATGGTCGGCACTGTCTCTCGGCTCTCCTGGACCTGCCCTGGTGCGCTCCTCGCCATCAGATCAGTCGTCGCCGCCCAGGGCAAGCGGAGCTCGGTCGTGGGTCAGTATCCTCGCGAGGGTCCATCCCCTCGCGAACGGACCCACGACCTCCGGCCCGCACGGCGCCACGGTCAATGGTATGATTCTCGACCGTTCACTCGAATGACGTGGCGCGCAGCGCGGGGTCTCTCACCTTGAGTACGGCCGAGAACAGCTTCCAGTACCGCGGCGACCTGTCGCAGACGGCGCTGCCCGAGATCCTGCACACCGTCGACCGGTTCCAGGTGCCGGGCGTCTTCGAGGCGCAGCGGGGACCCCTGATCAAGCGCGTCTTCATCAAGGAAGGCAACGTCGTCCATGCCTCCTCGAACAGCCGCGAGGACAGCCTCGGGCGCTATCTCGAGACCTCCGGCCTGCTGTCCCGGGAGCAGTACGACGCCACCATGAGCGAGCGCGAGCGCACCCACAAGCGCTACGGCGTGCTGCTCATGGAGCAGCGGCTGCTGTCGCCCGGCGAGATCTATCACGCCATCCGCAAGCAGATCGAAGCGATCGTCTGGAGCCTGTTCGCCTGGCAGGAGGGCAGCGTCACCTTCAGCATCGGCGAATACCGGGAGCCGGACTCGGTGCGCATCCAGCTGCCCATGCGGCAGGTCATCCTGCAAGGCATCAAGCGCGCCCCGAACGCCAAGGTGATGGTTGCCAGGATGGGGCGGAAAGAGACTGTCTTCGAAGCTTGTTACCAGGTCGAGGAGCTGATCGAGCTGGCGATGGACGCCGACGAGTACAGCCTCTTGCAACTGGTGGACGGGCGCCGCACCCTGTTCGACATCTGCACGCAGGGACCGCACAGCGCGGCCGAGAACGGCAAGCTGCTCTACGCCTTCCAGGTGCTCCAGCTGATCCGGCGGGTGAGTCGCGACGTGCCGGAAGCCAGGGCCGCTGTGCGCGAGACCGGCGCGATCAAGATCCGCTTCAAGACCCATGGCGACAAATATGGCAGCTGACGGCAGATGCCGGCGGGCTCGACCCGCTTGACTCCGATGATTCCGAGCGCCGCCGCCAGCACCTGCCGGGAGTGATCGAGCATGCCGCTTTACGAGTACCAGTGCACCGAGTGCGGTAAGAGGACCGAGGTCCTGCAGCGCTTCGAGGACGCACCGCTGGCCACCTGCCCGGCCTGCGGCGGCGCGGTCAAGAAGCTGGTCTCCTCGCCTGCCTTCCAGTTCAAGGGCAGCGGCTGGTACGTGACCGACTACGCCCGCAAGGGCGGCGGCGCGCCCACGGGCGAGTCCGCTGGCGGCGAGCGCTCGGAGTCCGCTGCCGCCGGCGCGGAACGCTCGGCCGGGTCGGACGCCGCGGCACGGCCGGCGGCGGCCTCGGAGCGTGCGGGTCGCGCAGAGCGTGCGGAACGCTCGGACCGTTCGGACCGCTCGGACCGCTCGGACCGCTCGGAACGCGCGGAACGCGCGGAACGCGCGGACGGCAAGCCCGGCACGGCCGCCGCCGGCGCCGCCGGGGCGGATGGCGGGTCCGAGTCGCGGTCCCGGTCCACGGCCGCCTCCGGACCGGCATCGGCTTCCGGTTCCGGGTCCGGCTCCGGAGGCGAGACCGCGCCCAAGCCGGTTCCCGCCGCCAGCGGCAGCGGCAGCGGCAGCCGCGGCGGCTCCTGACTCCTCCCCGCCGCCGCGAGACGCACAGCGCAACCAAGGACGCGAGCTGCTTCCGGCGCCTGCGCGACCGCTGCTGGGCGGTCAAGCTCTTGCTGCGCCTGACCCGCTCCCGGTGACGCCGCGAGCCCCCAGGCGATCGAGAGCGACGACCGCGGCGGTCAACACGGCCGGGAGCAAGTGCAGGACCAGGCGAGGGAAGCTCGAATTCACCAGTGTCACGGCGTCGATGCGCACCGAGAGATAGACGTAGAGGTAGAACAGCAACTGCAGGGAGACGACCGCGGCGAGGGCGCGGAGACGGCGGTCGAGAAAGAGCAGCGGCAGCAGCAGCAAGCCGTAGGCGAAGCCGCTCCACCCCTGGTCCATGCAGGCGGCCATGGCGGCGAGCACCCGCAGCAGGCGCTCCGGCGCCAACGGGCCGGAGTTGTAGTCCAGGAAGAGGTGGTGGCGCCAGACCTCCCCCAGCCAGGGCAGCGTCACGGCTGCCGCCGGCAGGGTGAGCGCCAGCGCGGCGCGCGGGCCGACGCCACGCGGCGCCCCCGGCAAGTGCACCGCCGCCGCCGGCGCCGCCCGCGCTGCCCAGGCGCGCGCGGCATAGACCACCGCCAGGCTCGCCGCGAGGGCCACCCCTTCGACCTTCGCAGCGGCGGCGAAGGCCGCGGCCAGGCCGATCTGCGCCGCGCCGCGGTGGTCCACGGGAGACAGCATGGGCGGCAGCGCGGCGGCCAGGGCCAAGGCGATCAGCCAGTCGGCGCCGCCGGCCGACAGCCCGCCGATGCCATAGGTGGCCGCGGCCATGGCGACCCCGGAGAGAGCCGCCTGCGCCGCGAAGCGGCTGGTCCCCGCGCGCCGCAGCGCCTCGCGCAAGGCCGCCAGCAGCAGGGCGAAAGCCGCCACCGACCAGAGCATCATCGCCGGCTCGTCGAAGCGGCCGGCGGCCAGCGAGGTGACGGCGAACAGCTCGGGCAGCAGGTTGGGGTAGTCCGGATGCACCACCCAGTTCC
>DATDGZ010000534.1:0-6088 GCA_036521795.1 Thermoanaerobaculia bacterium | reverse complement strand
ATGGGTGGACCGTGGCCGCGTCGCCGAACAGCAGCGAGCGCTCGCAGCGCAGCAGGATCTCGGCGGCGCCGGCGTGATCGGTGGGATAGAACGAGAGCGCCGGCCTGGGACAACCCGCCGCCGCCAGCGCCGCGAGCAGGCGCAGCGGCGTCCAGGGCTCGTCGCGCCCGGGCTTGAGCGCCAGCCCGACGCCCAGCGCCGGCGCCGGCAGCCACAGCCCGTGCACTCCGGGCGAGTTGCTGGGCAGCACGGCGCCCAGGACGTCGGCCAGGCGTTGGAAGTGCGACTCCGCGCCGGCCTCCCCGTCGCCGTCCAGGGCCGCCGCCGGCAGACCGCGGGTGAGCCCGTCGACGACCTCTGTCATCCGGGCCAGCGTGGCGCGCAGCTTTTCGCGGTTGTCGCGCGCCAGCGACCACGGGATGCCGGTGGTCGCCGACACGTCGCGCAGGTAGCCGTCCGGCGACTGCGTCTCGCCGTCGAACCCGATCGCCAGCTCGCCTTCCGCGAACAGCGCCGCCGCCCGCCGGCAGATCGCCAGCCGCTCGCCGAGCGGCAGCTCGGCCAGCTCCGCCAGCTGCGCCGGAGGCGCCGCGGCGAGATCGCGGGCGACGAGGCCGGCGTTGGCCTGGCCGACCTCGGCCACCGGCTCGCCGCTGGCCACGTCGTGGAGCGGCGTCACCGCCAGGCTGCGGTACGGCACCCCGGCGCGCCACACGGGCAGGTGCCTGCCACGCATCAGTACACCCCGACCACGACCGAGCTCTCGAGCGCCCCGAGCAGGCGCACGTTGCGCACCCCATCCCAGGGGAGCTCGGCTGCCGGGGCGGCGCGCTCGGCCTCGTCCCGTTCGAGGAAGCGGGGCATGAAGAATTCGCGAGTCAAGGTGGTGAGCATCACCCTGCCGGTCTCGTCGTAGTCCACCCGCCGCTCGGGATCGCCGGGGTCCACCACCTCGAGCACGGCGCGCGGCTGCGGCGCGTAGTAGGTGATGTCCCAGGGGCCGGCGGGGCCGGCCGCGGCGGGCCGCGCCGGGCAGGCGAGACCCATCAGGGTATTGCCGTAGACCGGGTAGAAGGTGGCGCCGGGAACCAGCTCCTCGCAGGCGAAGCGGTGGAACTGCGGGCTCATCTCGGTGCCGCCGCAGAAGACGCCGCGGATGCCCAGCCGCGGCAGCGCCACGCGCTCGGCGAGCGCCGTGAGCAGCTTCGGCGTGGTGAACAGGCAGCGGATGCTGGCGTGGGCCCGGAGCAGCGCGAGGCCCTGCTCGACGACGTGACGCTTGTACGCCTCGAGCTCCCGGGGCCGGCCGTCGCGGATCAGCTGGTTCACCCAGCGCGGGTCGAGATCGACGAGGAAGCAGATGCCGCCGCGATGCTGGGCCAGGTGCTCGATCGCCAGGCGCAGCCGCCGCGGCCCGGTCGGCCCCAGCATCAGCCAGTCGGCGCCGCGCGGGAAGCCCGCCTCGGGAAGGCGGTCGGAGAGCTGCTCGTAGTCGATCCGGAAGTCGTCGACGTTGATGCGTGACTTCGGCAGCCCGGTCGAGCCGCCGGTCTCGAAGACCGCGATCGGCCGGTCGGCGAGAGCGCGCGGCACCCAGCGCCGGATGGGACCGCCGCGCAGCCACTCGTCCTCGAAATGACCGAGCAGCCGCAGGTCGTCGTAGCCGCCGATCTCGCGCCGCGGGTCGAAGTCGAGGCGCCGGGCGTAATCGAGCCAGAAGGGCGTGCCGGTCGCCGGGTCGAAGTGCCAGCCGACGATCTCGCGCACGTGCTCGTCGAGGCGCCGGCTGGCCGCGGTCACCGCCGCGGCGAGCGAGGTCTCGAGGATCGCGGTCACGGCGCGGCGGCCGCGGCGGCCGCTTTCTTCGCCGGAATGCCTTCGGCGATGGCGAACAGCTTCGAGCGCGAGGCGATGTAGAGGACGCCGTCCTGCGCCACGGCGGTCGAGAAGACAGCGCTGCCCATGTTCACCTTGCTCACCACCTCGAGCTGGCGAGCCGCGCGCAGCACGGCGACGTCGCCATCCTCGTTGCCGACGTAGACCTTGCCGTCGGCGACCAGGGGTGACCCCCAGATCGCGCCGTAGGAGTTGTAGACCCAGTAGGGCTTGCCAGTCGCCGCGTCAAGGCAGTAGACGTAGCCCGAGAAGTCGGCGGTGAACAGCAGCCCGTCCTTCACCGCCACGGTCGAGAGGCTGCGATGGAAGTCCTCGCCGCCGCGGTGCCACACCAGCGCCTTGCCGGTGAGGTCGCCCTCGCCCTTCGGCCGCAGCGCCCAGAGGTGGCCGATCCCTTCGCCGTGCTCCGGGTCCTCGCCGACCGCGAGATAGACCATGTCGCCGGCGATCACCGGCATGGCGAGCAGGTTGTTGCGCGTCGAGCCGGGTCCGATGGTGTAGACGGAGTCCTTCGGATTGCAGTCGAAGCGCCAGATGACCTTGCCGGTCAGCGGCTCCAGGGCGTAGAGCCAGCCGTCGCCGCCGGGGAAGAGCACCTGCGGCTTGCCGTCGAGGACGCCGTAGGAGGGGCTCGACCACTGGCCGTGCAGGATCTTGCGGCCCGGCAGCGAGCTCTGCCACACCACCTTGCCGGTGCGCCTGTCCACGGCGAGGAAGCTGGGGGCCTCCGGCGCCGGGATGTTGACGTGCCCTTCGTCGACGCCGTTGCCGGTGACCACGTAGACCAGGTCGCCGATCACCAGCGGGCTGCTCGCCGCCTGGTTGTGCGGGTAGATGCCGAGCTGGCCGATCATGTCGAGCTTCCAGGCGAAGTCCGCACCGGCCTCTCGGCCCGCGGTGCGCGCGCAGACCAGCTCGGCGCGGTTGGAGACGTAGTAGAGGCTGTCGCCTTCCACGGCCGGCGTCGAGCAGATCCCCTGCAACGGCCAGTCGTTGACCTTGCCCTGGCTCAGCTTCTCGTGGACCGCCTGCCAGAGGAACTGGCCGTCGGCGGCGCGGAAGGCCATGAGCACGCCGCGGTCGCCGAGGATCTTCGGGTCGCGCGGCTCCTGGTTGTTGGTGCCGACGTACACCCTGCCGCCGGCCACCAGCGGCCCGCCGTAGCTCTGCGAGCCCAGGTTGGCCGTCCACTTGACGTTGAGGCCGGTCGCGGGATCCCAGCGGCTGGGCAGATGAGCCGCCTCGGAGACCATGTTGCGGGATGGGGTGCCGCCGTACATCGCCCGCGCGGCCGCCTCGCCCGCTTGATTTCCAGCCGGCGCCGGGGCGGGGGCCGGCGCCGCGGGGGCCGCAGCGGCGCCGGTGGCAGCAGCGGGTGCCGTCGCCGAGGCGGGGGCGGCCGCCGGCGGCGCGGCCGGCAGGGGCTGCTGGACGCCGGCCACCACGAGCAGGGCGATGACCACCACGGAGGCCGCGGAGACCGGTCGGTTGCAGATCATCGCTCGCTCCGTCACGGGGTCACCTCGTCACGCGATCACGCCATTATGCCGTTCACGCCATGCACCCGGCGGGCCGTCACCGGTTCGGCGTCACGCTCAAGTTGTCGAACAGGATCTCCACCGCCGAGTAGCCATAGAGTCCCGGGCTGCCGCTGCGCACCGGCCGCGGGTCGTGGGCGGTCACCGTCCAGGCGGCGGGCTCGGGCTCGCCGCGCCGCCAGACCTTGCCGCGGATCAGGCCCTCGGCGCCCTGCGTGTCGGCGCGCAGCTTCATCGTGTACCAGGCGTCCGGGTCCCACTTGAATTCCACTTCCTGCACCAGCCGCAGCTCGGTGTCCCAGGCGCGCAGCTGGAGCCGCTGGTTGGCGCCCATCAGGTCGAGGACGTAGCCGCTCGCGATCAAGCCCATGTCGGGGCGCACGAAGCCCGCCTGGGTGCCCAGCAGATCGGCCTGCACCGTGTAGTCGCGCTGCGTCGGCGGGCCGATGTAAGTGTTGGAGCGCTGCAACCCGACTCGCACCGGCGGCTTGGCGAGCACCCTGCCCCAACGGGTCTCCTTCACCGCGAACCTCGCACCGCCAATCCAGCCGGACGGCGAGCTGCCGGGAGCCAGCGCCTTCCAGTCCATCGTCCAGGGCAGGGGCGGCACCACCCGCAGCCGCGCCTTGGCGGCCAGGTCGCCGAGCCGGGCAACGATCTCTCCGGTCTGGAAGCCCTTCCCCGGATCGGGGACGAAGGTGCCTCCCGCGTCGACGGTGCCGGCGACGCCCGAGAGCGACCACGTCACCGCCGCCGGGCCGCCCGGCACCGCCACCGGCAGGCCCGCGTCGTCCGCGGCCACGGCGCGGAAGCGCGCCGGCTCGCCCGGCCGGATCATGACCTCGGCAGGCACCACCTGCAGCAGGTGCACGGCGCCGGGGCCGCGGGAAGCCGTACCGGCGGCGGCCGCATGCGGATCGGCAGCCGCTGCCGGCGCCGCGGCTGCCGCCCGCTCTGCCCGCTCCGGCCGCAGGGGCCGTGACTTGTCGCCGAGGCAGTACAGGCCGGTCTCGGCGGCGAAGTAGATCCGGCCGTAGGCCACCGCCGGCGCGCCGTAGATCTCGGCGAAGCGGCTGCCGTCGGCGGCGCGCAGGCGCTCCTCGTCCAGCACCTCGACGCCAGAGCGGCTCGGCTTCAAGACGTCGAAGCGGCCGTTCACCTCGGCGACGTACAGCTTGCCGTCGGCCCACACCGGCGACGCCTTGCCGATGGTGCCGAGCTTGTGCCGCCAGAGGATCTTGCCGGACGCGGCGTCCAGGGCCGCCAGGGCCGCCGAGTTGTCGACGACGTAGAGCACGCCGTCGTGGTAGACGGGGGACGGGAAGGACGAGATCAGCTCGTCGTTGCGCCAGAGCTCGTGGGTGCGCGTCACGTCGCCGGTGCCGGAGCCGTCGATGGCCACCACCCGCCCCATGAGCCCGGTGTCCAGGTTCTCCTCGCCGTGCGAGGCGTAGACCACCTTGTCGTGGACCACGACCGTGTTGTTGAAGGCGCCCTTGCTGAGATGGAAGCTCCAGACCTTCTCGCCGGTGCGCGCCAGGAGAGCATGGACCCAGCCGTCGGCCTCGCCTTCGATGAGCAGGCGCCGGCCGCCGATCTCGGCCACCACCGGCGAGGTCTGGATGTTGGTGTCCTGCGGCGCCTCGCCGGGCGTCGAGACCCAGCGCAGCTCGCCGGTGCGCTTGTCGAACGCGAACGTGCGGTGGCGGGGCGCCCCCTGCTCACCCCAGCCGGCGTTGACGAAGCTGACGATCAGCCGGTCCTCGTCCACCAGCGGCGAGTGGGTGCGGCCGCCGACGCCGGAGATGAGCCCGACCTCCTCGGTCAGCGCTCGCGACCAGACCACCTTGCCGTCGGGGGCGAAGCAGTACAGCAGCCCGCCCACTCCCAGCGCATAGACGTTGCCGGTCTCGCGGTCGGCGGTGAGGCTGCCCCAGCCGACGCGGCTGAAGGGGATGGCGGTGAGATAGACGTCGAGGTGATGCTCCCAGAGCTTCCGCCCGGTGGCCGCATCGAAGCAGGCCACGCTCTCCTGGCGGGTGGGCCCGGCGCCGACGCGGCCGTTGGCGCAAACCCTGCCGCCGACGACGACCGGCGTCGAGCGGCCGACCAGGTCGGCCCGCCACACCAGGTTCTCGCCCGCCGGGCTCCACTTCGCGACCAGGTCGACGTCGGTGGCAACGCCGTCCTGGTGCGGACCGCGCCAGGAGGGCCAGTCGGCCCGCAGGAGGCTGCCGCCGGTCCCGGCGCCTCCCATGACGGCCAGCACGCAGGCGAGCCACTTGACCGCCCGCGCGCGCCGTGCTCTGTGGAATCCGCCGAAGCCTCTCATGTGCATATGCGCCACATCCAGGCTCTCTAGCATACGTGGCGGCACCGGGGAAGTTCCAACAGTGTCAAGAGGTGTCACAGACCGAGCTTCCCCGCGCTGCCGCGGCCGGCACTCCGTTCCGGCTCGCCGCGAAGGCGACTCCCGTCAGCGGCGCGCCGGAGCCAGCCGGAACGCGGCCATCTCCTGGCCGTTGCGTACCAGCAGTGTGTCCCCGACCAGCACCGGATGGTTCCAGGTCTTGCCCTTGATGGCCGGGAATCGCGCGACCTCCGTGAACTTGTCGGGGGTCGCCCTGACCAGCGCCAGCTCACCCTCCTCCGAC
>DATDGZ010000533.1:0-12705 GCA_036521795.1 Thermoanaerobaculia bacterium | reverse complement strand
GCTCGAGCACCCGCTGGACCTCGACGACCGCCTGCATCCGCTCGCCGAGGTGAGCGTGCGCCTGCGCGCGGATCGAGGTGAGCTGCCAGCCGGCCGCGGCGGCATCGCCGGCGGCCTGCCGCACGAGCGCCCGATAGCGGGTCCCGGCCTCCTCTCGCCGGCCCTGCAGCAGCACGGCATCGGCGAGATCGAGCGCCACGAGCGGGCTGCCCGGCTCGAGCTCGAGGGCCTGGCGGAAGCGTCGCTCGGCCAGGCCGTAGCTGCCGAGCAGCAGGTGGGCCAGGCCGAGGTTGGCGACCTCGCCGACCTGCGGGCCGTGCTCCACCAGGCGCGTGTAGAGCGCGGCGGCGCGCTCCGGGCTGCCGGCGAGCAGCTCGATCTGGGCGAGCATCGACTGGGCGTGATACGAGCCCGGGAAGCGGGCCAGCAGCTGCTCGAGGTGACGGCGCGCCGCCTGCGGCTCGCCCAGCCGGTACTCCATGTCGGCGAGCCGGTAGAGGATGCTCCACGAGGGGCGCTCGCGGGCGGCGGCGCGCAGCTGCGCGAGGGCGCCGGAGCGGTCGCCTTGCCGCTCGAGCAGCCGGCCGCGCGCCACCTCGACCTCCGGACCGCTGGGCAGCAGGCGCTCGAGGTCGCGCAGCGCGGCCGCCGCGCCGGGAAGCTGTTCGGCCCGCAGCGCCACCTCGAACAGGCCCTGAAGCGGCCTGGGATCGCCGGGAGCGAGGGCCCGCGCCTCGCGCAGGGCGGCGGCCGCGGCGTCGAGATCGGCGCGGTCGCGGCTCGCGCCAAAGCGTCGGCGCAACAGGGAGGCTTCGAGGATCGGCGCCTCGAGGAAGCTGGGAGAACGCTGCCGCAGCAGCCGGACGCGGGAGATGAGCGCGTCGAGGGGCAGGCCTTGGCGCCGCCGTAGCACCTCGTCGTCGAGCCGCAGGTATTCGGCATAACCGGCGGCGCTCACGCCGAGCGAGCTCGCGTCGTCGCCCCGCGCCCGCTCGGAGTAACCGTGCCGCAGGGTGCTGGTGACCGCCTCGGCCAGCAGGTAGGGCTGCCCCATCGGCGCCTCGAAGCTCTGCGTCCACAGCAAGGCGCCGTTGAGGCCCAGGATCCGGTTGAGCACGATCCGGCAGGTCGCGGAGTTGCAGTCGAGCCGGGCGGTCACCACCTCGTCGGCGGCCGTCGCCCTGGCCACCGCCACGGGTGAGCCGCCGACCGGATCGACCTGCTCGGCGGCAAGCGGCGAGACGCCGGCGAGCGAGAGCAGGCCCCGCAGGAGGGCCGCTCGCACCGCCGCCGCCTGGAGGTCCACGCCGTCGAGGCCGCCGCCGGCGCCGATCGTGGGTGCGGGCACCGCGACGAACAGGCGCGGCGCGCGGCGCGCGCTCAGCGCGAGCCAGGTCCCCGCGGCGAGCGCCACGATCCCGGCCAGGGCCGCGATCAGCGCCTTGGCTCGCCGCTGTCTTGCCCACCAGGGCCGGCGGGCGGGCTCCGGCCTGCTGCCGGGCGCCGCGGCGGCCGCCGGTTGGTCCGCGAGGGTGGCCGCATCCGGCGCCTCACCCGGGTGCGCGCTGCCGGGCGGTCTCTCCGCTCCGGAGGCCGCGCGCGCGGCGGCCTCCGCCAGCAGCGCCGCGACCTGCTCGGTCGACTGCGGCCGGCGCATCGGATCCTTTTCCAGCAGGCGATCGATCAGCGCCGACACCGTGGCCGGCAGCTGCGGCCGCAGCTGCATGGCCGGCGGCTGGCGCCAGAAGCAGATCCGGGTCATGGTGTCGAGGGGGGTGGCGGCGAGGAAGGGGGATTGGCCGGTCACCGCTTCGTAGAGCAGGACGCCGAGCGCAAAGAGGTCGGAGCGGTGATCCACGTCGAGCCCGCGCGCCTGCTCCGGCGACATGACCCGCGAGGTGCCGAGCACGACGCCGTCGACGGTCAACGCCGGATCGCCGTACGAGGGAGGCCGCTTGGCGATGCCGAAGTCGAGGATCTTGGCGCGGCCGTCGCGGTCGATCATGACGTTCTCGGTCTTGAGGTCACGATGGATGATCGCGCGCGCATGGGCCGCTGCCAGACCGCCGGCGACCTCGGCGCCGAGGCGCAGGGCGACAGGGATCGGGCAGGGACCCGTCTGCAGCCGCTGGGCGAGCGTCTCGCCTTCGACGAGCTCCATGACGATGGCGTCGCCCTCGTCGTCGCCACCGGCGAGGATGTCGTGGACGCACACGATGGCCGGATGGCTGAGCGCCGCTGCCGCTCGGGCCTCGCGGCGCAGGCGCTCGCGGGCGCCGCTGCCGGCACTGCCCTCGGGGCGTACGAGCTTGATCGCCACCCGGCGGTCGAGCCGCTGGTCGTAGGCGGCGAAGACCTCGCCCATGCCGCCGCGCCCCAGCCGGCCTTCGATCCGGTAGGGGCCGAGGCGCTCGGGCGTGGTCTCGGTCACGACCTTCCCTGGGGGTGCTTCGGGCGTGGTCTCGGTCACGGCATTCCCTTGGGGTGCAGGCGCAGCCCCTTGATGCGCCGCTGCAGTCCCTGTGGGGAGACCTCGAGGGAGGCCGCCGCGGCCTCGGGGTCACCCGCGGCGCCGGCGAGGGCGCTCTCGATCTGATCCACGGTCAGGTCCGCGGCCTTGCGCAGGGACGGCGATCGCTCGATCAGCTCGTAGAGGGCGGTGCGCGAGATGCCGAGGCTGGCCGCCGCGGGCTGCAGCTTGAAGCGGTGCGCTCGGAGCACCGTGAGCAGCTCGTCGTTGCCGACGTCGCGGGCATGGCGGTAGCGCTTGCGTGGCGGCCGCGCCGGCACGGCCGGCTGGGAGGCAGGGGAGGTGGCGGGGACGGGAGCGGGCCGCGGATCGTGGAGGAGGCGTTCGAGCTGGGGGTCCCAGGTCACCGTGGCGGCGGCGTGGCCGGCGATCGCGAGATGACGCGCGATGTTGCGCAGCTGGCGCACGTTGCCGGGCCAGTCGTAGTCGGCGAGCCGCGCCGCCAGGCTCGCCGGCAGCCAGGGCTGGTCGGCGACCCGCTCGCCGCCGCCGGCGCCGCCGGGACCCAGCCGCGCGGCGGCTCCGAGAGCCTCGAGCTCCTGGCGCAGGAAATGAAGCAGCAGGCGGCCGATGTCGTCGCGTCGCCGGCGCAGCGCCGGCAGGCGGATCTCGTAACCAGCCAGCCGGTGCAGCAGCGGCACGCGGAAGCGGCCGCTGGCCGCCGCGGCCTCGAGGTCGGCATCGGTGGCGGCGATCACGCGGACGTCGATCCGGCGCGGCGCGCCGCCGCCCACCTCCTGGATCTCGTTGCTGTCCAGCGCGCGGAGCAACAGCGCCTGGATGTCGGGTGAAGCCTCGCCGATCTCGTCGAGCAGCAGGGTGCCACCCGCGGCGAGCTGGAAGTAGCCGGCCCGCGCCCGGTCGGCGCCGGTGAAGGCGCCGCGCGCCGCACCGAACAGCTCTGCCGCCGCCAGCGCCGGCGGCACGGCGGCCAGGTTGACGGCCAGGAAAGGACCGTGAGCGCGCGGGCCGCCTTCATGGAGCGCCCGTGCCGCCAGCTCCTTGCCGGTGCCGCTCTCGCCGCGCAGCAACACCGGCACCTCGAGCGGCGCCAGGCGCCGCAGCTCGCGGCGCAGCTCGATCACCGCGGCGCTCTGCCCGATGAAGCCGCCCATCGGCAGGCCGCAGGGAGGCAGCGCCGGATCGACCTGGTGCAGCAGCAGGGCCACGCGGCTGCCGAGCAGCAGCACCGTGCCGCGCTCGACGTCGGCGGCGCCGAGCTCCAGCGTGCCGCGAACCGGCACACCCCCGGCGACCACCAGCGTGCGGCTGCCCTCGCAGACCAGCCGCACGGCGCCGGGGTCGCCGGCAGGCACCAACCGGATCGGCTGGCGGCTGAGGAAAGGATCGGCGAGCGGCCGCGCCTCGGCGCCGGCCTCGAGCGGCGGCTCGGTCGCGGCAAAGGCGGGCGTGTTGCGCGAGATCGATTCCTCTCGACCCGACGCCAGACCCGTGAGCAGGGCGCGCTCTCCGACCCGCGCGAGGTCGGGATGCCAGAGCACGGTGAGCCCCGGCACCGGCGCCTCGGAGGCGCCACCACGGACAACCGGTTCGGGCCGGGTCTCAGCCTCGGCCGTCACCTCCTTGCGCTCGATCACGAAATGAGTGTAGCGCAGACCACGCTTCAAGGCTCCCGCGCGGGAACCGCCGGACAGTTGGCGACATTCGCTCGGCAACTGTCCGACATCTCCCGACATCGCCGTCCTCCCGCTCCTGCCCTCGAGAATCGGGCCGGCTCCGGGATGGCCCGGTCCTTGCGATGGCCAGGGACACGAGGCCTCGTAAGACCCGCGAGCCGGCGCGTCATCGGCAGGCTCGCGCCATGAGAGGAGATCGGCGCTGGGCCGATCTGCCCGAGCGGCCGTTGCCATGGTGAAAGGAGGCACTCGCCGGAATGGACTTCGAGAACGACGTCTTCGTCAGCTATGCCCACATCGACGACCAATCGCCGATCGAAGGGCAGAAGGGCTGGATCTCGAGCTTTCACCGCGCGCTGGAGATCCGCCTCGGCCAGCTGCGCGGCAAGACGCCGCGGATCTGGCGCGATCCCAAGCTGGCCGGCAACGACCTGTTCTCGGACCGCATCGTGGATCGCCTGCCGCGCGTCGCCACGCTGGTCTCGGTGCTGTCGCCGCGCTACGTGAGGTCGGACTGGTGCACGCGCGAGCTGCGCGAGTTCCTCAATGCCTCGGAGCGGTCCGGAGGCCTGCGGGTCGCCGACAAGATCCGCGTCTTCAAGGTGGTCAAGACGCCGGTGCCGCTCGACCAGCACCCCAGCGAGCTGCAGCGGGTGCTGGGCTACGAGTTCTATACCACCGAGGCGTCCACGGGCAGGCCGCGCGAGCTCGGCCAGGCCGGCGATCCCGACCTGCAGCGGCAGTACTGGGCGCGGCTCGACGACCTGGCACACGACATCAGCGACCTGCTCGAAGCGCTCGACGACGACGCCGGCGCGCCACCCGCCGGGGCCGCCGGGGCCGCCGGGGTGCGCTCCGGGACCGCGGCCGGCGCCCCCGCGCTCCGCACCGTCTATCTCGCCGACACCGTCTCCGAGCTCAAGGAGCAGCGCGACGCGTTGCGCCGGGAGCTGATGGCGCAGGGCTGGTCCGTGCTGCCCGACCGGCCGCTGCCGCTGCTGCGCGGCGAATGCGAGTCCCTGGTGCGGGAGCAGCTCGCGTGCTGCCGCATGTCCGTGCACCTGATCGGCAGGCACTACGGCATCGTGCCCGAGGGCACCACCGCCTCTGTCGTCACCATGCAGAGCGAGCTTGCCGTCGCGCGCGGGGCGGCCGGCGGGTTCTCGCGCCTGATCTGGCTGCCGGAAGGCATGGAGATCGCCGACGAGAGGCAGGGGAGCTTCGTCGCCCACCTGCGCACGGACGCCGGCCAGCAGAGCGGCGCCGACCTGCTCGAGACCCCCTTCGCCGATTTCCAGCAGACGCTCCTCGACCGCCTGCGCGTCACCGGTGAGGCCGACCGGGAGGAAGCGGTAGGGCGCGGGGCGGGGCCGGCGCCGCGCGGCGGCGAGGTGGCCCGCATCTATCTCATTTGCGAGCAGCGCGACCTCGGGGCGGCCGCCGGCCTCGCCGACCACCTGTTCGAGCAGGGATTCGAGGTCGTCGTCCCGGTGTTCGAGGGGGACGAGCCGCAGGTGCGCCGCGAACACGAGGAGAGCCTGGTCTCGTGCGATGCGGCGCTCATCTACCACGGTGCGGCGGGCGAGATCTGGCTGCGCCAGAAGCTGCGGGAGCTGCAGAAGAGCGCCGGCTATGGGCGGACCGGCCCGCTCCTCGTCAAGGGGATCTTCCTGGCGCCGCCGGAGACGCCGCAGAAGCTGCAGCTGCGCACCCATGAGGCGCTGGTGCTGCGGCCCGCGGCCACCCTCGCGGCGGCGCTCGCGCCGTTCGTGCGCCAGCTGCGGGCGCCGGAGGCGGCGCGGTGATCGCGGCCGCAGCGAGCCTGTTCAACCCGTTCCCCGGCCTGCGCAGCTTCGAGGCGGAAGAGGACCACCTCTTCTTCGGCCGCGAGCGGCAGGTGGACGAGCTGTTGGCGCGCCTGCGCCGCAGCCGCTTCCTCAACGTGGTGGGCACCTCGGGCAGCGGCAAGTCCTCGCTGGTGCGCTCCGGCCTGATCCCGGCGCTCTACGGTGGCTTCATGCTGCAGGCGGGTTCGAGCTGGCGCATCGCCGTGCTGCGGCCGGGCGACGATCCGATCGGCAACCTCGCCGCGGCGCTCGACCAGCCGGGAGCGCTGGGCGCCGGCGCCGCGGGCGCGGAGTACCAGCGGGCGCTGCTCGACGCCACCCTCCACCGTAGCGCGCAGGGCCTGGCCGAATGCATGCGCCTGGCGCGGGTGCCCGCGCAGGACAACCTGCTGATCGTCGTCGATCAATTCGAGGAGATCTTCCGCTTCAAGCGCAACTTCCACATCAAGGGATCGGGCGAGGAGGCGGCGGCATTCGTGCGCCTGCTGCTCACCGCGGCGCAGCAGGACGTCCAGCCGGTCTACGTGGTGCTCACCATGCGCTCCGATTTCATCGGCAGCTGCAGCGAGTTCCCCAGCCTGGCGGAGGCGATCAACATCAGCCAGTACCTGGTGCCGCGGCTGAACCGCGAGGAGAGGCGGGCGGCGATCGCCGGCCCGGTGGCGGTGGGCGGCGGCGAGATCGCTCCGCGCCTCGTGCTGCGCCTGCTCAACGACGTCGGCGACGATCCGGACCAGCTGCCAATCCTGCAGCACGCGCTGATGCGCACGTGGGATCACTGGACGGAGCACCACGCTCCGGGCGAGCCGCTCGACCTGCGCCATTACGAGGCCATCGGCACGATGAAGGAGGCGCTGTCGCAGCATGCCGAGGAGGCCTACCACGAGCTGGCCTCGGTGCGCGAGCAGCGGATCGCGGAAGCGATGTTCAAGGCGCTCACCGACCGGGGCTCCGATCAGCGCGGGCTGCGGCGGCCGGTGCGTCTCGCGGAGGTCTGCAGCCTGGCCGAGACCGGCGAGCAGGAAGTGATCGCGGTCGTCGAGCGCTTCCGCATGCCCGGGCGGAGCTTCCTGATGCCTCCCGCGGGGGTGGAGCTCACCGGTGGCTCGGTGCTCGACATCTCCCACGAGAGCCTGATGCGGATCTGGACGCGCCTGATCCAGTGGGTCGACGACGAGGCGCGCTCGGCCCAGATCTACCTGCGCCTGTCCAAGGCCGCCCAGCAGTACCAGGACGGCGCCGGCGGCCTGTGGCGCGACCCCGAGCTGCAGCTTGCCTCGAGCTGGCGCGAGGAGGCCAGTCCCAACCTGCAATGGGCGCGCCGCTACGATCCGGCCTTCGAGCGCGCCATGCTGTTCCTCGACTACAGCAGGAAGGAGCGCGACCTGTGGATCGAGCGCCGCGAGCAGGCCCGCAGCAGGCAGCTGGCGCGCACGCGGTGGCTGGCGATCGTGCTGGGCGCCGGGGCCCTGCTCACCCTGGCCTTCGGGCTCTACGCGCTGGTGCTCAAGATCGATGCCGAGGACGCGCGGCGCGAGGCGGTGGTGCAGGAGGTGATCGCGCAGCGGCGGGAGCTCGACGCCCGCCGCGAGAAAGACCACGCGGAGAAGCAGCGGCAGCTGGCCGAGCGCGAGCGGAGCAATGCCGAGGCCGCGCGGCACGCCGCGCAGCGCCAGGAGGAGGTCGCCGAGAGCGAACGCCTGCATGCCCAGCGCGAGCAGGAGCGGGCCCTGGGCGAGAAGCGCCTGGCCGAGGCGTCCGAGGGGCGCGCCCGCTCGGCACAGTCGGCGTCCGAGGCCCAGCACCGCATCGCGGTCGAGGAGAAGCGGCGCGCCGAAGATCTCGGCCAGCAGGCCGCCAGCTCCGAACAGGTGGCCCGCCGCCTGGCCCACCTGGAGCTGGCGAGGAGCCTGGCGCTGCAGAGCCTGCAGATCCAAGACGCGCCGCTCGCCGGGCTGCTCGCCGCCCAGGCGTTCGCCCTCAACGGGCAGATCGGCGGCGCCGAGGAGCCCAACATCTACGATGCCCTGCTGCAGGCGCTGCATCGCCTCGACCCCCAGCAGGAGCAGGTGCTGCACGCCCCCGGCGACGCCGTGCGGGCTCTCGCCCTGGCCGGCGACGGCCGCACGCTCGCCACCGGCAGCGACGACGGCGGCGTGCGGCTGTTCGACCTCGAGCATCGGCGCGCCGCGCCCGTGCTGCTCGGCACCTTGCCCGGCGGCGTGCGCTCGCTGGTGATCTCCCCCGGCGCTCCGGCGGGGGCAGCGATCCTGCTGGCGGCCGGAGGCTTCGAGGGCGCGGTGGAGATCTGGGACCTGCGCCAGCGGAAGGCGCCGCCCAAACTGCTGGCCGGCGGCGGCGCCAGCGGCGGCGGCAGGAGCGTCAACGGCCTCGCCTTCTCGCCGGCGGGCGACCGGCTGGCCGCGGCCTGTGCCGACGGCAACGTGCGGCTGTGGGACCCGCTGCGCGCCGGCACCGCTCCCGCCGTTCTGCCGGCCGGCGCGCGGCGCCTCACCGCGCTCGCCATCAGCCCCGACGGCGCGCGACTGGCGGCGGCCAGCGCCGGCGCCGGCGGTGCCTCCGGCTCCTCGGGCGGCGTCCTGCTCTGGTCCTTGCCGCGGCCGGGCGAGCGGGCGGGCGAAGCGGCGGTGCTGGGAGCCGGGGACGACGTCCGCTCCCTGGCGATGAGCGGCGATGGGCGCCTGCTCGCCGCGGGCACCGGCTCCGGGGCGATCCTGCTCTGGGACGTGGGGGCGGGGGAGCACGGGCGCCCGCCTGCCGGCAGCCCCCGTGTGCTCTCCGGACACACCGCCGCCGTGACCGCGCTCGCATTCTCCTCCAGCCACCCCCTGCTGGCCTCGGCGAGCCTCGACGGCACGGTGCGGCTGCGGCACGCCGAGCAGCCGGACCGCACCCTGGTGCTCACGGACCACGAGGGTTGGGTCTGGGCGGTTGCCTTGAGCGCGGACGGCGAGCGCGTGCTGTCGGGCGGCCATGACCGCACGGTCCGAGTGCGGGGGACCTCCCCCGGGCCTTACTTCGAAGAAGTCTGCCGCCGGCTCGAGCGCAACCTCACTCGCCGGGAGTGGGCGCTCTACCTGCCGCCGGACATCCTTTACCAGCCGACCTGCCGCAACCTGCCCGCGGAACAGCGAGTTTCCGCCGGGGGGCCGCGGAGCGAAGGAGCGCCGGTGCGATGATGCGACGAGGCGTTGGACATCCCTGCTTCCCCTGGCTCGCTCTCGTGTTCGGCGTCCTGCTGAGCGGCGGCGCCGCGCCGGCGGCGGCACAGAGCACCTGCTCGCTGCGTCTCGCCGAGGCGGCGGCGAGCTTCCGGGCGGGAGGGTTCCCCGAAGCCCTGGCGGCGATCGCGGCCTGCCTCGCCGCGCAGCCGTCGCGCGACGAGAAGAGCCACGCGCTCGAGCTGCGAGCGGAGATCGAGATCGCCTCGGACGACCTTGACCGCGCACGCGCGACCGTCGCCGAGCTGCTGCGCGGCCGCCCCGAGCTCGAGCCCAACCCCTTCGTCCAGTCGGCGCGCTTCGTCCGCCTGGTGGCGCAGGCGCGGGCCGGCGGGACCGAGGTGGTCTCGGTGTCGAAGACCCGCGAGAGCCTGCGCGAGGCCCCCGCGACGGTGGCGGTGGTGAGCGCCGCCGAGATTGCCCGCCGCGGCTACAAGGACATCGAGGAGGTGCTGCACGACCTGCCCGGCTTCGACATCGCGCGCGACAACGGCGTCGCCTACTCCAACGTCTACCAGCGCGGTTACCGTTCGAACACCACCGACCGCACCCTCTTCCTGGTCGATGGCGTCGAGCAGAATGATCTCACCTCCAACACCGCCTACATCTCGCGGCAATACCCGCTCACCGACATCGCCCGGGTGGAGGTCATTTACGGCCCGGCCTCGACCCTCTATGGAGCCAATGCCTTCCTGGGAGTGATCAACATCATCACCAAGGAGCCGGCGGAGGTGCTGCGCGAGGGCCGGCAGGTGGGCGGCGAGGCGGTGGTCGGGGGCGGCTCGTTCGCCACCTATTACGGCGACGGGGTGGTGGCGGCCCGCACCGCCGACGGCGCGGTGAGCGGCGAGCTGAGCGCGCGGGTCTACCGCTCCGACGAGTACAATCTGTCGCGCTTCCCGGACTGGCAGTACAACCCTTCCTTCTATGACACGATCGACTACGCCTCCGTGCTGGCCGTCACCGGCGTCGACGCCAACGGGAAGTACCGGGCCCAGAGGGTGTTGGACGAGACAGGCCTCGCGCCGTCGTCCCATCTCTACACCATCGAGCGCAACGCCCAAGGCGTCGCGATCGCCATCCTGCCCACCGCCAGGGGCGTCGCGCGTGCCCGCGCCTTCGACCAGGCGGCGCTGTCGGAGGTCGTGGGCGGTAAGCCGGTCGGCTGGTCGGATAAGACCGACGACCGCTGGCTGTCGGGCAAGCTCAAGCTGGGGAACTTCGACCTGGGCGTGGAGACCTGGCAGCAGAGCGAGGGGTATACCTCCTGGTACACGGATCGGCAGGCGCCGGGGGCCGACAACGGGGCGATCTGGGCGCCGCGCCAGCTCGACGTCACCGCCAGGTACTCGCGCCTCTTCCCGGGCGGCTTCACGCTGCGCTTCCAGAGCAGCTACCTGCTGCACGATCTCGGCCCGGACACGACGTCCTTCGCCCTGAACAATTACGCCGACGGCCGCCTGCACATCGACGACCTCGCCCTGGGACACGCGTCGCAGTGGCAGGAGACCTTCCTGTACCGCTCCTCGAGCCAGCTGCACGGCGAGGTGTCCGGGGTCTATGCGCCCGTCGACCGCTTCTCGCTGGTCTCCGGCCTCGAGTTCCGCTCCGGCTCGATCCAGGGGGACTATGTCAAGTCGAAGGTGCCCGATGCCGCCGATACCGGCACGGCGCCGTCGCTGCCGGGAGGCAACCAGTTCGCGGTGCGCGATCTCGGCGTCTACAGCCAACTCTCCTACCGCCTGCGCCGGGACCTGAAGGTGGTCGCCGGCGGCCGCGTCGACAACAACCAGGTGCGCGAGCGCGGCGGCTACGGCACGGCCTTCAACCCGCGGCTCGCCCTGCTCTACCTGCCTGGCCGCTGGGTCTTCAAGGGCATCTACTCGCAGGCGTTCACCGACGCCTCGAACTTCGATCGCTACTCGACGCTGCCCGGCCAGCGCGACCTGCCGAACCCCAACCTGCGGCCAGAGAAGGTCAAGAACTTCGAAGTCAGCGCCGGCTGGCAGGGCGAGGGCGTTAGCGCTTCGGTCGCGGCCTACGAGGCCCTCTTCAGCGACGTGGTCGGGCTGCAGACCGTGCCTTTCGACGATGGCACCCCCTTCGGCAACGGCACCACCACCCAGTTCCAGAATCTCGGCAGGAGGCGGGTGCGCGGGGTGCAGGGAGAGGCCACCTACGAGCTCGGCCGCGTCGAGATCTACGGCAACTTCACCCTCACCCAACCCTTCGACCTCGATCCCAAGGACGCGAGCGGCCAGCCCCTGGTCGACACCGACGGCCGGCGCATCACCGAGCTCAGGGTCGGCGACATCGCCGGGCACCAGGCGAACCTGGGCGGCAACCTGCGCTTGGGCAAGAAGCTCAACGTCAACCTGCGCGTCAACTACGTGGGCCCACGGCCGACCGGCCAGGGCACCACCGTGCCCACCAACCCCTATACCTCGATCGGCTCCTACGTCACCGGCAACCTGACGCTGATCTGGAACGACGTCGTCCCGGGAGCCAGCCTGCGCCTGCTGATCAACAACGTCGCCAACCGCCAGTACTACGACCCGGGAGTCAGGGAGGCCGGCGAGACGTTCGCCGCGCGAGTGCCGCAGCCGGGCCGGGCGTTCTTCCTCACCGTCATGACGCGGCTGTGAGCCGCCAGCCCGTGAGCAGCTCGGGCTGGCGGCTCCAGGCGCTCAGGCGGCCTCCGCCATCAGCCCGGCCTCGACGGGCTGGCTGGCGCCGGGGCGGTCGCCGCCGCCGGAGCCGAGGAGACTGTCGAGCTGCTCCCTGGTCTCGGCCGGCAGCCGTTCCGCGCAGGCGGCGTAGCACCCGGGGTCGATGCGGCAGAGCACGCGAGCCGCGACCTCCCGCAGCACGGGGTCGGTATGGAAGAGGCTGGCCACCAGCATCTCGGAGGGCTTGCCGCCGGCGTGCACGGCGCCCAGGGCGCTCAGCGCCTGGACCCTGGCAGCGGTGCTCATCCGGGCGTGGTCACGGTGGACGATCGCCTCGAGCCGGGCCGCCAGTGCCAGCGGCCGCTGGGGGAAGAGGGTGGCGAGGCTCCGCAACCGGCGCGCCGGCGGCAGGTCCTCGAGCAGGGGCACCACCAGGGGACGGAGCTCCGGCCCGATGACGGCGATCTTCTCAGACCAACGAATCCCCCAAACAGGCCTTTGCCCGGGCTAATTCTGGTTTCCATTGTGTTTCTGAGTGCTGCTCATGTTATGCGCGCACAACAGCCAGCAGGGACTTCCTACGAAGGCCAGCCCGTTGTCGAGGTAATTCTGATCGCCCGGCCAACGCTGAATATAGACGCCTTCCAGAAACTGCTGGTGCAGCACGGCGGCGAGCCTTACTCCGACGAGAAAGTGCGGAAGACTATCGCTGCCCTTCAGGCGACGGGTCAGTTCAGCAAGGTCGAAGTGAACGTCACGCCCGAGGCGGACGGATTGCAT
>DATDGZ010000532.1:0-6350 GCA_036521795.1 Thermoanaerobaculia bacterium | reverse complement strand
CCGTAGCCATGCGCGCCGCTGCCATCGATACCGGGGCGATCGAGGGACTGTACCAAGTGGATCGCGGCTTCACCATGAGCGTGGCTCTCCAGACCCTGGCCTGGGAGCATGCTCTCGGCGAGCGCGGCGAGGGAGTCCGCGAGCTGTTCGAGGCCCAGCTGGCGGGATACGAGTTGGCGCTCGATGCGGTCACGAGGAAGGCGCCGTTGAGTGAAGCATGGCTGAGGTCCCTGCACGAGCAGATCTGCGCTCCGCAGGAGACGTACCGCGTGCTCACCGAGATGGGATGGCAGGAACAGACCTTACAGAAAGGCCGCTACAAAGAGTCCCCGAACCACGTTCGGCTGGCCGATGGCTCGTACCATGTCTACGCGCCGGTCGCGGACGTCGCGCCGGAGATGCGCCGCCTCTTCGAGCAGCTTCGCACCTCGGCCTTCGAGGATGCCCACCCGGTCGAGCAAGGAGCATATGCTCACTTTGCCTTGACCGCGGTGCACCCGTTCGCGGATGGCAACGGCAGAGTCGCACGCGCACTGGGATCGGTGTACCTGTACAAGAGTCTCTCGATCCCACTGGTCATCTTCTCCAACCAGCGCGCCGCATACTTCGATGCTCTTGCCAAGGACGACGAAGGAGATGCCACGCCGTGGCTCGCTTTCGTCGCGAACCGCGGCCTCGACACCATGCAGCTCGTCGAAGAGACCTTGCGCACCGCGACAGGACCGCAGCCGGACGAGGTCGCCGAGAGCTTCGCCGCGCTGGCTTCGCCGTCAGAGGCGCGACTGCAGAACCTCTCCCGGCGCCTGCTTGGCGAGGTTCAGTCTCGCTGGGTGACTGCGACGCCGGCGCTCGATCTCAGGGTAAGCCCGGCGACCATGTTCAGAGTCGACATCGCCCGCGATGACGCCAACCCATTCCGCTTCCGACTCGAAGCGCTCTCGAGCCAGGATGTCCTCGACGTCCGGGAGGAGGACGTCGCGCCCGAGGTGACGGCGAGCTTGAGCCTGCGGCTCGACCAGTGGGTCCAGCGACAGTTGACGGCTATGCTCGTCGAGCGCGAGCACCAGGTCCGGGCCGAGCCGCCATGACCCGGCGGCGCCGCCGGTGGATCCTCGCCGCGATCGCCGCGATCGCCGTGGCCCTGGCGCTCGGCTGCGGGCTTCACCAGACGTCCCCATCCGAACCGGTGGTCCAGCCGGACAGCATCGTGATCGACAGTATCTCTCCGCTCCCTGGAACGAGGCTGGCGCCAGGAAGCACCGTGACGTTCGGCACGGTCCTCAGCTACGCGGTGCACGAGAACCTCGGCGGCGGCGTCATCGTCCAGCTGGCCGATCAGAATGGGATCTTGCTGGCGAACGACTTCCCATCGATATCCCTCGCGCAGGGAACCGGCACCGTGACCCTCGCGAGCCAGTTCCAGATTCCTTCGTCAGGTACAACCCGAATCACCATCGATTACATCCTCTTGGCGACACCCGGCGAGACGAGCGAGATCGTCGCGGCCACGAAACTGGTGAATTATCCGGTCGGCCGCTAATCTCGCGGCCCGGTGCCGGCAGCGCCTCCGGAGCGGGCTCCACCTTCCGCAGCTCTTCTAGCCGCCATGGCGACCGCCCCTCCGATCCCGCCCGAGCTCCTCGCGCAGCTGCGGGGCGACCTGGTGCCGCTCTTCGTGGCGGCGATCACCCTGACCGTGGGAACCGCCTCGATCGCCCTCGCCGTGGCCCGCCGCCCGCGGGACCGCGCCCTGCTGTCGTTCGGGGTGACGGCGGAGCTCTACGGGGTTCGCCTGCTCCTCTCCCTCCGCTTCGCCGGCGTGCTCTTCGGCATCGACGAAGCCCCGCGCCAGCTGGCCATCGCGGCGATCGGCTACTGCATCCTGGTTCCCTTCCTCGATTTCCTGTCGCGGCTCGCGCCGGCGCGCTGGCGCACGGCCCTGCGCCGCCTGGTGGCCGTCGACCTCGCCTGCGCCGTCGCCGGGCTTGCCTTGCTGGCGTGGCGGCCCGATGCCGTACCGCTCAACCGCTTCTTCTCGTGGCTCGCGCTGCTCAACGTCGGCATGGTGCTCCTCGCCCTGCTGCGGCCCGGCGAGCCGCCGAGCTGGGAGCTCCGCCGCCTGCGCGCCGCCTTCCGCATCGTCGCCTTCTTCATTCTCTGCGAGAACCTCCGCGGCTTCGGGATCATCGCCTGGCCGGAGTTCGCCGAGGGCCTGGGCCTGCTCGTCTTCGTCGGCGGCCTGGGATCGATCGTCGCGCGCCAGTTCTTCGCCGCGCGGTCGCGCCTGGCAGCGCTGCGGCAGGAGCTCGACACCGCGCGCCTCATCCAGAGCTCCTGGCTGCCGGCCGAGCTCCCCCGTCTGCCGGGTCTCGACGTCGCCGTGCGCTACGTCCCGGCCGCCGAGGTCGCCGGCGACCTCTATGACTTCCTGCCCACCTCCGGCAACGGCCTCGGCGTGCTGGTGGCCGACGTCTCCGGCCACGGCGTCCCCGCCGCGCTCGTGGCGTCGATGATCAAGATCGCCGTCGCGGCGCAGGCAGCCGACGCCGCCGCGCCCGGCAAGATGCTGACCGGCATGAGCCACATCTTCCACCGCCGCCTGCGGACCCAGTTCATCACCGCGGTCTATCTCTGCCTGGACGTCGACGCGGGCTCTCTGCGCTGGGCGAACGCCGGACACCCGCCGCCCCTGCTGCTCCGCCGCGGCGAGGTGCGGGAGCTGGCGGCCGCCGGACCGATCCTGGGGCGCCTCGCGCGCCGCGACTACGCCGAGTCGTGCACCACGCTCGAGGCCGGCGACCGGCTCCTGGTCTTCTCCGACGGCATCCCCGAGGCGATGTCGCCGTCCGGCGAGCTCTTCGGCGACGACCGGCTGCAGGCGTTCCTGGCCGCTCACGGCCACCTCTCCGCCGACGCCCTCGCCGGCGCCCTGCTCTCTCAGCTCGACACCTGGTCGCGGCCGCACCCGCCCGGCGCCTTACCCGACGAGGCCGCGCAGGGCTTCGCCGACGACCTCACCCTCATCGTCCTGGCCGTCACCTCCCCGTCCCGCCTCGGCGAACCGGGCCCGGTCTGACATCGGCGGCCGGAGACGGCTCAACCCGCCGAGCCGCCGGAGCGCGAGCGCGGATCACGCCCCAGGCACGACTCGGCCTCGTCGAGCGCGGCGCGCAGCGCCTCCCGCTCCGCCGCGGCCAGCTGCCGGCCGCCGAAGCTCTCGCGCACGTAGAACGTAACGACCTGCCCGGTGGCCTCGGCCGCCGCCGGGAAGCGGGCGGCCGCAAGCGAGCGCAGCGCCAGCGGCGCCAGGGCGGGTGAGACCCGCAGGCCGGCGCTGTCCAGGCGGCGGCGGAGGCGGCGGTAGGCGAGCGTCGAGTCGAGCGGCGGGCGCAGCCGCCGCCTCAGCAGCAGCGCCGCCGCGGCCAGCGCCGCGAGCGCCGCCGCCACGCCCGCCGCGACCCCGGGGGAGCGGAGCCTCGGCAGCTGCTGACGCAGCCACGGCGACCAGCGGAACCATCGGAGCCATCGGAGCCAGGCGGAGTCGGCCGCCGCCCCCCGCGCACGGCTGGCGGCGGCGTCCGCGACGGTGCCGGCGGGCCCATCCGCCGACGGCGCCTCGCGCCCACGCTCGAACATCCCGAGCAACCCGTGCCAGAGGCTGCGCAGCTCGCCGAAGAGCTCCAGCTGGTCGTAGAAGCCATAGGTGAGCACGTAGCGGTCCCAGCGGAACTGCACGAAGTCCCACGCCTGGTGGGCCAGCAGCCAGAAGCCGGTGGCGCTCGCCTCGGGCCGGCCGGCCGGCGGCGTCGGATCGAACAACTGCCATCCCTCGCGCCCGCCCAGCCACGCCTCGACCCAGGCGTGCGCGTTGCTGTCGCGCAGGATCAGGTACCCCTCGAAGGGGTTGTACTCGCCGCCCAGGAAGCCGGTGACCAGCCGCGCCGGGATCCCCTGGGCGCGCAGCATGAGCACCATCGCCGAGGCGAAGTACTCGCACTGGCCGCTCTTGTAGGTGAAGAGGAAGCTCTCGATCGGGTCGGCGTCGGCGGCGCGGCCACCCAGGTCCAGGGAGTAGGCGTAGCCGGTGGCGAGATGACGCTCCAGGCGCCCGGCGCGCTCGGCGGCGGTGCCCCGGCCGGCAACCCGGGCCGCGAGCCCGGCAATGCGCGGCGTGACCCCGGCCATGTCGAGGGTGACGTCGGCCGGCCCCGCGGGGGTCGCGCCGAGCAGCATGGGGCGGTCGCCGACGCCGACCCGGTACTCGCGCAGGGTGTTGGGCATGAACGGCAGCGACACCGCACCGCCCTGGTCGATCTCGATGCCGGCGACCTGCGGCTCGACCTGCAGCGCCTCGACCGGCAGCGGCAGGCTGCGGCTGTGCAGCGCCTGCAGCCAGACGTGCAACCAGCGCCGCGGCTCACCCGCGGCGAGCACGAAGCGGCCGAATTGGCGGCGCGGCGCGAGGCTGCGTGCCGGCGTGCGCCGCCACCTGCCCTCCTGGTAGCTGTCGTAGCTGGCGGCCTTGAAGCGCATCTCCTGATCGGTCTCCGGCCGCGCGCTGTTCTGCTCGAACTGCACCCGCAGCACCACCGCCCGGCTGGTGCGGATCTGGTCGATGGAGTCGAGAGTCACGGCGTCGGAGAAGCCGGCGGCCTCCTGGGTCAGCCCGGTGTTGTTGCCGCGGCCGATGATGTAGGGCGAGCGCAGCCGCGGCAGGGTCGCGAACAGCGGCACGGCGAGGAGCAGGATGAACACCGTCGAGGCGGCCATCAGCCGGCCGAGCGGCACGGCGCCGGCCACCGGATCGTCGCGGCTGAAGTCGGCGAGCACGTGGTAGCAGGCGAAGCGCAGCAGCAGCGCCAGCCCCAGCACCAGGAAGGCAGCGAGGTAGAGCACGATCGTCGGATGGACGCTGGTGCCCATGGCCGCCAGGAAGATGAAGAAGATGCCGACCGCCACCTGCCACTTGTCGCGCTCCCGCACCATCGCGAACAGCTTGACCAGCAGCGCGAACATCCCGAGGTGGATCATCGGTGCCACGAGGTGGCCGCGGTGGAGCACCAGCATGTCGGCGGCCAGCACCGGCAGGTAGACGAGCCCCAGGACGTTCATGCCCCAGAGCGGTAGCCACCGGGCGGGATCGCGCCGCGCGCGCGCCAGGAACAGCAGCACCCCGACCGTGTACACGGCGAGCACCGGCCAGCCGATGACTTCGCTGAACGGCAGCGGCAGCGGCGCCAGCAGCGCCAGCCAGCCGACGAGCAGCCGCTTCTGGCGGCCGAAGCTCACGCCGAAGGCCTCCGCGACGGGGGCGCGGCCTGGGCGGCGTTCGCGGCGGGTGCCGCGGGCGTGGCGGGCGTCGCGGGGGTGGCAGTCTCGAGGTGGATGCGGAGCTGCGGCGAGCGCGGGTCGGCGGCGTGCAGCGGCTCGCGCCGCCGCGGCACGGGCTCGATCGTCGCCAGCAGCTCGAGCGCGGCGAGCCGCTGGCGGTGGCCGGCGGCGAAACGCAGCGACCGGTCGCGCGTCACCAATTCGATCTCGTAGCCGCGCGCCAGGTGATCGACCGCGGCGGTCGCCGCCTCGCTCACCAGGCGCTCGAAGCGGTCGCGCAGCGCGGCGTCCGCCAGCTCGCCGACGCCGTTGTCGAACAGGATCGACAGGCGCCGCACCTGCTCGGCCTCGCGCTCCATGTAGACGATCTCGCCGGTCCGCGCCGTCTGCTTCCAGTGGATGCCGCGCGGGTCGTCGCCGCGGCGGAAGGCGCGCAGCGAGAACAGCGCGTGCCCCCAGCCTGGCCGCCGGCTGGCTTCCTCGCCCATCGCCTCGGCCTCGTCGGAGCGGCGGCCGGCGGCGGGGAAGATCTCCGGGAAGACCAGCACGGCCAGGTCGCTGCGATAGCGCACGCCCTTGCGGAAGAAGCCGAACGGGAAGAGGCTCGAGACGTGCGCATAAGGCACGCTGTAGGGACCGCGCCGGGGCACCATGGTCTCGATGGGGCCGCTGCTGCGCCCGCGCCGCGGCAGGTAGGGGATCAGCAGCGGCTTCGCCTCGCGCGTCAGGCGCAGCAGCAGGAACCAGCGCGGCAACAGCCAGCCGCGGCTCGCGAGGTGGAAGCCGATCTCGAAGGGGCGGTTGGCGAAGACCTCGCCGGGGGCCGTCAGCTCGACCGCCAGGCCGCGCACGTTCTGGCGCGACAGCAGCCCGGACAGGATGAGCACCGCGAACATGACGGCGAGCACCGCGTACAGCGCGTTGTTGCCGGTGTTGGTGGAGGCGATCGCCACCATCACCGTCAGCAGCACGTACCAGAGACCGACGGTGGTGATGCGGATGCCCTCCGGCGTGGGCCC
>DATDGZ010000531.1:0-17755 GCA_036521795.1 Thermoanaerobaculia bacterium | reverse complement strand
GGCGTCACCAGCCGCGCGGGCGGCTGCTGCTGCAACGCCACCCTCGAGCGCGCCGGAGTCTCCAGCGGCGCCTGCGTCTCCCGCCATGCGTCCTGCCGCGCCAGGGTCGCCAATCGCGGCGACGTTCCCCTTCGACGACCTCGCCGCCGGCTACGATGATGCCTTCACGCACAACGCCATCGGCACGCTGCTGCGCCGGCCCTTGCAACGGCGGCTGCGGGCGGCGTTCGCGGCGGGCGACCGCGTCCTGGAGCTGGCCTGCGGCACCGGCGAGGACGCCGTCCACCTGGGGCGCCATGGGGTGCGGGTGCTCGCGACCGACGCCTCGCCGGGCATGGCGGCCGCGGCGAAGCGGAAGGTCGAGGCCGCCGGGCTCCGGGACCTGGTCGAGGTGCGGCAGCTCGCCGTCGAGGAGCTGCCGCGGCTCGGCGGGCAAGGTCCTGCGCCGCTTGCGCCGCTTGCGCAGCTCGCCGGCGGGCCGCCTTTCGACGGGGCCTTCTCGAGCTTCGGCGGCTTCAACTGCATCGCGGACCCGCGCGGCGCGGCGCGGGATCTCGCCGCGCTGCTGCGGCCAGGGGCCCGCGTCCTGCTCTGCGTCATGGGGCCGCTCGTCCCCTGGGAGTGGGGCTGGTTCCTGCTGCGGGGCCGGCCCGGCAAGGCCCTCCGCCGGCTGCGCCCCGGCGGCGCGGCAGGGCGGGGACTGGTGATCCGCTACCCTTCGATCGGCGCCATGAGGCGGGCCTTCGCGCCGGAGTTCCAGGCGCGGCGCACCGCCGCGATCGGCGTCCTGCTACCCCCCTCCTATGCCGAGCCCTGGGCCGCCCGGCACCCGCGCCTGCTCGCCCGGCTCGACCGCTGGGAGCGCCGCTGGGAGACCCTGCCGCCCCTCCCCTGGCTCGCCGACCACTATCTTCTCGAGCTCGAGCGCCGGTGAGCGCCGCCGCCGACTGGCCGCTCGCCTGCCCGTCCTGCCGCCAGGATCTAGGACCGCTCTCGGCGCACCGGGGCCGGGGCGAGGTCCGCTGCCCTGGCTGCGGCCTCGTCGCGCCTTGCGGCGAGGGGATCTGGCGCTTCCTGCCGCCGGCCGCCGCGGCGCGCTTCGCCCCGTTCCTCGCTGACTACACCCGCATCCGCCACGCCGAGCAACGCGGCTCGGACGACCCGGCCTACTACCTCGGGCTGCCCGAGTGCCCGGCGGATCACCCGATCGCCGCGCAGTGGGCCCTGCGGCGCCGCACCTTCGCGGCATTCACCAGCCGGGTCCTGCCCCGTCTCGGCAACGGCCTCCGTGTCGTCGACCTCGGCGCCGGGGTGGGCTGGCTCTCCCACCGCCTGGCGCTGCTCGGCCACCATCCGATGGCCGTCGATCTCAGCGCCGGCGACCGCGACGGCCTCGGAGCCAGCCGCCACTACCGCCCCGCATGGCCCCGCGTCCAGGCCGAGTTCGATCGCCTGCCGCTGGCCGCGGAGTCAGCCGACCTGGTGATCTTCAACGCCAGCCTCCACTACAGCACCGACTACGAGGTCACCCTCGCCGAGGCCCTGAGAGTGCTGACTCCCGGCGGCACCGTGGCAGTCCTCGAATCTCCCATCTACCGCCACCCGGAGAGCGGCCGGCGCATGGTCGAAGAGCGCCGCGCCGACTTCGCCCGCCGCTACGGCACCCGCTCCGAATCGCTCCCCAGCTGCGACTACCTGACCTGGGAAGAGATCGAGAGCTTGGGCAGGCGCCTGGGAGTCCGCTTCCAGGTGGTCATCCCCTGGTACGGCTGGCGATGGGCGATGAGGCCCTGGATCGCGCGTTTGGGCAGGCGCCGCGAACCGAGCCGCTTCGCGATCCTGTTGGCGGAGAAGCCCTGATCGGGGTCAGGTAGTGTCCTACGCAATAGCCGAAGGAGCTATTATGGCTATCCGCGAGGAGGGGATGTCGAGGACGAGAGCCAAGCTTCGTAATCGCCGAGGCGAGACCGTCGAAGTGGAAACATTCTCGGCTACCGAGGCAAAGAACTCGTTCGGAGAAGTGATCGACCAGGCGATCGCCAAGGGGATCGTGGTCGTCACTCGGCGCAACAAGCCGCGGGTCGTGGTGCTCTCGCTCGAAGAGTACGAAGCCCTTACGCCGCGACTCGAAGATACGCTCGAGAGTCTGCGGGCCGAGTTCGATGCACTGGTCGAGCGTATGCAGACCAGCGAAGCAAAGGCGGCTGGCAGCGCGCTCTTTGCGGCGATGGCAGAATCGTAGCGATACCCGACCCCAGGGAGACGCCCGAATGGGCCAAGCCCATGGTGGCCGCCGCGCTCAGGTTGTCCCGTAACTAAAGCACTGGTTCTAGTAGATTCCTGGAGGCGACGGGCTATGCTGAGAGGTATGTCCGAAGAGCCGCGATCCGATTGGGAACGCCTGCTGGCGGCGGAGCGCCACCTGCAGGCCCTGGTGCCTGGGGCGGTCCTGGTCGGCGGGACTGCCGCGGCGCTCCATGCTGGACATCGCATCAGCCTGGATGGGGATCACGTGGTTGCGGATCTGCAGCATCGGTTCGATGAGGTGCTGGCGGATCTGGAAGCGGCGGCGGGCTGGCAGACCTCCCGCGTCCGCAGGCCGGTCTTGATCCTCGGGCAGCTCGACGGCGTCCTGACCGGCATTCGTCAGCTCCGCCGGGTCCAACCCCTGGAGACCGAGGAGATCGGCGGGCTGCGGCTGCCGACGCTGGCCGAGATGGCGCGGGTCAAGGCCTGGCTGCTCGCCACCCGTTTCACCGTCCGCGACTACCTCGATGCCGTCGTGCTGTTCGAGCGCCTGGGCGTGGACGGAGTGCGCGCGGCGCTCGCGGGTCTCGATGTGCTCTATCCCCAGCCGAACGGCGCCTCGGTCCTGGCCGAGGTCGTCGAACGGCTCGGCTCCGCCCGGCCTGTCGATGAGGCGGCGATCGATCTTGCCACCTATCGTGGGCTCCAGGCACCCTGGAACGACTGGCGGCATGTGGTGTCGCGGGGGCGCTTCTGGGCGCGCGTACTGGCCGACCTGCTGCTGGGCGCCAAGGGAGGCGAGCCCTGAGCACCTTCGATCTGTCGCGCTCCCGGGCGCTCTGGAACCGCGCGGGGCTCGATCTGGAGAGCGATGAGGTGCTGGCGCAGCTGCTCGACCGTGGCGAGCTCGCGGCCTGGCGGCAACTCTATCGGCTGGCCTCGGGGGGAGGAGCCGAGGCCACGGCCTTGCGCGGGCGAATCCTTCTGCTGTGCCGGACCGTGCCCCTGTCCTTCCCCCATCTCTTCATCGCGGCCATGGCAGCGATCGAAGGCCCCATCGAGCCGTATCCGGTCGTGCGAGATCCCGCCGACGAGCTGGCGTGACCGCTCACAGCCCTTCCCGCTGCGGCTCGCGCAAAGCCATCAGGCGGCGGGCGAGGTCGAGCTCCCAGGGATTGCCGTAGCGGCCGTTGCGGTAGCGCCAGCCTGCCAGCGTGCTGAGGAGCCGCTTCGCCCAGGCGGAGGTGGACCAGTCCTGGACGGTGGGGAAGCGGCAGGCCAGGACGGTGGCGAAGTCGTGGATGCGCGCTTTCAGGCGCGGGCTGAGCCAGGGGGCGTCCTGGTGGCAGACGTAGGCGAGCCATTGCGGCTCGGTCCACTCCTCGGGGGTGGTGGGGAGCTGCGGGCCGGCGGGGCCGTAGGTCTCGAGCACCGGCAGGCGCGAGCCGTCGGCGTCGGCGGCGACGGCCCGCGGGTCGCGCTGCGGTGTCGGGCTGTAGAGGTAGAGGATCACCTCGCAGTCCGGGTTGACCGTCTTCACCCGCTTGACGAAGCCTAGGGTCTTCTCGACCTCGCCCTCGGGGTCCTCGGGGCCGCCGAGCACGAAGGAGAGCTCCGGGATGACGCCGTGCTCGCGGGTCTTCTGGGCGACCTCGAGAGTATGCTCGACGCGGGTGCCCTTCTTCATGCGGCGCAGCACGTCGTCGCTCGCCGCCTCGGCGCCGATGTAGCTCATGCGGTAGCGGCTCGCCTCGAGCAGCTTCCAGCCGGCGGGAGAGAACCTGGCCAGGGTGTCGGCGCGGGCGTACGACCACCAGGGGAGGCGCAGGCGCGCGAGCACCTCGAGCGTCGGGACGCTCGCCTCCTCGGTGTCGAAGAAATTGTGATCGTAGAACTGGATCGCGTCGGCCCCGTGGCCGTCGCGCAGCCTGAGCAGCGCGCGTTCCAGGCGCGCCGCGCCCTGCAGGCGGGTGGCGCCGTTCCACATCGACACCACGCCGCAGAAGGTGCAGTGGTAGCGGCAGCCGACGGCCGCCTGGTGCACGGCGGTGCGGTTGCCGAGGAAGCTCGGGCGCAGGTAGCGCGCGACCTCCCCGGCGCGCTCGTAGGGCAGCGGCGGGTAGTCGTCGGGCGGGCGCGCGTGCCGCTCGGGGTTGTGCACGGCGCGGCCGCCCTGCTTGTAAGTGAGGCCGGCGATCCCCGCGAGGACCGCCGGATCGGCGGCGGAGTCGCCGATGCCGGCCGGCACGCCGGCATCGGGAAGCCGGGTCAGCAGCTCGAGCAGGGTGTCCTCGCCCTGGCCGCGCACCACGTAGTCGACGTAGGGAGCGTTGATCGCCGCGGCGGGATAGAGGGTCGGGAAGTAGCCTCCCCAGGCGATCGGCACCTCCGGCCGGGCCAGGCGGACGGCCGCGGAGACCGCGATGGCGGTGGCCACCTGCGGGCCGGGCATCACGCTGACGGCGAGCAGCGCGCCGGGCCCCTCCGCCAGGGCAGCCAGGACGGTCGAGACCGGCTCCGGGTCCAGGTTGCCGTCGACGATGCGGTAGTCGTGCCGTCCCTCGAGCACGGCTCCCAGCGAGAGCAGGGAGAGCGGCAGCCGCACGCTCCGCGGCGAGCACATCCGCGGATTGACCAGCACCACCCGGCCGCGGTTCATCGGGGACCCTGCGGCAGGCCGCGCGCGGCCGGCGCATCGTCCCGGCTGGCGCCGTAGACGGTCATGACCTCGCTGCCGAAGTGACGGCGGGCGGCGACTTCGAGGCGGAAGCCGTGAGCGGCGAGGGCGGCGACGGTTCCGGCGGCGTCGCCGTCCGTCGACAGCAGGACGAGAGCCACGCCGCCCCGGGCGAGCACGGCGGGAAGGCCGGCGGCGAAGCGCTCCATGACGTCGGTGGCGCGCCAGGCCTGGTCGAGGCCGCCCCGCGGCACGCCGCGGAAGAAGGGCGGGTTCCAGAGGACGAGGTCGAAACGCTCCCCGGCGACGGGTGCGAAGAGGTCGCCCTGGCGGATCTCGATCCGCTCCTCGAGGCCGTTCAACAGGACGTTGGCGCGGGCGCAACGCACCGCTTCGAGGTTGAGGTCCACGCCGACCACCTGGAATCCGCGCCGGGCGGCGAAGACCGCCCCCACCCCCGAACCGGTACCCATGTCGAGGGCGCGCGCTCCCGGCGCCGGGTTGGCGAGCGGCGAGCCGGCCACCGTCTGCGCGAGGAAGGCGCCGCTGCGGAAGACCACCGGGTTCAGCACCTCGGGAAGGATCACGAAAGGCAGGCCGTCGATCCGCTCGAGCACCGAGCGGCGGATGCGGTGCGCGCGGAAAGGCCGCCACGCGCGGAACCACGCGAGGCTCGCCAGCCGCGCCGCCCTGCCCACCCGAACCCCTCCTGACGGCTCCTCGATCGTCGAAGCTCGGTCCAAGGACACCCCTTGTCGAACTTTCGCAGTCTACCTCTTGATCGTTCTCGAGCTCTCAGGTGCCGGCGGACAGGAGATGGCGCAGCAGCCCCGGGTCCACCGGCTTGGTGAGGTGGACGTCGAAGCCGGCCTCGTGCGATCGGCGGCGGTCTTCCTCGCTGCCGTAGCCGGTCAACGCGATCAGCCGCGCCGCGGCGGTCGCCGGGTCGCGGCGCAGCGTGCTCGCCACCTCGTAGCCGTTCATGCCGGGCAACCCGAGATCGCAGAGCACCACGTCGGGGTGGAACTGCCGCGCCGCCGCCACGCCATCGGCGCCCGAGCCGGCGATCCGGACCTCGAAGCCTGACAGCTCGAGGAGGTCGCGCAGGGTCTCCGAGGTATCCAGGTGGTCCTCGACCACGAGCACGCGCCGTGCCTCCCGCGCCGCCGGGAGCCGGCCGCCGGCGGCCTCGGCGCCCTCCGGCGCGCTCGGTGCGGCCGCGGGGTCGAGCGGCAGCAGCAGCTTGAACTCCGCGCCATGCCCGGGCTCGCCGTCGCTGCTCGCCTGGACCTCGCCGCCGTGATGCTCGATCACTCCCTTGACCATGGTCAGCCCGATGCCGAGCCCACCCTTGGCGCGGTCGAGAGTGTGGTCGGCCTGGGTGAAGACCTCGAAGACGTGCGGCAGCAGCTCCGGGCTGATGCCGACGCCCCGGTCGCGCACGCTGATCTCGGCCTTGCCCTCGCTGTTGCGCCGCAGCCGCACCCTGACTCGCCCTCCGGGCGGGCTGAACTTCAGGGCGTTCTGCAGCAGGTGGGCCACCGCTTGCCAGAGCCGCAGCCGGTCACCCGAGACCGGCAGCGCCTGGGGGGGCAAGTCGGCGTCGAGCACGAGACCGGCACCGCGCATCTCGTCGCGGTAGGCATCGACCACATCCGGCACCAGGCGGGCGAGGTCCAGCGGCTCGAGGTGAAGGTCGATCTCGCCGCGCGTGGCGCGGGAGGCCTCGAGCAGGTCGTCGACCAGCGCCGCCTGGTGGAACACCTGGCGCTCCGCCGTGTCGAGGGCCCGCATCCAGGTCTCGTCGCTCTTTCCCTGGGCGCCGCGCTGCCGCAGCACCGAGAGTGCGATGCTCACCGTGCTCAGCGGGTTGCGCAGCTCGTGACCGAGCATGGCCAGCAGCTGCTCGCGGTCCTGGTCGGCGCGGCCGAGCTCGACGGCGCTCTCGGCAAGCCGGCGCTCGAGATCGCGCAGCCGGCGCTCCCGGCGCAGCTCGCGGCGCAGCTGGGCCAGCATGCGCTGCACACGTTCTTCGCCGCGCGGCGCGCCCGGCACGGCGGGCTCCGGAGCGTAGAAGACGTTGGCCCCGACCTCGCCGCCGAGCATCGCGGCAGGATGGCTGTGCATGACCCGCTGCAGCAGATCGGCGGGAGAGCGCTGGCGCGAGTAGCGGCAGAGCAGGGAGGTATGCGCTCCGGGGAGGACGCGGTCGAGCAGCTCCTCCATCTCGGCGAGGTCCGCCAGGGTCCATCGCCCCGGCTCCGGCGGCATCTCCCAGCTGACGCGCAGGCCGGAGAAGCCGTCGGCGAGCGCCTGCCGCTCGGCCTCGCGGACCAGCTCCAGCCAGGCGCGCGGTCCGCCGCTCGGCGGCGCGGCGATCTCGCCGAGCGCCGCGCGGCCGCCGGCCTCCGCCGCGAGGCGGGCGGCGGCAAGCGCACGCTCGAGGCGCCGCCAGTTGGCGCCGCCGCCTTGATAGAGGCAGCGCTCGCCGGCGGTCAGCCCGGCCGCGAAGAAGGCGGCCACCGCGGCGCGCGCTTCGGCGGCTCGTTCATAGACCAGGCAGACATGGAGGGCATGCCGCAAATCGGGCAAGGCGCTGTCGCGAAACGCGGCGGTGCGCACGGCGGAACCTGCGGGAGCTTCGGCTGGCGCGGAGGGCGGATCTCGAGGCGGATCGCGGCGTGGATCTGGAGGTAGGTGCCGCCGCGGATCGGAGGCCGGTTCCCCGGGAGCACCGGGGTAGCGGCTGGGGTCGAAGGATTGTGCTGGACCGTGCATGACCTGATCGCCTCGCCGGCGCCCACCGCCGGTGGCCGCCCCACGTCCTCCCACGCTTCGTCGCGGCCTCCATCCGCGACATCGTTCGAGGATCGTGCAAGAAGCATGCGCGTGACCCCGCCGCGCCGAGCGAGCGCCCGTTGCGAGCGGCGGGGGACGTGTCGAGAGCCGCTCGACCCCGCTCGGGAGCGGGAGATTCTAGGAGCCGCCGCGGTCGGCGGGATCGGGGCCCGCCGGCGGCGAGGGCTTGGCCTCGGGCGGTGCCGTGGGATCGGCGGGAGCGGAGGCCGCGGCCGGCGTCGGCCCCGCTCCAGACGGTGCGCCGGGAGTGGCCGGTGGCTGCGCCCGGGACGGCGCCGGGACGGTCGCGAGAGCGCCGCCAGGGATGCGCCCGTGCATGTAGCGGAGCAGCTTGTGGAAGCCGCCGAGCATCTCGCTCATGGCCTGCTCCTCCTGCTGCGGCAGCGGCTCCTCGGCGCCGAGGATCTCGTAGAGGCCAGGGCCTCTCGCAGCGCCCTCGCCGGCCGTGCCGGCGACGCGCCAGGGGTCGCCGCCGGCGCTGCGCATCCGCTCCGGGCGCTCATTGACGATCTGCAGGGCGTTGTGCAGATCGTTCAGGTCGCAGGTCAGGGCGTCGAGGATCTTCTCGAGGGTATCGAGCGAGGGCTTCTGCTTGCCGGTCTCATAGGCGGAGAGCATCGCCTTGGTGATGCCGGCCCCCTCTGCCACCTGGTACTGCCGCTTGCCCTGCCTATCACGCAGCCAGCGCAGCGCCCTGCCAAGGCCGTCGAAGATAGGCATGCGCGGGAATGTATCCCCAACGTCTCTTTCAGGCAAGCGCAAAACATTGCAAATCAATAACTTAGATCAATATCCAGGTTCTCGGCAGGCAACTCTTTATTACTTGACAGCAAGATTGGATGCCGCTAGAGTTGTTGGCGGCGACAACAAGTATCTCAAAGGCGCCCCGATTTTGCGGGCGGGGACCTTCTCGATCTGCGGAACCTGTGATCCCCGAGGGCATCGGAGGACATCAGCGATGACTCACCCATCCGACCCTGGCAAGCACCCCGATCCTATCCTCCTCGAGAGATTCATGCGCAACGAGGTGGAGGGATCAGAGCGGCGATGGATCGTCCGTCACCTGATCACCGGCTGCTCCCGGTGTGTCGCGGTGACCAGCAGGCTCTGGTCGCTGGGGGATCCGCCGGCGGCCCCGGCGATGCCGGCAACGCCGGCGACCCAGGCGACCCAGGCGACCCAGGCGACCCAGGCGACCCCGGAGACCCCGGAGACCCCGGAGAACGGTGCACGCCGGTCTCTCGAGCCAGGCACACCCGGCGCGAGCGCGGCCACGGCCGGCCCGGCCGGCGCGAAGGCAGCGTACGGCGACCTGTTCGAGCGCCTTGCCGACGTCGGCCGGCGCATCGAAGCGGAGCGGGCGCGGGCGCCGCGGCTGGCGGCGGAGCTGCTGGCCAGCCCGCCGCAGGACCGGGCTGCCCTGCTGGCCAGGCCTCCTTGCCTCACGCCCGCGGTGTGCGGGTTGTTGCTCGACCGCAGTCGTGACGCGGCCCCCGGCGATCCGGCCGCGGCGCTGCGGGCGGCGGACCTGGCGGTGGCGGTCGCCGAGGAGCTCGATCCCGTGGCCTGCGGCGCCACCGTCGCGCGAGGCCTGCGGGTGCGGGCCTGGGCGCACCTCGCGCAGGCCCGCCGCCTCGGCGAGGACCTCGACGGTGCCGAGTGGGCGCTGGCGGTCGCCGAGTCTCTCGCCTCGGGCATCGGGCGCCGCGCCGGCAGCGGCGCCGCGACCGCTGCCGGCGCCGCGGGAGCTCCGGGAAGCACGGTCGGGAGCTCCCGCGGGGCGGTGCCGCTCGAGCCGGCGGAATGGGCGGAGCTGCTGGTCTTCAAGGCCGGCCTGTTCGCCGACCGCGGCGACCTCCAGGGTGCGGACCGCCTCCTGGCTCGCGCCGCCGAGCTCTTCCACGCCGGCGCCCAGCCGCGGCGGGCCGGCCGCACCCTGGTGCAGGAGGGGCTGATCCGGGCCGAGCTGGGCGACCGCGAGCGCGCCGCCGAGCTGCTGCGTGCCGGCGTCGACCTGCTCGATCCGGCGGCGGAGCCGGCGCTGGTGGCCGCCAATCTCTACCGCCTCGCCACCCTGCTGCGCGGCATCGCCGTGGAAGCGGCGGCGGCGACGGCGACCGCCACGGCGACCGCGCCACCTGCTGCCACCGCGGCGGCCCCTACCCCGACGGCGACCCCGACTTCAACCCTGGCGGCCCCCGCGGCGGCCCCGGCGGCAAGGCCGGGAACCCCGGCCCCGGCCGCGTCGACGCCCCAAGCCTGCGGCATCGAGGCGCTGCAGCTCGTGGAGCGCGCGCGTGTCCTCTACCGCGAGCTTGGCGACTCCGCCGCCGAGGCTTACCTGTCGCGGCTGCAGGGACAGATCGAAGCGGCGCTCGGCAAGCTCGAGGACGCGGCAGCCACCCTGCAGGCCGCCACTGCCGCCCTGGCGGAGCACGGCCTGGGCAGAGAGGCCGCCCTGGCGCAGATCGAGCTCGCCCTGGTGCTTCTCCGGCTGGGGCGGGCCGCCGAGATCCATCGGCTGGGGCTCGATCTGCGGCCCATGAAGCAGGCGCGGGACAAGAGCTGGCCGTGGGCCGCGGCGCTGCTGGTGTTCCAGGTGACCGCGCACGAGCCGGCCCACCTGGCCCACCCCGGCGAGCTCGAGCTGCTCGGCGAGCTGGCGCGCTTCCTCGCGCCCCGGCCGCAGCTCGCCCCGCAGCAGCTTCATGGCCGCCGGCATCACCGCTTGGAGCGGGTGGCGTAGACTGCGGCAGGTGACCGCCGCCGCAGCGACCTCCCTGCTCTCGTCCGCCAGCGCCCAGGCCCTCGAGCTCCCGAGCCTCCTCGCCGTGCTGTCGCGGTTCGCGGCAACCGATCTGGGCAGGGAGAGCATTCTCGGCCTGCGCCCCTTCACCGGCGAGGCGGCGCTGCGCGCCCATCGCCGCCGCTACGAGGAGGCGGCGCGCCTCGTCGGCGGGCAGGCACTGGTGCCGGAGAGCGAGGTGCCGGCCGGCGACCTGCTGCGCCGCCTGGCGTCCGGCCTGCCGCCGATCGAGGGTGTTGACCTGGTGCGTCTCGCCGAGATGGGAAGGGCCAGCCGCGCCGCCGCGCAGCGGGTGGCGAGCGCCGACCCGCCGTGCCCAGGCCTGGCGGAGTGGACCGCCGGTCTGCCGGAGATCGAGCCCTTGCTGCGGCGCATCGATCGTGCGCTCGACCGCCGAGGCGAGGTGCGGGAGGATGCCAGCCCGCGCCTGGCCGCGTTGCGGCGGCAGCTCCGCGGCGTCCGCGATCAGCTCTACCGCGAGCTGGGCGATTACGTCGCCGCCCACCGCGACGAGCTCTCGGAGGACACCATCCCGATGCGCGGCGGGCGCCTGGTGGTGGTGCAGGCGGCCGGCGCCCGCGGCCGCGGCGGCGGCCTGGTGCACGGCCGCTCCGCGACCGGCAAGAGCTTCTACTTCGAGCCGCTGCAGGTGGTCGAGCGCAACAACACCCTGCAGCAGGCCAGCGAGGAGGAGGAGGCCGAACGCCGGCGCATTCTTGCCGAGCTGCTGGCCGCGGCGCGCGCCGCACTGCCGGCGCTCGACGAGCACGCCCGCTTCCTGGGCGCGCTCGATCTGCTGCAGGCGGCGGCCCGCTTCGCCGCGCGCTGCGCCGGGCGGCTGGCCGACGTCGCGCCGGCGGGCCGGCTCTCGCTGGCTGCCGCCCGCCATCCGCTGCTCGATCCCTGCCTCGCCGAAGTGCGGGCCGAGGCCCTGGGGCTGGCGGGCCACGTCGGGGCCATCGTGCCGCTCGACGCCGCGCTCGATCCCGCTCGGCGCATCCTGGTCATCACCGGCCCGAACGCCGGCGGCAAGACGGTGGCGCTCAAGACCATCGGCCTGCTCGCTCTCGCCGCCCAGTGCGGGCTGCCGATCCCCGCCGGCGCCGGCAGCGCCGTGCCGTGGCTGGGCGGCCTGGTGGCCACGGTCGGCGACGATCAGGACCTGCTGGCCGACCGCTCCACGTTCAGTGGCCGGCTGCTGCGTCTGCGCGAGGCCTGGGAGGCGGCGGCCCCCGACAGCCTGGTGCTGCTCGACGAGCTCGGCTCGGGCACCGACCCGGAGGAGGGTGCGGCGCTCTCGATCGCCCTGCTCGAAGGTCTGCTCGCACGCGGCTGCCTGGCGGTGATCACCACCCACCTCACCCAGCTCGCCGCGGCGGCCCTCGAGCTGGACGGCGCGGCCTGCGCCGCCATGGAGTTCGAGCCGCAGACCGGCCGCCCCACGTTCCGCCTGGTGCCGGGTCCGCCCGGCGGCAGCGAGGCGCTGGCCCTCGCCCGCCGCCTCGGCCTCCCCGCCGCCTGGCTGGACCGCGCCGAAGCCCGCCTCGGCAGCGAGCACCGCGACCTGCGGCGGTTGCTCGCCGAGGTCGAGCTGCTGCGCCAGGAGCTGGGCCGGGAGCGCCAGCGCCTGGCCGCCGAGGTGGCCGACGCCGAGAAGCTTCGCCTGCGGCTGGATGGAGAGCGGCGGGGCCTCGAGCAGGAACGCCGCGAGGTGGCGCGCCGCACCCGGGCCGAGCTCGACGCCTTCCGCCGCGAGACCGGCGAACGGCTGCGGCGGGAGGTGGCTCGGCTCGAGGAGAGCTTCGCCGCCGGCCGCCGGCGGGGACTGGCGGCCGAGGCCGTGGAGCGCCTGTTCGAGCAGGCTCCGGACCTCGGCGGCGAACCGGAGGCCGAGCCGGCGGGGCCGCTGGCCGTCGGCCAGCCGGTGCGCCATCGCGGCCTGGGGTGGAGCGGCGTGCTGCGGAAGCTCGCGGACGGCCGGGCGGAGGTGCTGGTCCACGGCAAGCGAGTGCGCAGCCGCGCGGACGAGCTGGTGCCCGCGCCGGCCGCCACGACGGCGGCCGCCGCGGCGGTGACAGCCGCCGCCGCGCCTGCTGCCGGTGTCCGCGGTGCCGCCGTCCGCGCCGCCGCCGCCGCCGCACGAGCGCGCCCGAGCGGCGCCGCCGCCGCGGCATCGCGGGACCTGGACGATGCCGCGGCGGTGGCGTCCGAGATCAACCTGATCGGCGTGCGCGTCGAGCCCGCCCTCGAGCAGCTCGACAGCTATCTCGACCGCGCGCTGCTCGCCTCGCGGCGCCAGGTGAGGGTGATCCACGGTCACGGCACCGGCCGCCTGCGCCAGGCGATCCGCGAGCACCTGCGGAGCCACGCCGCGGTCAGGGAAGCGCATGCCGGCGCCCCGGACGAGGGCGGCAACGGCGCGACGGTGGTGACCCTGCGCGACGGCGCTGGGTAGTTGCCCTTCGGCAGTTGCCGGCCCCGAGGTATAAGGGTGGGCGAAGTGCCCCCTTCCCCCCCGGAGGGGTGGCTGCGGCTCCGCCTGTCGCCAGTCGCGGCATCCCGGCTGGGAGGTCGCGGCTCCGCCTGTCGCCAGTCGCGGCACTTCTTGCTGGACGGAAGGGGGTTGGGGGGATGCGGGGGGCGATCCGATAGACGCTGTAAGTTGCGCGACACCCCGGCGCTCAGGAGCCGATGCCGGCCGCACCGGGCAAGGGGGTGTGCTGCTTAGAAATGCCCGGCAGGGGCGCGCTGTTAGGACTCTCCGACCATGCCCCTAGGTAACGTCAGCCTCACCCCGCAGCTGGTCCAGGCGGTGCGCGATGCGGTGGACATCGTGGCCATCGCCTCCGATCACACCCGCTTGCGCAAGGCCGGCCGCCGGTACCAGGGACTCTGCCCGCTGCACAAGGAGAAGACGCCGTCGTTCAGCGTCGACCCGGTGCAGGGGCTGTTCTACTGCTTCGGCTGCGGCGCCGGCGGCGACGCCATCAAGCTGCACATGCTGGCGACCGGCGACGACTTCCCGGCGGCCATCGAGGCGCTTGCCCAGCGCTACGCCATCCCGCTGCCGTCGCGCGCCGTCCGCGCCGGCGGCGCGCCCGAGCGGGACCTCGAAGGGGCGCTGGCCGCGGCGGCGCGCTTCTTCGCCGACCAGCTGCGCAGGTCCGCCGCGGCCCAGAGCTACCTCGCCGGCCGGCGGGTCTCGGCCGAGCTCGTGGAGCGCTTCGGCCTCGGCTACGCCCCCGACGGCTGGCAGGGGCTGATCAGTGCCTTGGCGCCGCGTGTGGCGCTCGCCGATCTCGAGGCGGCAGGCCTGATCGGCCGCTCCGAGGAGGGCAGGACCTACGACCGCTTCCGGCACCGGCTGATGTTCCCCATCCACAACCAGTCGGGGCGGCTGGTCGGCTTCGGTGGCCGCACCCTGGGCGACGACAAGGCCAAGTACATCAACACCGTGGAGACCGAGCGCTTTCACAAGGGGCATCTTCTCTACGGCCTCTTCCAGGCGCGCCAGGAGATCCGCGAGGAACGCCGCGCCGTGCTGGTCGAGGGATATTTCGACGTCATCGCCACCGTCGCCAGCGGGCGGTCGGGGACGGTCGCGGGCATGGGCACCGCCCTGACCCAGGAGCAGGCGAGGCTGCTGGCGCGATACGCCGACGAGGTGGTGGTTGCCTATGACGGCGATCCCGCCGGCGAGACCGCCTTCGAGCGCGCCCTGCCGATCCTGCTCGCCGAGGGCCTCGGGGTCCTGCGCGCCCGCTTCGGCGAGGGGCACGACCCCGACTCGCTGCGGCTGGCGAGCGGCGAGCCGGCGGTGGCCGCCGCGATCGACGCCGCCGAGGACGCCGTGGTGCTGCAGCTCCGCCGCGCCATCCCGGCGCCCATGGCCAGCGCCAGGCTGAAGGCGACCCAGGCCGGCGCCGTCGCCTCGCTGCTCGAACCGATCCGCGACCCCCTGATGCGCCACGAGTACGCCCGCCGGGCGGCCGAGATGCTGGGTGTGCCGGAGAAGGAATTTCTGAGTCGGCTCAAGGAGTTGAAGGGTTGGCGCGGAGTCTCCGAGGAAGCTGGGGCCGGGCCCGGCGGGACTCCCGCATACGGTCCCCGCCTGGTGCGGAGCGTCGAAGAGGAGATCCTGGCGGGCCTGCTGCAGGAGGGCGAAGGCGAGCCGCCGGTAGGGCCGACCCTGCCGCCGATCGGCGAGCTGCCCCCGCCGGAAGTCTTCCTGGACCCGGAATGCAGGAATATTTACCGCACCTGTTGCACTCTATATGCCGAAGGAGGGGCTCAGGCGGTGACCGCCCGCGCCGTGCTCGCCCAGGTAGCCTCGCAGCCGGCAACGGTTGAGCGGCTGGCCCAGCTTTTGGCAGAAGGGCGGGCAGACCCGGGCAAGGCGCGGCTCTCCGAGTCCCTCGACAAGCTGATTCGCCGCTGGCGCCAGACGCGGCTGCGGGAGCTGCAGAGCGAGATCGTCGAGGCGCAGCGCCGGGGAGACCAGGCGCGGCTCGCGAGTCTCGTGGAAGAGAGGACCAGGGTGAGCCAGAGCTTGCAGGGAGTTCGACCCGGCGGCCGCGGGGACCCCGGCGAGCGCAGGGGGCCTGCTTGAGATCGCTGAGATCGCCGAGATCGCCGAGATCGCCGAGATCGCCGAGATCGCCGCGGCCGGCGAGACCACCCAGGCCGCTCGTCGTGACGTGTCGGTTGCATCGGTTTCAACTGCCGTTTCCGCTTGAGTCTATGCCGGTCGAAGAGAGGAGAACCCATTGGCCATTTCGAACCTGACCCCAGTCGAAGATAAGTACACCACGGTCAAGCAGCTGATCGAGCTGGGGAAAGAGAAGGGCTATCTCCTCTACGACGAGATCTACGAGAGCCTGCCCGAGGAGGTGGTGAGCCTCCCTGACGAGCTGGACGAGATCTACATCCGCTTCGCCGACCTCGGCATCGACGTCATCGATCGGCCCGAGCGTTACCAGAACCGCGACGACTTCGAGTCGAGCTCCACCGAGTTCGACAAGAAAGAGGACGAGACCACCGAGTTCGGCCTCACGACCCACGAGAAGACGAACGACCCGGTGCGCATGTACCTGCGCGAGATGGGGACCGTACCGCTTCTCGACCGGGAGGGAGAGGTCGAGATCGCCCAGCGCATCGAGCAGGGCGAATGGACGATCTACGAAGCGCTGTGCGAGAACCCGGTGGTGCTGCGCGAGCTGCTGCGCCTCAACGAGATGGCGGCCCGCGACAAGCGCATCCTGCGCGAGCTGGTGTCGGCCGATCCCGACGAGCCGCTCGATCCGAAGGCTTCCGACCGCATTCGCGGCAACCTCAAGATCTTCGAGCAGATCGCCGCCAACGACCACGACATCCAGGAGCTGCGCAAGCGGCAGAAGCGCTGCAAGCCGGAGGGCGGGAAGTATCTCGAGATCGAGCGCGAGATCGACCGCCTGGTGGCCAAGATCGCGAAGGACATCCGCACCATCGATTTCAGCGTCCAGACGCGGAACCGGCTGGTCGAGTTCCTCAAGGACATCGACAAGCAGTTCTCGCGTTTCGAGCAGGACATCAAGCGCGCCCAGACGGCGCTCAAGCGCGAGACCAACGAGGACCTGAAGGCGCTGCACCGGCGGCGCATCGAGAAGTACCGCGTCAACCTGCGCGAGGTCGAGGAACGCTACGGCACCACCCACGCCGAGATCGCCTCCACCATCGAGAAGATCCGCCAGGGCGAGGCGACCTGCGAGCGCGCCAAGGAAGAGCTGATCGTCGCCAACCTCCGCCTGGTGGTGTCGATCGCCAAGAAGTACACCAACCGGGGGCTGCAGTTCCTCGACCTCATCCAGGAAGGCAACATCGGCCTGATGAAGGCGGTCGAGAAGTTCGAGTACCGGCGCGGCTACAAGTTCTCGACCTATGCCACCTGGTGGATCCGGCAGGCGATCACCCGCGCCATCGCGGACCAGGCGCGCACCATCCGCATCCCGGTGCACATGATCGAGACGATCAACAAGCTGACCCGCACCAGCCGCTCGCTGGTGCAGGAGCTGGGGCGCGAGCCGACCGCCGAGGAGATCGGCGAGCGCATGGACCTGCCCGCCTCGAAGGTGCGCAAGATCATGAAGATCGCGCAGGAGCCGATCTCGCTCGAGACGCCGATCGGCGAAGAGGAAGATTCGCACCTCGGCGACTTCATCGAGGACAAGAACGCGATCTCGCCGATCGAGTCGGTGATCTTCGCCAACCTCAAGGACCAGACCCGCAAGGTGCTGAAGACGCTGACGCCGCGCGAGGAGCTGGTGCTCAAGATGCGCTTCGGCGTCGGCGACGGCTCCGAGCATACCCTCGAGGAGGTCGGCCGCTCGTTCAACGTCACGCGCGAGCGCATCCGGCAGATCGAGTCCAAGGCGCTGCGCAAGCTACGGCATCCCAGCCGGGCCACCAAGCTCAAGCCGTTCCTCGACAACACGGCGTAGCCCCGGGCGGCATGCCACGCCCGCGGCAGCGCGAGCAGGGCGAATGCCGATTGACAAGCGGCGGGCGAGCCTCCTAAGATGCGCGTCCCGGGCCCCTGTCCGGCGGCCCTTCTGTTCCTCGGTAGCTCAGTGGTAGAGCGATCGGCTGTTAACCGATTGGTCGGGGGTTCAAATCCCTCCCGAGGAGCCATCTCTCCTCTCTTCCCCCGTTGATTCCTCTTGTCGCCGCGGGCGGTACTTCGCCACGAAGCCGCGGTCGATCCTGTCCTTGAGCCGGCGCCGCCGCCGCCGGATCTTCTCCGCTCATCCGGTCCCCGCGCGCACTGGCCAGGTCTCCCGGACACTCCCGGTCTCCGCCTCACCCATCGGCCAGGATTCGCCGCAGGAGGGCCAGCAGGAAGAGGGCGGCCACCGCCACGGCGGCCGGGACCACCCAGCCGCTCCACCAGGGCGCCGCGCCTTGCCTCGTATCGTCGCCGCTGAGGTCGAGTTGGGCGACCTGCGCGGGGCGGGCCGGCAAGACCTCGGCCAGGGCCGCCAGGTCGTAGGTCGGCGCGGTGAGCCCCGGGGCGCCCGCCAGCAGCTGCACCCTGGCGCGAGCCGTCGCATGATCCGAGCCCTGCCCCTGCCCCTGCCCCTGCCCCTGCACCTGTCCCGGTCCCTGCCCCTGTCCCTGCACCTGTCCTGGTC
>DATDGZ010000530.1:0-18563 GCA_036521795.1 Thermoanaerobaculia bacterium | reverse complement strand
GACGGCTGGAACCTCAACGACTCACGAGTGCCGATCGCGGCAAGCGAGTTCGGGCCGTCGCAGTACTACCGGATGAACGGTCGCTCCTTCCGCGGCACGCTGGTCTTCCGCTTCAAGTAGGCAGGGGGCAGGGGCGCCATGCGGAGGGCCCCGCTTGGCGCCGTTTCCCAGGCGGCCGGCGCCGAGGCCGCGCGACCCGATGCCACGCCCTACAATAGGCGTCCCATGCCTGCCGCCCACGAGCTCATCCGCAACTTCTCGATCATCGCGCACATCGACCACGGCAAGTCGACGCTCGCCGACCGCATCCTCGAACGCACGGGCGCGGTGTCGCCGCGCGAGATGATGGACCAGGTGCTCGACGACATGGAGCTCGAGCGCGAGCGCGGTATCACCATCAAGGCGCGGGCCGTGCGGCTCCGCTACCAGGCGCGGGACGGCGAGACCTACCAGTTCAACCTCATCGACACTCCCGGCCACGTCGACTTCGCCTACGAGGTGTCGCGCAGCCTGGCGGCGTGCGAGGGCGCGCTGCTGGTGGTCGACGCGGCCCAGGGCGTCGAGGCGCAGACGCTCGCCAACGCCTGGCTGGCGATCGCGAACGACCTCGCGATCGTGCCGGTGCTCAACAAGATCGACCTGCCCGCCGCCGACCCGGAGCGGGCGCGCGAGCAGATCGAGAACGTCATCGGCATCGACGCTCACGACGCGCTGCTGGTCTCCGCCAAGGCCGGCACCGGCGTCGACGAGGTGCTCGAGCGCATCGTCCGCGACCTGCCGCCGCCGAGGGGCGCGCCGGACGCGCCGCTGAAGGCGCTGCTGTTCGACTCCTGGTACGACCCCTACCGCGGAGTGGTGTCGATGGTGCGCGTCTTCGACGGCACCCTGCGCCGCGGCGAGCGGGTCCAGTTCATGGCCTCGAAGCGGGTCTACACGGTGGACGAGCTGGGGATCTTCACCCCCAAGCCCGGCCCGGTCGACCAGCTGTCGGTCGGCGAGGTGGGCTTCGTGTACGCCGGCATCAAGGACCTCATCCAGGCCCAGATCGGCGACACCCTGACCCATGCCGACCGGCCCACCGCCGCCCCCTATCCCGGCTTCGAAGAGGTCAAGCCGGTGGTCTTCGCCGGACTCTACCCGGTGAGCGCCGACGACTACGAGGGGCTGCGCGACGCGGTGGACAAGCTGCGGCTCAACGACGGCTCGTTCTCCTTCGAGCCGGAGAGCTTGTCGGCTCTCGGCTTCGGCTTCCGCTGCGGCTTCCTCGGCCTGCTGCACATGGAGATCGTCCAGGCGCGGCTCGAGCGCGAGTTCGACCTCGACCTCATCACCACCGCGCCGGGCGTGCGCTACCGCGTGCACCTGACCGACGGCACGACGCTCGACGTCGAGAGCCCGGCCCAGCTCCCCGACCCCGGCCGGATCGACCATCTCGAGGAGCCCTTCATCGCGGCGACGATCATCACTCGCGCCGACTTCGTCGGCGGCGTCCTCGGGCTCGCCGAGGAGCGCCGTGGCGAGCAGCGCAGCCTGCGCTACCTGACCACCGACCGGGTCGTCGTGGAGTACGATTTTCCGCTCGCCGAGGTCATTCACGACTTCTACGACCGGCTCAAGTCGGTGTCCCGCGGCTACGCCTCCTTCGACTACTCGCTGAGCGGCTACCGTCGCGGCGACCTGGTCAAGCTCGACGTCCTGATCAACGGCGAGGCGGTCGACGCTCTCTCGCTCATCATCCATCGCGACAAGGCCTATGCCCGCGGCAAGACGCTGGTCGAGAAGCTGCGGCAGCTGATCCCGCGCCAGCTCTTCGAGGTGGTGCTGCAGGCTGCCATCGGCTCGCGCGTCATCGCCCGCGAGAGCATCCGGCCGATCAGCAAGAACGTCATCGCCAAGTGCTACGGCGGCGACATCACGCGCAAGCGCAAGCTGATCGAGAAGCAGAAGGCAGGCAAGAAGCGCATGAAGCGGGTCGGCCGCGTGGACATCCCGCAGGATGCCTTCCTCGCCGTGCTGCGGACCGACTGAGCCGCCTTGGCGGCCTGCGGCTCAGGAAAGCAGGAGCTCGAGGTCTTCGCGGCTGAGGCGGCGCAGCAGGCTGTCGTCGGCGCCGACGATGGCGTCGGCCAGCTGGCGCTTGCTCTGCTGCAGGGCGAGGATCTTCTCCTCGACGGTGTCCTTGGCGACGATGCGGTAGGCGAAGACCTGGCGGGACTGGCCGATGCGATGGGCGCGATCTACGGCTTGCGCCTCGACCGCCGGGTTCCACCAGGGATCGAGCAGGTAGACGTAGTCGGCCGCGGTGAGGTTGAGCCCGAGGCCGCCGGCCTTGAGACTGATCAGGAAGAGCTTGCAGGCAGGATCGGTCTGAAAGCGGTTGACGCGCTCGGCGCGGTCGCGGGTACGGCCGTCGAGATAGGCATAGGGGACCCCCTCGCGGTCCAGGTGCTGGCGCACGATTGCCAGGAATCGCGTGAACTGCGAGAAGACCAGCGCCTTGTGCCCCTCCTCGAGCACCTCCGCGAGCTGCGGCAGCAGGAACTCGAGCTTGGCGCTGGCTTCCTGGTCGCGGCCGGGATCGAGGAGGCCGGGATGGCAGGCTGCCTGCCGCAGCCGCAGCAGGGCTTCGAGGACCAGGATCTTGACCCGCCCCAGCCCCTGTTCCCGCACGCGTGCGCCGAGGGCGGCGCGATAGTGGTCCCGCAGGTCGTTGTAGAGCCGCCGCTGGCGCGCCGGCAGCTCGCAGAAGATGGTCTGCTCGCTCTTGCGCGGCAGCTCCGTGGCGACCTGCTCCTTCGTGCGGCGGAGGATGAACGGCCGCAGGGCTCGCGACAGCTGGACTCGGGTAGCCTCGTCGGGGTTGCGCAGGGCGTCGGAGGTGGACCGCAGGACGGTGGAAGCGCCGGTGATCCCTGGGTTCAGGAACTCGAGCAGGCTCCACAGGTCGCCGAGGTGGTTCTCGACCGGCGTCCCGGTCAGCACCAGGCGATGACTGCCTTTGAGCAGGCGCGCGGCCTTGGCGGACTCGCTGTGGGGGTTCTTGATCGCCTGCGCTTCGTCGAGGACGATGTAGTCGAACTCGGTCTGGCGCAGGCTGGCCACGTCGCGCCGCAGGGTGCCATAGGTGGTAAGCACGAGGTCGCAATCGGCGAGTGCCTTACCCCGCCGGTCGCGCGCCGCCCCCGTGTGGTTGCGCACCCTGAGTCCGGGGGTGAAGCGAGCCGCCTCGGCGATCCAGTTGAAGATCAGCGAGCGGGGCACCACCGCGAGCGAGGGTCCGAGGCGCCGGCCCTGCCGCAAGATGCGGCGGGACTCGAGCAAGGCAAGGACCTGGACGGTCTTCCCCAGCCCCATGTCGTCGGCCAGGCAGCCGCCGAACCCGAAGTCGCGCAGGAAATGCAGCCAGCCCAGCCCAGCCTTCTGATAGCCGCGCAGCTCGCCGCGGAAACCGTCCGGCGCCTCCGCAGCCTCGATTCCCGCGAAACGCATCAGCCGTTGCCGGGCCTGGGCGAAAGCGGCGTCGCAGGTGGCCGCGGGCTCCGCCGCGAGCAGGGCGTCGAGCAGTCCCACCTGGGCCGCGCGGAACCGCAGGTGGTCGCCGGAGGGCTGGCCGAAAGCGGCGAGAGGCGCCACCCGCCGCAGCCACTCCTCCGGCAGCAGTCCCGAGCTGCCGTCGCCGAGCCTGATGGAGTCCTCGCCGCGCCGGAGAGCGGCCAGGATCTCGGGCACCGCCACGATCTCGCCGTCGAACTCGACCTCGCCGCGGAGCTCGAACCAGTCCACCCCCGAGCTGACCGCCAGGTGGAAGCGGCTGGCAGCACGCAGGCGCCGTCCTTCGGCTTCGACCAGCCAGCCCTCGGCCAGGAGCGTTCGCACCGCCTCGCCGACCTGCCGCCGCTGGATCTGCAGCTTGCCGACATGGCGGTCGTCCACGCCGCCGGCCGCCGCTCGGAAACCCAACTCCCGCAGCCGGTCGAGGGCCAGCGCCTCGCCTTCGCGGTCGCGCCGGACCAGCTTCCGGCTCGCGGGTTGGTAGAGGCGGCTCGCCGGAGCGCCCGCCGCCACATCGCCGGCGCTGTAGCGGAAGGACGGCGCCGCCGGCTGCCATTGCGCAGAGCCGCCGGCGGGATCGAGCAGGAGGAGCCGGGGGCGGGGCGCCTCGGCCGACTCTTCGCAGCGCAGCTCCGCGGGCAGATCGACAGGCGGCGCCGCGGGGAGTGTGAAGAGACGCGTGATCAGCTCCTCGGCGTCGCCGGCCGGCACTTGCAGGCGGCACTGCTCGCGCAGCACGACGATCCAGCCGAACGCACCGCCATGATCGAGGCGAGCGATGCGATCGGCAGTCACGACGAAGCCCGCGCGCAGGAGGAGCAGCGGCCGATCGAGGGGCATCCGCTCGTCTCCGCTTCCTCCACTCCCTCCACGCCGCAGGCTGCCGTCGACCGCGTAGCCAGCGGAGCCCTCCTGGCGCCGGACCTCCAGCCACAGAGTCCACGGTTCGCCGTCGTCCCAGGCCAGGGGTGGCCCTTCGCCGTCCTTCGGGTCGCGCCACAGGCGCGCCCGCCCGCTGGCACAGAGCAGCGGCAGCAGCAGCGGCGCGAGCGCCTCCGGCACCTCGCTCAGTGCCGGCACCGGCTCGTAGCCCCGCCAGGCGTACCAGCCCGAAGCCATGACCGCGCGCTGTCTGGCTCCCCCGAGGAGCGCCAGGATCTGCTGGTCGACAGGTGCCGGCAGGCGCGAGGTGATGTGCGCACGGTCGAGCTTGAGGTTGCGGAACTTCCCCCATTCGCCGTTGGCCTTGCGGCTGCGTTCCAGCAGCTCCAGCACGATGGCGCCAGTGCTGGCGGTTGTCCGCAGATCGAGGACGTAGTGGAGGTCTTCGATGGGCGGCGGAGACGGCAACGGCGCCGCGGCGAGGCGCGCCACGTGGGCGCGCCAGTCCGGCGGCGGTTTGGCCGGCTGCGGGAAGCGGCTCGCCGGCGGCGATGGCGGCACCGTCCCGGTGGATCGAGCGCCGGTGCGCTGGCGGCCGGCCGCCTGCGGCCGCTGCCACCTGTCGCCGTCCGCGGGCTCGAGCTCGAAATCGTCGTCTTCGTCTTCGTCGAGGTCCCAGGAGTCCGCATCAGCGGGCTCGATCCTGCGCGGTGCCTTGCCGGCGGCAGAGAGCAGGTAACCCTTCGCCCCGGCGGCAAGCACGGTCGCCCAGATGTGCTTGCAAGTGTCGAGGTCGCGCTCGTAGTAGGGGCAGGTGCAGGAAACCGCGAGGGCGTCCGAGATCCTTTCCAGCTCGACCTGGTAGGGCGAGGTTCCGCGCACCGTCGCGCTGACGTAGTCTTCGGCGTGACCGACGATCCGAACGCGTCCCTCGCGGAGGTAGGCCTCTCCGCGGCGGCGCGTCTCGCTTCCGACCTGGGGTGCGAGCGCGGACGACAGATCCATCGCCGGGCGATGTTAGCATCGCGCCGCGGGGCGCGCCGCCGGCAGGGGAGAGCCGAGCTCGGCGCCAGCCACCCCGATGGTCTTCGCTACGGGGGGCTGCCGGGATCGAGGGCGGGCGCGACCGCGGCAGCCGGAAGCGTTCTCTCGGCCCTCGCGGACCGCAGCATCGCCACCGCGGTGTAGAGGACCACGCAGACCACCAGCCAACGAACGTATTGCAGGGGCAGCGACGTCACCACGTAGGCGGCGAGGAGGACGGCGGGGATCCCCGCCAGGGCCAGCCAGAACGAGGCGCGGGGGGCGTAGCTCTGCTTCTGGATGAAGCGGATGCTCCCGACCGGCATCAGGAAGGCGCAGGAGCCCATCATGATCGGGAAGGCCACCTTCGGGTTCATGCCCAGCAAGCTCACCAGGATCATGCAGGGCGCGTAGAGGCCGATCCCCAGGGTCATGAGCGCGCCGAGCGCGAAGTTGCCGGCGAGCGCAATCGCCAGGCGCACGCCCAGGACGCCGAGCGAGTCTCCCCCGATGGGAAAGAGCTCGAGCTGGGTCCCGAGCATCAGGCCCGCCGCGAGCAGCAGCGCGAGGCCCATGCCGATCTGGATGTTGCGCCGCGGCCAGCTGGCGACGACGCCGGCCCCGAGCCAGGCGCCGGCGACCGCCGCGGCGATCATCAGCACCAGGGTGCGCATGTCGACCTTGACGATCGAGATGTAGATCAAAGCCTGGGCGACGGTCGGCAAGGCGAGGCCGACGTTCAGCGTCCCCGGGATCAGGCGGTCCGGCACCAGCCGCTGCAGCTTGAAGATGGAGGTGGTGGTGGCGAACGAGCCGATACCCAGTGTGTCGAAGAAGTTGACCACGAAGCCGATGAACCCGAGCAGCGGCGCCGGGGCGGCGTGACGCTCCTGCTCCGCCGCCGGTCCCGGCGTGCCGGGACTGCCGCGGGCTCGGCGCCGGCTGGCCACCCACACCGTCACGTAGACCGCGGCGAAGACCGCGAGCGTCGCGAACAAGACCAGTCTGGCGCTCTGCATGGACGGGTATCCTAACCCAACTCGACCGCGAGGTTCGATACGATCTTGTTGCCTACTGGCTCTTGCCGGCCGCGGCCGGCGGCGCCAACGGATAGGGGCGTCCCTCGGACCACCGCCATTGACTTCCCTGTTTCTGCACCAGACCCACGAGGTGGAACTTCATCTGCGGCATCTCCGCGCCGTCGGGGCCGCGCATGTGGTCGACCGTCATATCGACGTCGACCCAGGCCAGGTCGGCAGCCAGGTGCCGGCAACCATGTTCGGCAAGACCGTTGCTCACCACTCGACCCGCAGGCGCCCGGGACTGGGCGGCCTGGGGGAGGCTTCCCTCGTCCGGGTCTTCGCCCTGCTGCTGCTCCTCGTGCCGCTGGCGTCGGCGCCGAGCGGTGCCGCCCCGGTGCGATTGCCGCTGGCGAAGGCTGACCTCACTCTCGCGGATCGCGCCACCTTCCGCCGCGCGCTGGGTTGGTCCGACGAGTGCGAGTCGGCCTTCGACGCCGCGGACAGCGACTACGGCGGCATCGAGGTGGACACGCTGGCGCCGGGACGGTATCTGATCGGTGTGGTCTGCACGCGCGGCGCCTACCAGGGATACCGGGTATACTACTTTTACGACGAGAAGCGACAGCCGCCGGCGGCGCGTGCTCTTACCTTCGAGACTCGCGAGTCGCCGGACGAGAGGTCACTGGTGCGGACCACCACCCGGGAGCTCTGGGGCCTTCCGACCTTCGACCGCCGGACCCGGCAGCTGCGGGTCTTGAACAAGTTCCGCGGCCCGGGCGATTGCGGCACCCTGGCCACCTACCGCTTCGTCGGGGGCGTGCCCGAGCTCGCCGAGCTGCGCGCCAAGCTGGCGTGCGACGGCAAGGGGGCCGCAGAGCCGGAACGGTGGCCGCTGGTGCCGCTGCATTGATCGATCCACACTCGGATTCTTCTCGAGGAGGGCTGCACGATGAAGTTCGACCATCCCACTTTCCTGAGCAGCTACAGTGCCGTCTACGGCCAGCTCAATGACTCCCAATCCTCGGGGCTCGAGAGCCTGCTCACCAACATCGAGCTCGACCAGGACGTCGCCGATCTGCGCTGGGCCGCCTACATGCTGGCGACCGTCAAGCTCGAATGCGCCGATACCTTCCAGCCGATCACCGAGTACGGCGGGCAGTCCTACTTCAACAAGTACGACCCCGGTACCTCGATCGGCAAGAGCCTGGGCAACACGCAGCCCGGGGATGGCTACCTCTTCCGCGGGCGCGGCTACGTCCAGCTCACCGGCCGCACCAACTACGGGAACATGAGCGGCAAGCTGGCCTTGAGCGGCGACGACGACCTGGTGCTCCACCCGGAGGCCGCCCTTCAGCCCGACGTCGCCTACCGGATCATGTCGTACGGCATGCGCCGCGGCACCTTCACCGGCAAGAAGCTCGGCGACTACATCAACGACGCGGGCTGTGACTACCAGCAGGCGCGGCGCATCATCAACGGTCTCAACCGGGCCGACGATATCGCCGGCTACGCCGCGAGCTTCGAGTCGAGTCTCAAGAACAGCTCGATCGCCTGACCAGCTCCTCTACACCCTCAACGCGACGCCCGTACCGGCCCTCTCCGTCTCGCTCACCGGCTTCGAGGGCGCGGCGTGCCGATGACGCTATATACCGAGTGCGCTGCGGCGGAAGCTTTCCGCGAGAAGGTCGCGGAACCTTTCGAGCTGGCCTGATGTGAGGGGCTGCAACATCGTGGGCAAGGGACTGGTCGGAAACTGAGTGACCAGCCAGGCCAGCACAGCCGGATCGATCCCGGAGTCTTTGCGCAGCGCCAAATCCAGGTCTCGAGCCGGAGGATAGCCGGCCTGGTCGAGGAAGTAGAGGTCGACGAGATCGCGGGGTTCGGAGCGCGAGAGGATACAGGTCAACTTGCTCGCCCGCAGCTCGGGAAGGGATTCGACTTCGATCCCTTCGATCTTCGGCGGCGGCGGCGCGATGTCCGCGACGGGTTCGTAGACCAGGTCGACCTCGACGCTCTGTCCATCCCGAGAATCGAGGTGCGCACGGACGAGGTGGCCCGCGTCGCGGAGTAGAGAGCAGTCGGCGGCGGCGGCGGCGGCGGCGCTGGGAAGCAGCCCCGCCAGCGCCCGCATATCCTCGGCATCATGGACGAAGAGATCGATGTCGCCCGTTGTTCGGTGACCTAGATACACCCCGGCAAGCGCGGCGCCGCCACCGAGGTGGCAGGGGACGCGCTCCTGGCAGGCCCGAATGAACCCGAGCGCGAAATCCGGGACGACCCGGCGATCGAATGTCTTACGCATGGCTCGCGTGGATCTGGCTCGTCGGCGGCCAGTCCGGAGGCGGCAGCCCCAACAGCCATGCCCACATCGACCGCGAGCGTCCCAGGTAGCGGATGAGCCGTGGCCAGAGCGCGCGAATCTCGTCGCCGTTGACGAAGAGCCAGACGTCCCGGGTATTGGCCTCCCGCAGGAGCGCCCCCATCCAGTAGGCGCGCTCTTCCAGATCGGTCGAGGCCAGGTGCTCCTTGAGCTCGGCGACCGTGGCTGTCGTCCACCAGAGGAAGTAGGGCCGGGTGCCATCGACCAGGAGAGCTGCCGTCGTCGGCGGCAGGCGCTCCCCCACCGGGGAGAGATTCGGGTCGCTCATTGCATAGAATCCTGCAAAAGAAGAACCCTACCACGGAGACAGCGGCGGTACGGTATAGCTACCCCTCGTCTCCGGTTCCGGGGGAACGTCGGGCACTTTCGCGAGCACCGCCAGGAATCTCTCGCGGTCGCCGCGTCGCGCGCAGTCCTCGAGGTATTCCACCGGGAAGCTGGCATCTTCGGCCCTTGTCTCGGGCGACAGCAAGCGGTCGGCCCGTAAACCAGCTATTCGGCGGCCAGGGCCACGGCTGGATCGATCCGTTGGGCGCGGCGGGCGGGAACCGCGGCTGCGACGAGCGCGACGCCAGTCAGCACGGCCGCCACCATCGCCAACACCACGGGATCCATGGGCTGCACGCCGTAGAGGAGGTTGCGCATCGCGCGGCTGGCGACGAAGGCGCCCACCATGCCGATGCCGAGCCCCAGCGCCAGCATCCGGGCGCTTTCCGCCAGCACCAGGCGGGCAATGGCCCGCGCCGTGCCGCCGAGCGCCATGCGGATCCCGATCTCGCGCGTGCGCTGAGCCACCTGGTAGGCCAGCACGCCGTAGACACCGACCGCCGAGAGGAAGAGTGCCACGGCGGCGAAGCCGAGCGCGAGCAGCATCGGCACGCGCCGGCTGACCAGCGCCTCCTGCATCCGCTCGTTCATCGTCTTGACGCTGAACACCGGCAGCTCGGGGTCGAGGCCCGCCACGGCGCGCCGGATCGCGGCGGTGAGCAACAGCGGGTCGCGGCTGGACCGGACGGCCAGCGCAAAGCCGTGATCCGGCGACTGCGCATAGGGAAAATAGTAGGCGCCGAAGCGGCCGTCGGCCTCGACGAGGCCCGTCAGCTTCACGTCGTCGACGACGCCGACGACGGTCAAGTACTCCGTCTTGGGCCCTGGCGTGAGATGCTGAGCATCCGCAGGCTGGTACATCCGCCGCCCGATCGGATCGACGTCCGGCCAGAACCTCTGCGCCAGCCGGGCGTCGACGATGACGCGCTTCGGTGCTTGGGCGGTGTCGCCGGCGTTGAACAGCCGGCCGCGCACGAGCCGGGTGTGCATCGTCTCCAGGTAACCTTCGCTGACCGCCAGCTGGCTCGGCGAGATCACCGAGTCGCCGCCCTTGCCGATGACATAGCCTTCCGGAAAGATGACGCTGTCGCTGTAATTGCCGCCGAACGGGATCGTCGTGGTGATGCCGGCGCCCTGTACGCCCGGCAGGCGCCGCGTCGCCTCCAGGGCGCGCGCGGCGAACGCCTGCAACTCCGTGTCGGTCTTGTAGTGGGCCGCGGGCAGGCTGATCATCGCCGTGAGCACGCCCTCCGGTTCGAAACCGGGATGGACGGCAAGCACCTCGCGGAAGCTCACTGCCAGCAATCCCGCGCAGACGAGGAGGATGAAGGCGAAGGCGAACTGCGCCGTCACCAGCGCGCGCCGCCCGCGTCGCGCAGCGTGCCCGCTGGTGCCGCCGCGGCCCTCGTCCCGCAGCAGGGCGTTGAGGTTCGCCCGCAGCAGCGTGACCACCGGCACGATACCGACGACGAGGCCGATGAGGACGGCCAACCCGAGCATCGCCGCCACGACGACGGCGTCCATGTGGATCTCGCTGCCGCGCGGCAGATCGTCCAGGTCCAAGTGCGAGAGGAAGCCGAGGAGCCACCTGCCCAGGAGCACGCCGCCCAGACCGCCGGCCACCGTCAGCAGCGTCGATTCGATCAGCAGCTGGCGGGCGATGCGCAGGTGGCTCGCGCCGAGAGACTGGCGGGTGGCCAGCTCCTTGATGCGGCCGCTCGACCGGACGAGCGCCAGGTTGGCGATATTCACGCAACCGATCAACAGCACGCAGGCGACGCCGCCCCAGAGCAGGTAGAGGATCGGCCTCAGCGTGCGGACCAGGTCCTCTTGCAGGGGCACGGCGACAGTGTGGAAGCCCGCGTCGATCAGCGCCTGTCTCATCGCCGGGAAGCGTTCGAGGTTGCGCGCGTTGAGAGCGTCGATCTGCTGCTGCGCCTGCTGGACCGTGGCGCCCGGCTTCAGCCGCCCGATCATGTTCCAATTGTTGCTGTGCCGCGATTCGTCCGCCTTCTGCTTCGCGGTGAAGGCGAGCGGTATCCAGAGCTGGGTGTCGGCCCGCAGGAACAGGAAGTCCGCCGGCATGACGCCGACGATGGAGTAGGGCACGCCGTTGATCCGCAGGTCCTTGCCCACCGCCGTATCGCTGCCGGCGAAGAGCCGCTGCCACGAGGCGTAGCTCAGGATGACCTTGTGCTCGCCGCCGATCTCGCCTTCTTCAGGGCGGAACACCCGGCCACGCAGCGCCCGTGCGCGGAGGAGGGGGAAGAAGGAGGGAGTGACGGCGGTGGCTTGAATCCTGGAAGCGGAGCCCTCGCCGCCCAGCGTCAGGCCGCGCCCCTGGTAGAGCGCGATCTGCTCGAAGGCGGTCACGTCGCGCAGACGGTCGTAGTAGTCCGGAACGCCGCTCTCGCTGCGGATCACGCCCGCCCGCGGGTAGCTGTTGTACGCGAGCACGACGCGGTCCGATTCGGGGAAGGGCAGCGGCCGCAGCAGGACGGAGCACACCACCGAGAAGATCGCTGCATTGGCGCCGATGCACACGGCGAGGGTCAGCAGCGTGGTGAGCGTGAAGCCCTTGTCCTTCCAAAGCAGGCGGTTGCCGAACTGAAGGTCTTGCAGAACATTGCCCATGGCGTGGCCTCGGAAGGCGCCGCGGCGGTGAAACCGCCACCGTCGTGTGCCTTACCTACGGCGGCGGTGCGCCGGAGGTTTCCCGCTTCTCCTGCTCGATCCACCAGTCGATGTGCTTGGCGAGGATGTCGGGCGGCAGTGAGCCGTTGCCGAGGACGGCTTCGTGGAAGCGGCGGACGTCGAAGCGGTTACCCAGGGCGGTCTCGGCGTGGCGGCGGAGGTCCTCGATGTGAGTCGCTCCCAGCTTGTAGGCGAGGGCCTGGGCGGGCATGGCGATCGAATAGCGGAGGACCTCGGAGTCGATCTGGACGTCGGACTCGAGGAGGCGGGCCCGCATGTAGTCGGTGGCTTGCTGGCGGGTCCAGCCCAGGGCGTTCATGCCGGTGTCGACCACCAGGCGGGTGGAGAGGAACATGTCCATGGCGAGGCGGCCGTAGAGGGAATACGGATCGTCGTAGAGGCCCATCTCCTCGCCGAGGTGCGAGGAGTACTCGCCCCAGCCCTCGACGAAGGCGGTGTGCGTCAGGTAGCGCCGGAAGGGCGGCAGGTCCGGGTTCTCGGCCTGCAGTGCCAGCTGGAAATGATGGCCCGGGATCAGCTCGTGGTAGATCAGGGCCGCGGCCCACACCAGCGGTCGCTGATCGAGCTGGCCGGGGTTGAACAGGTAGCGGCCGCGCGGCTGGGCGGGGGTCGGCACCTGGTAGTAGCCGTAGGTCATCCCTCCCATGGCCGCCGGCAGCGCTTCGACGCCGTAGGGCGCCTTGGGGACTTTGAGGAACCAGGCGGAGATCTTGGGCTCGATCTTGCGCACCGGCGCCATCAGGCGCTCGGCCACCTCCTCGGGGGTGCGGGCGAGGAACCGCGGGTCGCTGCGCAGGCGCTGGTTGAGCTCGCGTGCCGTGCCCGCGAAGCCCAGCTGGTGCCGCACCTCGGCCATGCGGCGCGACAGGCGCTCGACCTCGGCCTCGCCGCGGCGATGGATCTCCTCGGGCGCCAGGTCGAAGCCGGTCTGCACGCGCACCATCGCGCGGTAGGCGGCGTCGCCACCCGGGTACTGGCCGATGCCGACGCGGTCGGGCGCTTGCCGCCGGTACTCGCCGGCGAGCTCGTCGGCGAGTCGCACCAGGGCGGGATCGATCTCTTCCGCGATGATGCGCCCGGCCGCTTGGTGGAAGTCCGCGGCGGCGGCCGCGTCGACGCCGTGCAGGCGATCGGCCGACACCTGGAGCACGCTCTCCTGGGGCGGCCGCGCGTAGGCCCGCAGCATGGCGGCCACCGTGTCCACCTCGGGCTTCGGCATCAGCATGCCGCGCGCCTGCTGGCCCTCGAGGTGCCGCCGCAGCTGCTCGACCATGGCGGCATAGGCGTGCAGCAGGCGCAGGTAGTTCGCGAGATCGCCCGGCGAGGCGAGCTTGTATGAGCCGAGGGCCGTGTGCACTCCGCCGAACGGCGCATCGTAGGGAGTGGCGAGGAAGACGTACCAGTAAACCTGCGGGGCCGCGATCGACTCTTCGGCCTCATGCCGCAGCAGGGCCAGGGTGAGCCAGTCGCCATGGGTGAGGGCCGCCTCGTCGATCCGCGCCAGCCGCTCGCGCAGCGTCCGGGCCCATGCGGCTTCCTTCTCCGCATACTCCGGCGACAGATCGGGCAGGCGCTCGATCGGCAGCCCCTCTCGCATGCGGATGTAGAAGTCGTCGTCGAGCTCATGCCGCCAATAGTCGGCGGCGATGGCCGCTAGCGCCGCCGCCGTGCCGGCAGCGGTCGCGGCTGGCGGCGCGGCGGTTGCCGCCGCAGACGCCGGTGCGGCCGAGCCCGGGGCGGACCCGGAGGCGCCGAGGATGCACAGGATGGCGGCCCCGGCCGCCCGGCCGGCCCTGCGTAGAGCGCGCGTGCTCCGAATCATGGTCGTCTCCCCTGCCTCAGGATCGGCCGCCGCCGGCGGCGCCGGACTTGAACTGCGAGATGGGCGCCGCGGTCCCGGCAGTGGCGAAGCGGGCCAGCGACAGCTCGGGATGCGGGACGCCGCCGCCCCAGATCAGCTCGGCGGCGTACTCGCCGAGCGCCGGGCCCAGCTTGAAGCCGTGGCCGGAGCCGCCGCCGAGCAGCCAGACGTTGCCGGCCTCGGGATGGCGGTCGACCAGCAGCTGGCCATCCGGGGTGCTCTCGTACTGGCAGACGCGGCTCTCGAGCAGGGGAGCGCCGGCCATCCCGGGGAACCTCCGGGCGAGGTGGCGGCGGGCGCGGTCGAGGTCCGCCGCGGACGGCAGCCGTTCGCCGCTGGTGGGATCGAACGCCTCGCCGCGGCTGTCGTCGGCGATCTTGAAGCCCCGGTGGTGGTTGCCGGGGATGCCGTAGAAGACGCGCTCGCCGAGATCCATCCACACCGGCAGGGCCTCTTCGCCGTAGGTCGAGCCGCTGCCGGGCGGAGCACCGAAGTAGAAGATCTCCTGGCGGGTGGCGCGCAGCCGCGCCCCCAGGATCTCGGGGAACAGCCCTCCCAGCCAGGGGCCGCACGCGAACACGTAGGAGTCGGCGCCCAGGCGGCTGCCGTCCGACAGCGGCAAGGCAGACATCTCCCCGTCCCCGGCGCGCCCCTGCCCGCTCACGATCGCGCCGGGCGCCGCGGCGACCTCGCGCACCTCGCCGCCGGCGGCGGCCACCGCCGCGGCGACCACCCGGCAGGAGCGGCGCGCCGCCAGGTAGCCCGCCCGCTCCTCGTAGAACACGCTGTCGACGCCGTCGAAAGAGACCTGCGGGAAGCGCGCCGCGGCGCCGGCGAGATCCAGCTCCACGGCGCTCAAGCCGGCAGCCGCGAGACGCGGCAGGGAAGCGCGGGCGTAGCCGTCGTCGCCGCTGAACATCCACAGCGCGCCGGTCGGATGGTAGAGGCGCCGCCCCCAGAGCGTCTCGGCCTCGGCCCAGAGGACGAGCGCGCGCGCCACCCACTCGGTGTAGAGGCCGTCGCGGCCGTACATGCCGCGGATGACCCTGGTCTCGCCGCCCGAGCTCGAGCGCGAGTTGCCGGGCCCCCACGCGTCCAGCAACGTCACCCGGGCGCCGCGCCGGCAGAGCCAGAGCGCCAGCCAGCCGCCGAAAGCGCCGGCGCCGACGACCGCGACGTGCGGGGCGCCGGCGGCGGGCATCGGGCGCGCCACCGGCGGCGCCGCCGGCCTAAGCCTGTCGCCGTCCGGGCCCTGCATCGCCGCTCTTTGCAAAGCCGGTAACGATGTAGGTGCCGGAGCGCTGGTCCTTCTTCAGCTTGACGATGTTCTTGCGCTCGGCGTCCTCGAGCAGCTCCGAGAACGTGCTGTAGCCGTAGTAGCCCTCGTTGAAGGAGGGCTTCTTGCGCTGCATGGTCTGCTTGATCATCGAGCCCCAGAGGACGTCCTTGTTCTCGCGCACCAGCGCCTGGATCGACTCGACCATCAGGCTGAAGGCCTCCGCGGTCTTCTTGCTCAAGCCGTCGAGCTTCGGCCCCTTCTGCGCGTCGCGCCAGATGTCCTCGTAGTAGATGAACTCGTCGCAGTTGTCGACCAGCAGGTTGGAGGAGGAGTTCTTGACGCCGATGCCGATGACGTACTTGTTGTTCTCCTTCAGCTTGGAGACCAGCGGCGAGAAGTCGCTGTCGCCCGAGAGGATCACGAAAGTGTCCAGGTGCTCCTTGGCGTAGGACATGTCCATGGCGTCGACGACCATCTTGATGTCGGCGCTGTTCTTGCCCGAGTAGAACTTCTGCGGGATGTCGATGAGCTCGATCGCCGCCTCGTGGAACGGGCGTTTGTAGTCGCTGTAGCGCTCCCAATCGGCGTAGGCCTTCTTGACGATGATCTTGCCCTTCTCGAGCAGCCGCTCGAGGATCAGGCCGATATCGAACTTGCTGATCTCCGAGTCCCGCACGCCGAGGGCGATGTTCTCGAAGTCGCAGAACACCGCGATCTTCCGCTCCTCGTGCTGCGGACGCTGGCGGTCGGGGACGGAGATGATGATCTCGCGGCTCGCCGAATCGAGATCGTTGGCCGAGATGACGTAGCTCTCGCCGGCGCGGGTGGCGCGCGGCGTGAGCTGCAGCGGGCCCGGCGCCAACGATGCAGGCGGCGCGGGCGCGGGCTGCGCCGCCAGCTCCTCCGGCCCGGCGTCCTCGTCGTCGTCTTCTTCGGCCGGATCGGCCCCGCCAGCGCCGGCGGCGCCGGCGGGGGTGCGGCCGTTCTTCCGCCGGCCGCCGCGGCTGCGGCGCGAGCGCTTCTTCTTCACTTCCGGCCGGCTCTCCTCGTCACGCTCCTCGGCCTCGCCGTCGCCTTCGGCCTCGGCCTCGAGCTCGAGCTCGAGCGGTTCGGATGCCGCCGGCTCGGCCGGTTCGGATGGCTGGAACGGAGCGGCGATCGGACGCGGCCCCCGCGGCTCACGGCGAGAGCGAGCGGCCGCCTCATACCCGAGATCGCCGGCGCTCTCGACCGGCTCCGCCGCCGGTGGCGCGGGCGCCGCCGCGCTGCCGAGATCGGTCTCCTCGGGCGCCTGCCAAGCGGCGCCGGGAGCTGCCGCGGCGGCCTGCTGGAGTGGCCCGGGCGCGGCCTCCTGGGAAGGGGCCGGCTCGCGCGGCTGCCAGAAGGCGCGGTAGGGCTCGGAGGGCTCAGGGGACGCTTGGAGATCCAGCTGCTGCGCCGGGTGGGACGTGTCAGCTCTGCGGGTCGCGAAGGGCTCGGCCTCGGGCGCCGGGCCGGCGGCAGGAGTCACCGGGGCGGCCGCTCCGGCGTCGCCCGTCCTGCCGGCGTGGAAGCTGTCGGACGCGCGATGCGTGCCGGCGATGCCCTCGACGCTCTCGACGCCCTCCGAGAGGAAGCGGGAGGAGGCGTCCCTGTCTGAGGTCGGGGAGGTCGGCGCGGTCGCCGGGGAGGCGGGCTTTGCCGGCAGGGCCGGCGTCTGGTCACTCTTGTCTGCTTGCTCTTGCTTCTCTTCGTTCGCGGCGCCCTCGGATGTGGGGCGTTGCCACCATGGACTCAAGATGTATTCCCTTTCTCGAGCCCTGAATGGGGCTCGTCGGATCTCGCCGCATGTCGTTGACCAGCGATACCTGCGAAGCAGCTCTGTGGGCGGGAGCGGCGGCGGGGCGGTTGGGATAGGGCCACAGCGGCGAGGGGGCAAGCGGCCAAACCGCACTTCATTCTAGCATTCGCGGCCGCCGGCGACCAGACACGCATTCGATTCAATTCCTTGGATCGCAGGATCTCGCTATCATCCTGCTTCAGCGGCGGTAGAGTCCGCCCTCGATCGCGGCTCCCACGAGAGCGGCCAATGACTCCTAGTCTTTCCTGCTCGGGTGGGCTGGCGGCGATGGAGATCGGCGTCGCCACTGGGGTCCTCCCGCCCACCCTCCGGCTGACCCTCGCCACCGGCCTGCTGGGCGGGTTCACCACCTACTCGAGCTTCAAGAGTCAGCCCACCAGCCCCGAACGGCAGGTCGCGGACCGCCCGCGGACCTGACTCCTGCTCAGTCGAGGTCGAAGGGGCGCGGCGGCCGCCCCTGGTCGGGGTCCTCTTCGGCGCGGCGGAGGGCCTCCTTGAACTTCTCTTCCAGCAGGCGGTCGCGGTCCTTCATCGCCGCGACCTCGCGCTGGAAGACGTCCTCGGCGCGGGCCTTGTCCTGGTCAAGGCCCTGCAGCAGCGAGTCCAGGTCCTTGCCTCCTGCCGGGGGCTGCTTCGGGCGGCGATGGGACAGCACCTCGCCCGTGGCGGCGTCGACCACCAAGTCGGAGCCGCAGTCGGGGCAGCGGAGGCTCAGCTTCGGGCTCTCACTCACCCACCCATTGTAGCCGGTTCGATCGTGGTCAGGTACCTCTGCCTGCCTCTGGGCGAGAGCCCCGCGGGCGGTGCGCTTCCATCGCCCGCGGCACCTTCATCCGGGCCGTCGAGCCCATGTGCCGGGCGGCCCGGGCGGCCCGGGCGCCCAGCAGGCGATCGCGGCGGCGCAGGCCAGGGCGGCGGCGATCATTCCGGCCACGAAGCCGCGCGGCCGATAGAGGAGATCGACGCGCAGCTCTCCGGCAGGTCCGGCCAGTGGCGCGTCGAGCAACTGTCGCGACGGTGGCGGCGGCGCCCGCCGGCCGTCGAGGAGGAGGCGCCATCCGCCGTCCTGGTAGACGCTTCCCACCAGCTCCGTGTCCTGGTTCGCCACCTTGGCGCGGGCCGCCATCTCGTCGTCGCCGAAGCTGAGTCCGAGCAGCCCGCCGGGCAGCGGCCTGTCGACGCCCGCGCGAGCGGTGTACAGCCGCGGCCAGGCGCCGATGCGCCGGTAGACCCAGCCGCTGGGATCGGCAAGCCGTAGCACCCATGGCGCCGACAGGCGCTCTCCCGGCGCCACCAGCAGGTAGCGCACTCCCAGCCGGCGGTACAGGAAGTCGCCGGGAGCTCCCAGCTCCGGCATCTCACCCCACCAGGCGGTGGTGATCGGCGCCAGCAGCGCGAGGTATGCCGCGGGCGCCATCGGGTTGTACACCCGCGCGTCGGTCAGGTCGTAGAGCGAGGCGAGATTCGGGGGCAGCGCCCGGCCGAGCGCCGCGACGCGAGTGCCGCCCGCCTCGCTCGTGAGCAGCACCAGCGGCGCCGGGCGGGGCAGGGCGAGCCGCCTCGGCATCGGCGGATTGGCCGGCAGATGAGCAAGCAGCAGCTCGGCTCCAACCACCAGCGCCAACCCGCCGGCCACCGCAGCCGCCAGGGCTCGCGGCGCGCGGCCCTCGCGGTGGCGCGCT
>DATDGZ010000529.1:0-1764 GCA_036521795.1 Thermoanaerobaculia bacterium | reverse complement strand
ACCGCATCGCGCCGCACCTCGATTCGCTGCCGCACCAACCCGCCGCCGACACGGAAGGTGGCGCCGCGGTCGCCCGTTCCCTGGTCGAGCCACTGCCCGAACGGCCGGCGCCGCTGGACGAGGTCCTCGATCTGCTGTTCGAGCGCGCCGTGCCGAAGTCGTTCAACACCGCCGGGCCGGGCTACCTCGCCTACATCCCGGGCGGCGGGCTGCCGCATGCCGCGGTTGCCGATCTCATCGCCGACGCCGTCAACCGCTACGTCGGCGTGTTCGCCGCCGCGCCGGCGCTCGCCCAGCTGGAGGCGAACGTCGTCGCCTGGTTCGCCGGCCTGGCCGGCTACCCGGAAGCGGCGCGTGGCCAGCTCACCAGCGGCGGCTCGCTGGCCAACTTCACCGCGGTGGTCACGGCGCGGCGCGAGCGGTTGCCGGAGCAGTTCCTGGCCGGCACCCTCTACGCGTCGGACCAGGCCCACCACTCGGTGCAGAAGGCCGCGCTGCTCGCGGGCTTCCCGCCGTCGAGCGTGCGCTCGATCCCCAGCGATGCGGCGTTCCGGCTGCGCCTGGACCTGCTCGAGGAGGCGATCGCCGCCGACCGGCGCCGAGGCCGGGAGCCCTTCCTGGTGGTCGCCAACGCCGGCAGCACCAACACCGGCGCAGTCGATCCGCTCGGTCCGCTGGCGGACCTCTGCGCGCGCCACCGGCTCTGGCTCCACGCCGACGCGGCGTACGGCGGCTTCTTCCTGCTCACCGAGCGCGGGCGGCGAGCCCTCGCCGGCATCGAGCGCGCCGATTCGATCGTGCTCGATCCGCACAAGAGCCTCTTCCTGCCGTACGGCACCGGCGCTCTCCTGGTCCGCGACGGCGCGGCGCTGCGCCGCGCCCACGGCGTGACCGCCGACTACATGCCGCCGCTGTCGAACGACGACGAGCTGATCGATTTCTGCGAGATCTCTCCCGAGCTGTCGCGCCCGTTCCGCGGCCTGCGCGTCTGGCTGCCGCTCAAGCTGCTCGGCGCCGCGCCCTTCCGCCAGGCCCTGGACGAGAAGCTCGACCTGGCGCGGTGGGCCGCCGACCAGCTGCGCGCCATGCCGGAGGTCGAGATCCTGGCCGAGCCCGAGCTGTCGCTGCTGGCCTTCCGCCTGGCTCCGGGAGACCCGCCCGCCCCGGCCGGCGCGGCCGGCAACCAAGACGTAGATCGCGTCAATCGCCTGAATCGCGACTGGCTGGCGCGGGTCAACGCCCGCCGGCGCGTCTACCTGACCGGCACCATGCTCGGCGACCGCTTCGCCCTGCGCATCTGCATCCTCTCCTTCCGCACCCACCGTGACCGCGTCGAGCAAGCGCTCGACGACCTCCGCGCCGCGGCGCGCGAAGCGCTGGCCGCCTGGCAGTAGCGCGGCGGTCCGCCACAGGTCCTGGATCACCCGTCCCGCCGGCGGTGGCGGCCCGCACCTACGCTACAGGAATCGGTCGCTGCGCCCCTCCGGCAAGGAGGAAGGCGCCAGCGAGCGAGGCGAAGGAGAACCCATGAAGAAGCAGCTCAAGGCACGAACGAAGTTGACGCTCCGCCGCGAATCGATCCAGGTGCTCGAGGGCGGCCTCCCGAGAGTGAGGGGCGCCTATCTGCCCTCCGGCGAGGACTGCTCGATCGGCTCGGGGTGCGTCTCCTGCCATATCCCCCACTGCACGACGACCGCCTAGAGAGCGGCAGCGCCGGCCGGCCGGCCGTAGGGCTCAGCAGCTCGGGAAGACCGCGGCGATGAA
>DATDGZ010000528.1:0-7494 GCA_036521795.1 Thermoanaerobaculia bacterium | reverse complement strand
GGGAGTTCAAGTAATCGCAGATTTTTCTTCGCGGCGAAAATCTCTTTGGTTCTATCACGGACCCTGCGAAGGCGTGCAGACGATCGGGATCGAGATCATGAGAGACACCTGCTGGCGCTGTCACGCCTCGCTCGACACCGTGACCGGCATCGTCTTTCCGGATCGAGAGGTCTCCGACTGGTCGCGGCCCGATTGGACCTACTACCAGGCGCTCCTCCCGCTGGCTCGCATCCCGGATGCGATGATCCCCGCTCTCTCGGCGGCGGTGGAGGCCTGGCGCGCCGCCGGCGACCGCCGCCTGACGGTGATCCGGTGGCGATACAGCAAGACTGTCGAATATGCGTATTGGGCCGCCGAGTGCTCGGCCTGTGGCTCTTTTCGCGGCGACTTCCCGGTGATGGAAGCGCGGCTGGAGTGGCTGAACGATCTCGAGTCACGCCGGATGGGCATCCTGAGCTATCGACCGTTACGGCTCGACGTACCACGCGAAGCACTGCAAGAGCTGACCTGGGGCGGGGAGGTCAATCCTCATGTTCGCTTCCTCGGTTGGTACCGCACGGGCGATGCTGAGCTCGATAGTGCGGTAGAGACCGGCGGTCGTGCGACCGGCTCGGCCCGCGCGGAGGGCTCGGACGGCCTGGCTGGCATGGCCGGCCCACGTGCAGCAAGCGGCCAGAGTGACCGAGGCGCGGCGAGTGGGCCGGACCTCAGCGGTGGTAGGGCGATCCGATCGACTGTGGTGCCCGCCTTCGAGGCCGGTGCTCGGCCGAGGGTCGAGCCGGCGCGATGGTCAGCCGCATCCGCGCTGCCCCCGGGTCGAGGCCCTGCTCAGCGCCTGGGAAAGATCCTGTCCGCATGCCTCGGTTGGATGGCCGCGCGCCGGCGTCCGCCTGGGCGCCCTGAAACGGAGGTATCCGAGGGACCTCCCATGGTGGACGGCCAGATTTCGGCCTGATCGGCACCGGGCCGCCGCCCGCGCCCCTACTCCACCGCCACCGGCGCCACCCCCGCGCTCTGCAACCGGGCGTTGAGCCGCTCGAGGCCCCGGTGGCGCAGCTCGTCCCAGGCCGCCAGCGCGCCGCCGAGGCGGCGCTCGAGCTCGGCGAAGCCGGCCTGCTGTTGCGTGGTGGGCGCTTCGTCGGCGCCGTTCAGCAGCACCAGCAGGCGGCCCAGGTCGTCGTTGAGCTGCGCCAGGTCCGCGGCCGCCGCGCCTCGCCGCCTGCCGGGCGGCGCCGGCGGCGCCGGCGCCGCCCCCTCCTCGTCGCCCGCCGACCCGGCGATCGCCGCGGCCTTGGCGTCGAACGCCGCCACGGCCTTGCCGAGCGCCCCCTTCCTGGCGCTCGCGGGCAGCGCCGCGAGCTGGCCGCGCACGCCCTTGACCTGGCGCAGCGCCGCCGCGTCTCCTGCCATCGCCTCGACGATGCCGCTCGCCAGCTTCAGCTGCCCGGCGAGGCTGTTCGGGTGCGTCCGCACCCGCGGGTCCATCCTCACCTCGAGCTGCTGCGTGAAGCTCTGCCCGAAGGCGGTCAGCTTCACCTGGTAGGTCCCCGGCAGCACCAGCGGACCGAGCGGCTCCGGCGGCGTGTCGTGGACGACGGCGGAGATCGGATACTCATGGCTGAGCGCATCCGGGGGCGGGTAGCGCAGGTCCCAGACGAAGCGCTGCATCCCCGGCGCCGCCGGCAGCGCCGCCGCCGGCCGCACCCAGTACATCGGGATGGGCAGCTCCCGGGGGTCCACCGGCGCCGGCCGGTCGGCGCTCGAGAAGCGCCGCACCAGGCCCCCGGCGGCGTCGAAGATCTCGAGCACGACCTCACCCGCGGCGCCGGTCCCGGACGCCGCCGGCAAGCCCACGGGCGCCCCCGCACCCGGCGCGGGCCCACCACGCAGTAGGTAATCGATCACCGCCCCGTCCGGCGGGTTCTGCCCCGCGGGCTCGTCGGGCGGCAGCGGCGTATCGGTATAGAGCCCGCGCCGCAGGCGCCAGGCGGCCGCCGGCCGGAACAGGTGCGCCGGGGGCGCCGCCGCCGCCGTCATGCCGGGGTCGAGCTGCCGCAGCGGCGAGATGTCGTCGAGCACCCAGAACGAGCGCCCGTGCGTGCCCGCCACCAGGTCGGCGCCGTGCACCGCGAGGTCGCGCACCGACGTCGCCGGCAGGTTGAGGCGCAGCGACTGCCAGCTGTCGCCGTCGTCCAGCGAGACGTAGACCCCGCGCTCCGTGGCGGCGAAGAGCAGCCCGCGCCGCACCGGGTCGCCGCGCACCGCATTCACCACCTCGCCGTCCGGGATGCCGCGGGTGATCTCCTGCCAGCTCTTGCCGTAGTCGCGCGTGCGGTAGACGTGCGGGCGCAGGTCGTCGAGCCGGAAGCGGTTCACCGCCGCGTAGGCCGCCGCGGGATCGAAGTGCGACGCCTCCATGACCGACACCTTGCTCCACGGCGTCAGCGCCGGCGGCGTCACGTCCTGCCAGTGCCGGCCGCCGTCGCGGGTGAGCTGGATCAACCCGTCGTCGGTGCCGGCCCACAGCTGGTCGACGTCCTGGAACGACGGCGCGACGGTGTAGATCACGCCGCGGTGAGCGCCGTGCTGCGGATCGCCGGCGGCGAACGGTCCGAGCACCGGCGGCACGGCCGGCTTCCGGCGCGTCAGGTCGGGGCTGATCGTCTGCCAGCTGCGGCCGCCGTCGGTGGTCTTGAACAGCACGCTGGCGCCGAAGTAGAGGATCCTCGGATCGACTGGCGAGAACAGCAGCGGCAGCGTGCGCACGTAGCGGATCTCGCCCGAGCGCACCGCCTCCGGCGACACGTCCTGCACCTGGCCGGTCGCCCAGTCGAAGCGCTGCACCTTGCCGCCGTAGATCAGGTTCGGGTGCAGGGGGTCGGGGGCGACGTACCCGTACTCCTCGGCGCCCACCGGGTGCCAATCGCGGAAGGTGATCTCGCCGTCGTTGCCGCGGCTGACGATCCCGGCCGAGCCGCTCTCCTGCTGGCCGCCGTACACCCAGTACGGGAAGCGGTCGTCGGTGATCACGTGGTAGAACTGCGCCGTCGGCTGGTTGTACCAGGAGCTCCAGGTCACGCCGCCGTTGAGGCTGACCGCCGCTCCCTGGTCGCCGGCCAGCAGCAGCACCTGCGGGCGGTCCGGGTCGATCCAGATGCGGTGGTAGTCGTCGCCGCCCGGCGCTCCCTTGAAGGCGGTGAAGCTCACGCCGCCGTCGGTCGAGCGGTAGGTCGAGGTGTTGCAGACGTACACCTTGTCCGGGTCCTTCGGGTCCACCCTGACCTCGTCGAAGTCGCCGCCGCGCCCCCAGATCCGCGGCTCGGAATTCACCCTCTGCCAGCTGGCGCCGCCGTCGTCCGAGCGGTAGAGCCCGCCATGCCTGGCGTCGGCGTCCACCTGCAGGTAGACCCGGCCCGGCCGGCTGGGCGCCACGCCGATGCCGATCCGGCCCAGGCCCTCGGCGGCCGAGGGCAGCCCGCGGGTCAGCGGCTGCCAGCTGCCGCCGCCGTCCGTCGACTTGTAGAGCCCGCTCCCCGGCACCTGGAACGAGGCGCCGATCTCCCAGGGCGCCTGGCGCGCGGCCCACAGCGAGGCATAGAGGATGCGCGGATCGGCGGGGTCGAAGGCCAGGTCGACGGCGCCGGTGTTCTCGTCGCGGTACAGCACCTTCTCCCAGCTGCGGCCGCCGTCCGTCGAGCGGAACACCCCCCGCTCCGCATTCGGGCCGTAGGGATGCCCGAGCACCGCCGCGAACACCCGGTTGGCATCGTGCGGGTCGACCAGGAGCGCCGGGACCTGCTGGCCGTCGCGCAGCCCGAGATGCTCCCAGGTCTCGCCGCCGTCCGCCGACTTGTAGATGCCGTCGCCCACCGAAAGGTCGGGGCGCTGCAACCCCTCGCCGCTGCCGGCGTAGACCACCCGCGGGTCCGAAGCCGCCACCGCGAGCGCGCCGATCGACTGCGTCGGCTGCGCGTCGAACAGCGGCCGCCAGGTCCTGCCCGCATCGTCGGTCTTCCAGACGCCGCCGTTGTTGACCCCCACGTAGAACACGTCCGGCTGCCCCGGCACCCCCACGGCCGCCACCGTCCGCCCGCCGCGGAACGGCCCGATCAACCGCCACCGCAGCGTCGACAGCAGGCCGGGATCGAGCCCGCCGGCGGCGGCGCCCGGCGCCGCCGTGGCCGCTGGCTCCGCCAGAGGCTCGGCCAGGACCGGCCGGAGCTCGGCGAAGACCAGGCCGGCGAGCAGTCCGAAGAAGGTGAAGCAGCTGCAGCGGAAGGTGAGGCGCAAGAGACTGCGGCAGGCAGGGCGGCAACCGGCAGACGCGACGACGCGGGCTGGGCTCACGCTTGGACCTCCAAGAAGAGAGGCCCTAGTGTAGTGCACCCGGGGACGGCATACCGGCCGCCGGGTACGTGCCGCTGCCTTACCCGCCTCCCTGCTTCCTTGCCTCCTTGCCTACCTACTTCCTTGCCTACCTACTTCCTTGCCTATCTACTTCCTTGCCTCCCTACTTCCTTGCCTCCCTGCTTCCTGGCTCCCTGGTTCCTGGCTCCCTGGTTCCTGGCTCCCTGCTTCCTGGCTCCCTGCTTCCTGTCTCCCTGCTTCTGTTACCTGACGCCGCCCTCGCTCGCGGCGCGCTGCGGCAGCAGGCCGACGACGCCTCTGCCTTCCTCGACGCGGTAGATGCGGTTGACCGGCACCGCGGCGGTGGGGAGCTTCTCGACCAGGCCGCTCGGCCAGCGGATCTCGAGCTCGTCGATGCGGGCGGCCGTCCCCAGGCCGAAGTGCAGCCGGGTCGAGCTCTGGCTCTCGAAGCCGTTGCCGCCGTTGACCTCGCGGATGAGGCGCTGGCCGCCGGCGCGCAGGGTGACGCGGGCGCCGATGGCGTCGCGGTTTGACTTCACGCCGGCGAGCTTCAGCTCGATCCAGTTGCCGGCGCCGGCGGTGCGGTTGTGGTAGAGCAGCGAGGGCTGGTCGCGGTTGGTCTGGACGAAGTCCAGCAGACCGTCGTTGTCGAAGTCGGCGACGCCGATCCCGCGGCCATCGAGGTCGTTGTCGACTCCCGCCAGGGCGCCGATCTCCTGGAAGGTGCCGTTGCCGGCGTTGCGGAAGAGCTTCTTCTTCTGGTGGCCGCTCCAGGTCATGTCGCCGATCTCGGGCCACGCCTCGAGGTCCGAGAAGTCGAAGCCCGGCCGGGTGATCGCCTTGCCGAGGGTCGGCACGTAGTTGCGGTCGCCCGCCGTGTGCATGCCGTTGGCGGCCATCAGGTCCTCCCAGCCGTCGTTGTCGAAGTCCGCGAACTTGGCGGCCCAGCCCCACAGCGTCGAGAAGGTGCCGGTCTCGCGCGACACGTCGGTGAAGGTCAGCCTGCCGCGCGCGTCGATGCCGTTGTTGTGCCACAGCATGTTGCCTTCCTGCATGAAGTCGTCGGTGATGTTGGTGACGTAGATGTCGAGCCAGCCGTCGTGATCGTAATCGGCGAAGTCGACGTTCATGCCGTGCTTGCTGTCGTAGCCGATGGCCGCGGCGGTGGCGTCGCGGAAGGTGCCGTTGCGGTTGTTCAGGAACAGGTAGTCGGTGCCGAAGTCGCCGGCCAGGTAGAGGTCCTGCCAGCCGTCGTTGTCGAGGTCGGCGTGCCCGAGCGCGAGGATCCAGCCGGGGAGCCTGCCGAGCCCGGCCTTGTCGGTGACGTCGACGAAGGTGCCGTTGCCCTGGTTCCGCCAGAGGGTCACGCCGCCGCCGTTGTCGGCATGCTCGATCGAGTTCGGCAGCACGTGCGGGTCCTTGAGATCGAACAGGTCGACCGCCTTCAGATAGTTGCCGAAGAGCAGGTCGAGGTTGCCGTCGTTGTCGTAGTCGAAGGCGATGACCGCCACGGTGTTCCCGGGCTTGCGGTCGAGGCCGGAGGCGGCGGTGACGTCGCGGAACCTGCCGTTGCCCTCGTTGTGGTAAAGGATCGGCGTGCCGTAACGGATCACCAGCAGATCGATGCGGCCGTCGTTGTCGTAATCGAACCAGAGGGCGCCGGTGACCTCGGAGCGCGCCTCGTTGCCGCCGCCCACTCCCGCCGCCGCCGTCACGTCGGTGAAGGTGATGTGGCCGTCCCGGTCCGGACCGTTGTTGTGCAGCAGGTGGTTCGGCTGATCGGTCCCCGACTCGGTGATGAAGACGTCGTCGTAGCCATCGTTGTCGTAGTCGCCAACCGCCACCGCCGCGCCGCCGCCCGGGAACAGGCTGAGCACGCCGCCGTTCCTGGCCGCGAAGATGCGCGCGTGGTGAGGGATGTGGGCTCCCGCCCGCACGCTGATCTCCTCGAAGCGGATGCGCTCCTGGGGCGCAAGGATCGCCGGGGTCGCCGGGGTCGCCGGGGCCGCCGGGGTTGGCGGGGTTGGTGGGGCAGACGGGGGCGCTGGCCGCGCGGTGACCAACGGCGGCGCGGCCGCCACGGTGGGTGGAGCTGGCATGGCCGGCCCGGCGATCGCAGCCGGCGCGGCCGGCAAGGCCATGCCCGGTACCGGCGCCAGGGCCAGGACCCAGCTCGCGACCATCGCCATCGTCGCGGGCACCTTCCAAGCGAGCAAGGCGAGCGGATTCGGGTACTGTGCAAGAGCCATTTTGGCGCCCCTTTGTGGTTGCGAGCAAACTCTTTCATAAATTGACGGTGCTGCATTAGGTAAAAAGCGAGCCTGCTTCGGGAACGGCAGGGACGAGCCGCTGACTGACCAACCTCCTGCCGCGATCGGGATCGACCTGCCGGCCGCGTCGCCTTGTCCGCGGGCGCCGAGGCCGGCGCCACCCGCTTTCCCGTACACTAACGACCGTGAGCACCTTCGCTCCGCCCGCATCCGCCGCTTCGCCCGCTTCTCCGGCTTCGCCGCCGGCGCCGGCGCCCCGCGGCCGGCCGGCGCCAGCCTCCGAGCCGGTGTCGCCCGTGGACCATGCCTGGCTGCGGATGGACGAGCCTGCCAACCTGATGCAGATCAACGGCGTGCTGGTCCTCGACCAGCCGGTGGACGTCGAGCGGATCAAGGCGATCGTGCGCCGCCGCCTCCTCCCCATCCGCCGCTTCCGCCAGCGGGTGGTGGCGGGGCGCGGTGACCACCCGCGCTGGGAGGACGACCCCGCCTTCGACCTCGACCGCCACGTGCTGGCGGCCTCTCTGCCCGCACCCGGGGACGACGGCGCGCTGGCGGCGGTGGTCGGCGAGCTGATGAGCGCCCCGCTCGCCTCCGACCGCCCCCTGTGGGAGTTCCGCCTGCTGCAGCCTTACCGCGGCGGCTGCGCACTGCTGGCGCGCATCCACCACGCGATCGGCGACGGCGTGGCGCTGATGCTGGTGCTGCTCTCGCTCACCGATCTGCAGCCGTCCGGCCCACCCACGGTCCTGCCGACGCCCGACGAACCGATGCCTCCGGACGCGCCGGAGACGCCGGCCGGGCCGGAGCCTCTCGCGACCGCTGCCCGGCCGGAGCCGGCCGCGACGCCGGGACC
>DATDGZ010000527.1:0-9467 GCA_036521795.1 Thermoanaerobaculia bacterium | reverse complement strand
AGAAGTCGGAATCGCTCGCGATGCGGATGCGGCGCAGCTTGCGATACGCAAGGTAGAGCGCGGCGGCGGCAAGCGCCACGATCAGCAGGACGGCGACGGCGGCGGCGGCGAGGAAGCTGCGCAAGCTCAATGAAGGCTCCTTGGCCCGGGCTGCCGGGCTCCAGGGCTCGATTCCCTGCAAGAAGGCGGCCGGCGCCGGCCGCCCGCCGACCCTCCCGGGGCGCCGAGGCGCCCCGGGAAGGTTGGAAGCGGAAGCGGCAGCGGGAAGAGCGGGCGGCTCGCCGCTCCTAGAAGCTCAGGCGGACGCCGAGCTGCGCCAGGCGCTGCTCGCCCTGCGTCGGATCGCCGCCGGCGAAGACCGTGGGCTGGCCGAAGCCCTGGGTGCCGAGGACGCCGTTGTACTCCGCCGGGTTCTTGGCGTTGAACAGGTTGAAGACCTCGGCGATGCCTTCGATCGCCACCGACTTGTAGAGTGCGATCTGCTTGGACAGGCGCAGGTCGAACTGCTCGAACGAGCCGGTGCGGCCCGAGTTGAGGCCCACGCCGGGCGGCAGGAAGATCTGCCGGTTGGTGAGGTTGAAGGGCTCGGTGATCATGTAGGGCGTGCCGGAGTGATAGCGGAACATGGCCGCCACGTTGATCTGCCAGGGAGCGAGGTAGACCGCGCCGAGGCTCACCCGGTGCCGGGCATCGGTGTTGAGCGGGCCGGTGCACCCGCCGCACAGCGGGTTGGTCGGGTCGATCGAGGCGTCGCGCGCGCCGCGCAGGTCCGGCTGGTAGGTGACGTCGGTGAGGCGGAACTCGTCGGCGCCGGCGAGGGTGATGCCGGTGGCCTTCGACAGGGTGTAGAAGCCCTGGATGGTGAGCTTGCCGCTCAGCCGGTAACGGAGGCCGAGGTTCAGGCCGCGGTAGGTGCCGGTGCCGTCGCTCTCCCAGACGCGGAAGTTCGCGAACTGCGGGAACAACGGCTGCTGGGTGACGGGATCGACGTTGGCGCGGGAGCGGAAGGGCAGGTCGCGGTACTCGACGTCGACCCCCTCGATGTTGACTCCCAGCGCCTCGGTGACCTGCCAGGAATAGCCGAGGGACCCCTGGTACGAGCGCGGCGTGTTGGAGAGGTTCGGCGCCGCCACCTCGTTCGGCGGCGGGATCGAGGCGCTCGGCAGCTGGTTCGGAGGTAGCGGTTGGCCGGGCTGGAAGAAGGTGCCGTCCGAGTTCCTGATGCCGTTCGGATTGGCGTTGTGGTAGACGGTCCCGTAGCTCGACTGCACGGCGCTCGACGGGAACAGGATCGTGGCATTGGTGTAGGGGAAGTCGTAGTAGATGCCCCAGCCGCCGCGCAGCAGGCGCTTGCCGTCGCCGCCGGTGTCCCAGACGAAGCCGAGCCGCGGCGCGAAGTCCGTCTTGTCGTCCTTCAGCACCCCTCCCTGGCCGCCGCTGAACTGCTGGAAGATGGGGAAGTTGAACTGGGTCTGGGTGGCGAGCGTCTGCCAGATCGGATTACTTCGCTGATCGAGGTTGAACCCGGTAAACAGGTCGTAGCGCAGGCCGACGTTCAGGGTCAGCCGGCTGGACACCGCCCAGTCGTCCTGGACGTAGGCGCTGTACTGGTCGACCGGGTCGCTGTTGCCGTTGAAGCCGCCGAAGATGGTGATGTCGGTGATCGGCGATCCCACCTGGTCGGTCAAGGTCGAGAACTGGCCGGTGGTGCCGGTGGTGAAGTCGCCGCCCAGGACCGGCTCGTGGATGACCGCGACGCCGGTCTTGAAGTCGTGGCGCTGGCCGCCCAGGACGGTCGAGAACCCGAAGTCGTCCTTGTACTGGTACTTGGTCTGATTGGTGTGCTGCGGGGTGTTGATGTTCTGCCCGGTGGTGAACCCGGAGGGATAGTAGATGAACGGCTGGTTGGAGTCCGCGGTGATGGCGTTGTTGAACTTGCTGTACTGGAACAGCACCTCGTTCAGCATGTCGCTGCCGATCTGGGAGCTGAGCCCGGCGAGCAGCGACTTGTAGTTGTTGGTGACCGTGCCGAGCGAGCTCGGCGCGGCGAGCGGGCTGGCGCCGTACACGTCGGTGTTCTTCTGGTAACCGTAGCGCACCTGCAGGTACTGCTTGGGCGAGATGTCGTAGGAGAGCTTGCCGCTGAAGAGCTGATCGCTGAACGGCGTCGGCACGGCCTGGCCGGCGATCGAGGCGATGGGGAAGTGAGAGTCGACGATGTAGGAGGTCGTGCGATCGGTCTTCTCGTAAGTGACGAAGAAATGCAGCTTGTCCTGCATGATCGGACCGCCGAGCGACCCGCCGTACTGCTTGCGGTCGAGCGGCTGCTTCGAGGCGTCGTTCTGGATCTCGTTCTGCGTCCGCGAGTCGAGGCTGTCGCTGCGGAAGAAGCCGTAGCCGCTGCCGGCGAACCGGTTGGTGCCCGACTTGGTCACCACCGACAGCACGCCGCCGGTCGAACGGCCGAACTCGGCCTTGTACTCCATGGTCTGGATCTTGAACTCCTGGACGCCTTCGACGCTGAAGTTCTGCAGCGCGCCGCCGATCGTGTCGTCGGTGTTGTCGCCGCCGTCGATCATGTAATTAACGTTGCGGCCGATGCCGCCGTTGAGCTCGACCACCAGCTGGCCGGGCTTGGTGGGATCGGTGTTGTGGCCGAGCGTGGTGCCGGGCGCGAGCACCGCCAGGTTGGCGAACTGGCGGCCGTTGAGCGGCAGGTTGTCGAGCTCCTGCTGGCTCACCACGGCGCCGATCGCGGGGGTGTTGGCGATCAGCGGCGCCTCGTCGACCACGGTGATCGATTCCGAGACCGCCGATTGCGCGAGCGAGATCTCCAGGTTCCGGATGCTGGCGACGTCGACCTTGACGTCGTCGACGGTCACCGTGCCGAAGCCGGCCAGGTCGGCCTTGACGGTATAGCTGCCCACCTGCAGCGACGCCAGCCGGAAGGCTCCGTCGGTGGCGGTGACCGTGTTCCGCTCGTAGCCGGTGTCCTTCTGGACGGCGGTGACGGTCACCCCGGGCAGGGCGGCGCCGCTCTTGTCCACGACGTGCCCGGCGAGGGTGCCGCTGGCGGCCTGCGCCCAGGCGCGGGGCGCGAAGCCGAGCGCCCCGGCCGCCAGCGCCAGGGCGATCCCGGCGACGGCCGCCAGCCGGTTCGACGCTTTCCTCTGCTTCCGATTCATGACGCACTCTCCTTTTGGATTCCGATGTCAAACTGAATCAAGTCCGCGGGTGAAGGCCCGCGCGGCAACACGGTACGAGGCATCGCGGCGCGCCGCGACGCGCGTGGAAGCTGGTGTCCGGAGGACACGCGTGATCATGCGCGGCTGAACGGCTCGGCGCTCGAGCGCTTGGATGATGGGGGGCAGTCCGGCGATCACCTCCCTCCCGGTGGCGGGGCGGGCAACGCGGGCTGGGCGATCCGAGTGATCTGAGTGATCTGGGCGAGGAAGTGCCGCGCCGCCTGGCGCTGCTCCGCGAACCGCCGCGGCTCCGGGTCGGTGACGCGCAGGAAGTCGCGGTAGGCGCCGGCGGCGGCGGCGGCGTCGCCGGCCAGTTGCAGGGCGATGGCGCGGTTGAGCCTCACCTCCTGGTGATCCGGGGCCAGCGCCAGGGCGCGTTCGAAGAAGGGCAGGGCGGCGGCCGGACGATCGCGCTCGACCTCCAGGGCGCCCAGGCCGTTGAGCGGCTCGGCGTAATGCGGGGCGACCGCGATGGCACGGCGATAGGCCTCCGCGGCCTCGTCCGGACGGCGCAGGCTGCGCAGCACGTTGCCGAGGTTGTTCCAGGCGGGTGCGTTGCGCGGGTCGTCGGCGGTGGCGCGCAGGAACTCCTGCCGGGCCGGCTCGAGCCGGCGCTCCGCCAGGTAGACGATGCCCAGGGTGTTGTGTGCTTCGGGCCTGCCCGGATCGAGCCGCACCGCCTTGTCGATGGCTTCCCGCGCCGCCGCCGTCCGGCCGCTCTCCTGCAGCGCCGCCGCCAGGTTGTACCAGGCCTCCGGGTCGGTGGGCGTGAGCGCGGCGACCTCGCGGTAGAGGGCGATGGCGCGGTCGGTCCGCCCCGATTCGCGCAGCGCCTGCGCGAGGCGGGTGCGGAAGACCGGGTTGCCGGGATCGGCGGCGGTCAGCGGCTCGAGATCGGCCAGCGCCGCCGCGGTCTGCCCGGCCTGCAGCTCGGCGTGGGCGCGCTGGAAGGTCTGGAACAGGGCGACGCCCTGCTTCGGGTCGAGGGGCGGGCGGCCGTGGCGGCGGTAGGCGTTCCCCGGGCCTGCGTTCCCCGGGCCCGCCGATGCCCGCGGCGGTGCGCCGGCCGCGTAGCCCAGGCTCGCCAGGCGGCGGCGGGTCTCGGCATCGGGCATGGCGGCGGCGGCAGGGGCCGTACCCGCCGCGCCGCCCGCTGCGCCCGCCGCCGGAGAAGACGAGCCGGGCGCCCGCGCACTGGCCTCGATGGTGGCGAGCCGCGCCGCGAAGCCCCGCGTCGTCTCTTCCTGCGCGGGACCCGCCGGCGCCGCCGCGGATGCCGCGGGCACCGTCGCGGATGCCGCAGCGGGCGGCGCGAGGTTCCGCGTCTCGTGCGGATCGCTGTGCAGGTCGTAGAGCTCGGGGCGCGGGGCGGCGATGTACTTGAGCTCGCGGCGCCGCAGCGCGAACAGCGGGCTCCAGCCGAAGACCTCGGGATAGCGGGTCTCGGCGTAGAGCTCGGACGGGGCCGGCTCCCGGCCGGCGAGCAGGGCGGCCGAGAGATCGCGGCCGTCGAGAGCGCCGCCCGGCGGCGCCGGCAGCGGCTGCCGCAGCAGGCCGGCGAGCGACGGGGCGAGATCCACCAGGCTCACCGGCGTGTCGACGCGCCGCGCGGCGAGGCCGGGCGCGCGCAGCAGCAGCGGCACGGAGAGCACCGGTTCATAGAGAAGCAGACCATGGGTCAGCTCGCCGTGCTCGCCGAGCGACTCGCCGTGGTCGGCGGCGATCGCCACCACGGTGCGGTCGTCGAGCCCCCGGCTGGCGAGCGCCGCGAGCAGCCGGCCGACCTGGGCGTCGTCGAAGGCGATGGCCCCGTCATAGGGCCGGCCGGGGTGGCGCTCGCGGTACGGCGAAGGCGGGTTGTAGGGGGCGTGGGCGTCGTAGAGATGGACCCAGAGGAAGAAGGGGCGAGCGTCGGCCGCGGCGAGCCAGCCGAGCGCCCGGTCCACGACCTGGTCGCCGGGACGCTGGGCCTCGAGCATCCAGCTGACGTCGGCCGGGCGCTCGATCTCGTCGTCATAGACCGCGAAGCCGCGGTTGAGCCCGAAGCGATGGTCGAGCACGAAGGCGGCCACGAACGCCGCGGTGCGATAACCGGCGCCGGCGAGCACGGTGGCCAGGGTGGGGATGCCGGCGGCCAGCGGCGCGGTGCCGTTGTTGCGGGTGCCGTGATGCGGCGGCAGCAGCCCGGTCAAGATGGTCGTGTGCGAGGGCAGGGTGAGCGGCACCGGCGAGCTGGCGTGGGCGAAGCGCACGCCCTGCCGCGCCAGCGCGTCGAGGTGAGGTGTCTCCGCGGCGGCATCGCCGTAGCAACCCAGGTGGTCCGAACGCACGGTGTCGAGGGTGACGAGCAGCAGGTTGAGCGGCCCGCCGGCCGCCTCCGTCCTGGCAGACGCGGCGCTCTCCCCGGGCGCCCGGCAGCCGCCGGCAAGCACGGTCGCGGCCATGACGGAGGCAAGGCCCGCGGCGGCCATAACGACAGCGGCCAGGGCGGAGCGGGTCGCGCGGATGGTGCGGCGGGGCATCATGAAGAGTGGTGCCGCGGCGCCATGAACGGCGCCCCGCCGCGGCCGCTGCCGGCCGCGAGAAGCGCCCTCTGGAGCCATCGATCTGTAGGGGAGGATAGCGAAAACACGGCAACGCGGGAAGCGCCGGTCGTGGGTCCAGGGACGAGCCGCTCGGCAGGGGGAAGGGCCTGTGGGTAGTGTCCTGGCCAGTAGCAATCTAGGACACTACCCGCCTCTGCTACCATTGGCGGGCAAGGCATCCAGGAGGAATCCATGAGCAACGGCTATGAACGAGCCCAGGGGCAGCGGAATCTCCTCGAACGGCTGGGGGCCAAGATCCCGGGTTACCGGGGCTTCCAGGACCGCGAGCTGCGGCGCGACGTCGACAAGCTGCAGCGCGAGCATCTGGCCGCCGAGCTGGGGCGCCTGAAGGCCCTGCTCTCGAGTCGCGCTCGGGACTACACCGATGCCGGGCAGCTGGCGGCGCTCGCCGCCTTCGGCCGCCTCGACCGGCAGCTCGACGGCCTGCAGCAGACGATCCGCTTCAGCGATTACGGCGCCTCCGGCCTCTTCGATCCGGTGAAGATCAACGAGCCGGAGCTCGAGCGGCTCTATGCCTTCGACCTGGGGATCGTGGAGGACGTGGCCGCCGTCGAGCAGGCGATCGCCGCCGTGCCGGCGCCAGCTGGTAACGCCGGCCCCGGCCCCGGTGCGGCAGCGGCGAAGGACGACGCGGCCACGGCCGGCAACTCAGGCAACGCGGGAACCGCCGGCAACGCCGGCAACGCCGGTAGTGAAGGGGCGGCCCTCGACAGGGTTCGCGACCTGGTCCATGTCCTCGACGACAAGTGGCGCCAGCGCCGCCAGGTTATCAGCCAGGCGGTGCAATCGGCGCAGCCGGTATGACCGAGATCGCCCCGTAGCGCCTTCGCCCTCGCGCGCGAGGCGGGCGGCCCCCCGGCCGCGATCTTCCGCCACGAGGGACCGCCAAGAGGGGCCGCCACATGGGCCGCCACAGAGGCCGCCACAGGAGACGAAACGATGGACGTCATCCAGTACCACGATCCAGAGGGGCAGACGATGGTGGCGCGCGTGCCGCCGGACGGCACCTGGGATATTCGGCTGGGCAGCCAGCTGATCGTCGAGGAGAGCCAGCAGGCGGTGTTCTTCCGCGACGGCAAGGCGCTCGACACCTTCGGCCCCGGCCGGCACACCCTCGCCACCCAGAACGTCCCGATCCTGACGCGGCTGCTCAGCATCCCGTTCGGCGGCACCTCGCCGTTCCAGGCGGCGGTGGTCTTCGTCTCGAGCAAGACGTTCCTCGACCTCAAGTGGGGCACGAAGGAGCCGGTGGTCTTCCGCGACAAGGAGCTGGCGATGGTGCGGCTGCGCGCCTTCGGCAAGTTCGCGGTGCGCATCGCCAACGCCCAGCTGTTCGTCAACAGCATCGTCGGCACGCGCGGCGCCTACTCGACCGAGGGCGTCGAGAGCTACTTCCGTGACGTCATCGTGGCGCGCCTGACCGACGTGCTGGGCGAGAACCTGACCTCCATCTTCGACCTGCCGAAGCTGTACGACGAGCTGGGCATGGGCCTCAAGTCGCGGGTGGCCGACGACTTCGGCAAGTACGGCATCGAGCTGGTGGACCTCTTCCTCGGCGCCATCACGCCGCCCGAGGAAGTGCAGAAGATGATCGACGAGCGCAGCGGCATGGGCGCCCTCGGCGACATGAACACCTACCTCAAGTTCAAGACCGCGCGGGCGATCGGCGACGCGGCCCAGCAGCCGGGCGGCGCCGGCGGCGTTATCGGCGCCGGCCTCGGGCTCGGCATGGGAGCGGGCGTGGGAGCGATGCTCCCGGGCATGATGCGCGACGCGATGCAGGGCGGCAGCCCGGCGCCGCAGACGGCGCCCCCGGCCCCGCCGGCCGCCACCGCCTCGCCGGCGCCGGCTTCCGGGGCACCGCCCGCGGCCGGCGCGGGCTCGGCGCCGTCCCCGGGGCCGCAATCGCCGGGGGGCGGGGGCGCTGCCGGCGCCGCTTTCTGCTTCAACTGCGGCCAGAAGCTGCCTCCGGGCGCGGTCTTCTGCCCGTCCTGCGGCACCAGGGTCGCCGCGGCATAGCCCGGCAAGGAGTCGACCCGAAGGGAACCAGCTGTGAGCTCTCGCGAGCCCGGGACCATCTTCGACGGCAAGTACGAGATCGTCCAGCCCCTGGCCAGCGGTGGCATGGGCGAGGTCTACCTCGTGCGTCACGTCCACCTGCAGGAGCTGCGGGTGGTCAAGATCCTGCGCCAGGATCTTGCCGCCGACCCGGTGGCGCAGAAGCGCTTCGTCCGCGAGGCCCGGCTCGCGACCCAGATCAAGCATCCGAACGTCGCCATCCTCTACGACTTCTCGCGCCTGCCGGACGGCAGCTTCTACATGGTCTGGGAGCACATCCAGGGCCAGGACGTCGGCGACTGGGTGCGGGAGCGCGGCCCGTTCCCGGTGGGCACCGCGATCCGGCTGGGCATCCAGGCACTGCGCGGGCTGGGCGCGATCCACTCGGCCGGCATCATCCATCGCGACGTCTCGCCCGACAACCTGATGATCATGGAGAACAACCGCCAGCAAGCGTGGCTGAAGATCATCGACCTGGGCCTGGCGAAGAACCTGGCTCCGGAGGACAGCACCAGCAGCGGCAGCTTCGAGATCACCCAGGTCGGGATGTTCATGGGCAAGCTCCAGTACTGCTCTCCCGAGCAGGCCGGCACGGCGAGCGGCGAGATCCTCGACCGCCGCAGCGACCTCTATTCGTTCGCCCTGGTGCTCTACGAGATGGTGACCGGCGTGCCGCCCTTCGAGTCGGAGAGCCCGCACGGCTTCATCTTCAAGCGGCTCTCCGAGGACCCGCTGCCGATGGTCGGACGCAACCCGGCGGTGGAGGTGCCGGTCGAGCTGGACCGCGTGGTGCGGCAGGCGTTGGAGCGCGACCGGGAGCGGCGCTACCCCGACTCGGTGAGCTTCATCATGGCGCTCGAGAGGGTCGAGAAAGCCCTGAGCAAGGTCGAGACCCAGGAAGTCACGATGCCGCCCGGGGCCCGCGGCGCCGCGCGGCCGGAGGCGCCGCCGCGCCAGCGCAGCTCGAGCGAGCTGTCGCGGGAGGAGCGCATCGACCTGCTGGCCCAGATCGAGCGCGCCGCCAAGCGGGTCAGCGAGAGCTCGCTGGACCTGGCGCGCGCCGAGGGCGCCATCGCCGCCGGCAAGCTCGACGACGCGCGGCGGCTGGTGGCGCAGATCGAAGCGGCGAACCCGCGCTCGGCCGGCCTGGACCGCATCAAGGAACGATTGGCGGCTACCGTTCCCGTGGCCGCGGCTACGGCCCCGTCCATGCCGCCTCCTGCCAAGACTGCTGCCGGTCCGGCTGTGGCCCAGGCCCCGTCCGCGCCGCCTCCTGCCGCGCCGCCTCCTGCCAGAGCCGCTGCCGGTCCGGCTGTGGCCCAGACCCCGTCCGCGCCGCCTCCTACCGCGCCGCCTCCTGCCGGAGCCGCTGCCGGCTCTGCCGCCACGCCCGCCGCGGCGCCATTCCCGTCCACGCCGGCCCCTGCCGCCCCACCGGCGGACGCCACGACGGCCGACCAGCGGCAGCGCACCGCCGAGGCCGAGAAGGCCCTGCGCCGCTACCTGGAGCGCAAGCAGCTGCCGCTGGCCCGGCTGGCGCTCGAGACCCTGCTCGAGC
>DATDGZ010000526.1:0-12372 GCA_036521795.1 Thermoanaerobaculia bacterium | reverse complement strand
GGTCGCGGCCGGCGGCACCGATTCCATCCTGCGGGAGGGCACCGCGGGCCGCGACCGGCGGACAGGCACCGGCGCCGGCGAGCGGGATCCGAGAACCGGCGGCGGTACGGCGGCGGCGGCCGAGCGTGATCCGCAGCACCGCGGCACGGCGATCTGCGCACCGCTCCTGGGGATGCAGGCGACGGCGCTGGGCCTGCTCTACGTGACCGCGCCAGAGCCGGCGGCGCTGGGCCGCGAGGAGCTCGAGTTCGTGACCGCCTTCGCGGGCATCGTCGCGGTCACCCTCGAGAACCTCTGGCTGATGGCGAGAGCGCGCGACGAGGCGCTGGCGCAGGCCGGCTACCAGCGCCACTTCGCGCCGTTCGTCGCCGACCAGATCGCCGGTCAGCACGACGACGGGATCCGGCTGGACGGCGACCGGCACCAGGTGTCCTTCCTGTGCTGCGAGATCCGTGGTGTCGCCGAGCTGGCGGAGGAGCTGAGACCCGAGGAGATCGCGCGGCTCCTGCAAGAGCTGTTCTCCGAGGTGGTCGACGTCGTCTTCGAGCACGGCGGCACCCTCGACCAGTTGACCGGCACCGGCCTGACCGCGCTCTGGGGCGCGCCTCTCCGCCGTCCGGATGACGCCGACGAGGCGGTGCAGGCCGCGATCGCCATGCAGCGTGGTCTCGAGCGCCTGAAGGGCGAGTGGAGCCGCCAGCAGCGGCCCCAGCTCGAGATCGCCATCGGCATCGACCTGGGCCAGGTCTTCGCCGGCTGCGTCGGCAGCGACCGCCGCCATGAGTACACGGCCATCGGCCAGCCGGTGGTCCGTTCGTCGACGCTCTGCGCCGCCGCCGGAGCGAACGAGGTCCTGGTGACCGCAGCCGTGCTCGAGGCCTTGGCCAGCCCGCCACCGGCCGACGCGCTGACAGCGCCGGCGGGCGGCCCCGGGTCTCGGGCCGACGCGCCGTGCTATCGCATCGATTGGCGAACGCCTCCCACCTTGCGCCAATCCGGCGAGGTGCCGCTGGTCTAGGAGCTGCTAGCTTCCGATCTGCTTGAACACGATCCGCACGCCGTCGGGGTCGTGGGTGTCGAAGAGGAGGCAGCCGTCGGCGTCCTGCCGCAGCCCGCCGGGAATGTTCTTGTCCCGCTGCAGCAGCTCTTCGTAGGCCTTCTCGGCGGACGGCACCGCCATGACGAGCACCAGCTTGTGATGCGGCCCCTGGTAGTCGAAGGCCTCGTCCCTCTCCCGGTCCCGGTCGGCGGTGCCGGGCGGGCGCCCCAGCACCTCGATCACCGCCGCGCCCGCCTGGTAGAGCGCCCCTCGCCCATCCTCGCGGTCCCAGTTCTGCAACCGCGGCAGGGACAGCGTCTCGCCGTAGAAGCGGCACGTGCGCTCGAAGCTCTTGGCGCGGACCACCACCCGCAACTGCCGGATATCCATCGTCTTCCTCCCCGATCGCAGGCGGCTGGCGTCGCTCCGCTCCGCCCTGGCGCTCCCCGTGTGGCGCCAAGGAGTACCACACAAGACCGGCCGGTTTCAAAATTCGGTCCCGGGGCCAGTTACCTCCGCGGCGGATGGTCCTCCTCCTGGCCGACCTGTGGGCGAAGCGCTCGCAGTCCGACACCCCTGAATCCACCGCCCTCCGGAGGTGTTATCCTTCGCGAGTGACCGAGTTTCACCGCCTGGTTCTCCTGGCGACCCTCCTCCTTGCCCTCCCCCTGCTGGTGGCCGCCCAGATCGGACGGCCGGAGGCACCGCCGCGCGGCCCCGTCGTGGTGCTCGACGGGCGCGAGCTGGCGGTGCCGGTGACGATCACCCCCGGCGGCCCGCTGTTCGCGCTCAAACCGCTGGCCGACAGCCTGGGCGGCCAGCTCGGCAGCGACGACGGCGAGAGCTACGACCTGAAGCTCGAGGCCACCGAGGTGGTGACCGGGATCGGCAACGCCATCATCACCGTCGGCGAGGACATCGTCTCGCTGTCGCAGCCGCCGGTGCGGGACGAGAGCGGGCCGCTGGTGCCGCTCGATTTCCTGCGCAAGACCTGGGGCGCGGTCTCCGGCTACTCCTTCGACTGGCGGCCCGAAGAGTCGCGCCTGATGATCTCTCGCCGCGAGTCGCGCGAGATCAAGGTGACCCTCGACGTCGTCCACCTCCAGGGCATGACCACCGTCGTGCTGCAATTCCCCGAGACGCCGCGCTACCGCATCAACCAGCTGCCCGGGGCCGTCGAAGTGCAGGTGCTCGCCGATCGGCTGGCGCCGCCGGTGCGCAAGAAGGTGGAAGACAGCCTGGTGCAGGACGTGACCTTCGCGCCGCAGCTGGTGCGCATCCAGCTCGTCCCCGACGCGGAGGTCGAGAGCTACCTGCTCGACAACCCCTTCCGCCTGGTGTTCGACGTGCATCGCAAGTCGGCGGCGCAGGTGCCCCTCGGTCCGTCCGCCGCGGTCGCGGACCTGCGCTCGAGCACCCGCACCATCGTCGTCGATCCGGGTCACGGCGGCACCGAGACCGGCGCCATCGGCCCGGGTGGGGTCGCGGAGAAGGAGCTGACGCTGGTGCTCGCCCGCGATCTCGAGGCGCGCCTGGCCCAGCGGCTGCCGGTGCGCGTCGTGCTGACCCGCAACGACGACACCAAGCTGGCCCTGGACGCCCGCACGGCGATCGCCAACCAGAACAAGGCCGACCTCTTCATCTCCCTGCACCTCAACTCATCGCTGGGATCGGGAGCGCATGGCGCCGAGACCTACTTCCTCAGCTCGCAGGCGAGCGACACCCGTGCGGAGAGTGCCGCGGCCACCGAGAACGTGGGCGGGGCGGCGGCGCCGGCAGCCGATGCCGGCCAGGAGACCCAGGACCTGCAGATGATCCTCTGGGACCTGGCGCAGAGCCATCACCTCGCCGAGAGCCAGCGCTTCGCCGGGCTGGTGCAGGCCGAGCTCAACCAGGCGCTCGAGCTCAAGGACCGCGGCGTCAAGCAGGCGCCGTTCCGGGTGCTGATGGGCGCCGCCATGCCGGCGGTGCTGGTCGAGCTCGGGTTCATCAGCAACCCCGACGAAGAAGCCAAGCTGCAGAACCCGGCCTACCGCGCCGACCTCGTCGAAGCGCTGGTGCGGGCCGTCGGCCGCTATCTCGAAGCGTCCCAGGTCGATCGGCGTTCGAGCCCGCCCCTGCCGCCGCCCCAGGGCGCCGTGCGCTCCAACCCCGGCTCGCCGAATCCGCCATGAGCCGGCGCGCGGCTGGGTGGGTCCTCGCCGCCGCGCTGCTGCTGGTGATCGGCGGCCTTGCCTGGTGGTGGCAGGCCGGCCGCGGCGGTGGCCGGACCCCCCGGCGCGGCGCCGCCGAGGGAGCGGCGGGCGCCCCCACCGAGCGCCACGCCTTCGATCTCTATTTCCCGGCCAGCGGCGGCGGGCTGCGCGGCGAGCGCCGCGAGCTGCAGGTGAGCGAAGCCCCGAAAGACCGCATCCGCAAGGTGCTCGAGGCCCTGCTCGCCGGACCGGCGGCGGCGCCGGCCGCCGCGCCGCCTGGAGCATCGCCGGCTGGGCTGGTGCGGCCCTTTCCGCCGGAGGTGAAGCTCGGCAGCGTGGAGCTGTCCGCCGACGGCACCGCCTTCGTGGACCTGCGCTGGGCCGACCGCGAGGATCCGCCCGAATCGGGCTCGACGGAGGAGATCCAGCGCGTCTACAGCCTGGTCGACTCGCTGGCGCTCAACGTACCGCAGGTGAATCGTGTCGTGCTGCTGTGGAACGGCACGCAGCGCATCACCTTCTCCGGTCATCTCGACACCAGCCGCCCGCTGCTGCCCGACCGCACCCTGCTCGCGCCTTGATGGACGCCATCGGGGTCTTCGACTCGGGGGTGGGCGGCCTGACCGTGGTCGCGGCGCTGCGCCGGCGGCTGCCGCGGGAATCCATCCTCTATCTCGGTGACACGGCGCGGCTGCCCTACGGCAGCAAGTCGCCGGCGACCGTCACTCATTACACGCGGCGCAACGTGAGCTTCCTCGAGCGCCGCGGAGTGAAGGCGGTGGTGGTGGCCTGCAACACCGCCTCCGCCCTGGCGCTGCCGGACCTGGAGACGGCGGTGCCGGTCTGGGGCGTCGTCGAGCCCGGCGCCGAGCGGGCGGCGGCGGCGAGCGGCGGCCGCGTGGGCGTCATCGCCACCGAGGCGACCGTGCGCTCGGACGCCTACCCCCGCGCGCTGCGCCGGCTGCGGCCCGACCTGCAGATCGCCAGCCGCGCCTGTCCGCTGTTCGTGCCCCTGGTCGAGGAAGGGTGGCACGACGATCCGGTCACCGAGCAGGTGGCGAGCCGCTACCTCGCGCCGCTGCTCGCCGGCGGCATCGACACGCTCGTCCTCGGCTGCACCCACTATCCGCTGCTGGCGCCGGTGCTGTCGCGGGTCGCGGGTCCCGGAGTGCGGCTGGTCGATTCCGCCGAGGCGGTCGCCGAGGCGGTGGCGAAGGGCCTGGCCGAACGCGGGCTCGCGCATCCCGCCGGCGACGGCTCGCCCGGGGACGGCGAGCACGCCGATCTGCGCCTCTGCGTCACCGACGCGGGAGAGGGCTTCCAGACCCTGGCGCGCCGCATCCTCGGCGCCCCGGAGCTCTGCCTCGAATGGGTCGAGGTGATCTGACGGTCCTGGCAGAGGAGGCCGAGGAGGCCGCCCGTCCCGAGTGCCGTGCCGCGGGGCCGCGGGCGAGCGGCGAAGCCTCAGGCCGCGAGATCACGGACCGCCGGCAGCAGGCCGAAGCCGTCCGCCTCGCGGACCCCGGTCAGGATCGCCGCCGCCACCGCGCGCTCGGCGAGCACGCCGATCTGATGGACGTGCGCCGGCCGCTCGCCGGCCGCCAGGGTGACGACGAGATCGCCGTCGTAGAGCGTGAGCGCCGGCGCCAGGGCGCGGTAGAGGCCGCCGAACGCCATCTGGCAGACCTTCAGCGCGGCGCGCTTCGAGAGCGCGGCATCGGTCATCACCACCGCCAGGGTGGTGTTGCCTTCCCAGGGATTCGGCGCTCCGGGCGGCAGCGCCGCCAGCACGCGCTCGGCACCCACCAGCTGGCGCGAGCCGGCAGCGGCGCGGCAGCCGGCGACGATCGCGCCGCTCTCGGGATCGCGGACGTCGCCGAAAGCGTTCACCGCGACCAGCGCCGCGACGGTCGGGCCGCCGGCGACCGCCAGGCTCGCGAAGCCGATGCCGCCCTTCATGCCGCATTCGCGGCCACAGGCCTTGCCGACGGTTGCCCCGGTCCCCGCTCCCACGCTGCCCACCGCCACGTCGCCGGCGGCGGCCTCGTGCAGCGCCCGCTCGACCAGCGCGCGCCCGGGACGGGCCAGCGGGTCGCCGAAGCCGAGGTCGAAGAGGATGGCGGTCGGCACCAGCGGCACGCGCGCCACGCCGGCATCGAAGCCGCGCCCGTCGCGCGCCAGCGCTTCCACGACCGCGTCCGCGGCCGACAGGCCGAAGCCGCTGCCGCCGGCCAGCACCACGGCATGGGCGCGGGTCGCCAGGTGATGGCTGCCGATCAGCGAATCGAACTGCCGCGTGCCGGTCGCCGAGCCCCGCAGCTCCGCGGCCGCCACCGCTCCCTCCGGGCAGAGCACGACGGTGACGCCGGTCATGCCCGTGGTGTCCGAGCCATGGCCGATGGTGAAGCCGTCGAGGGTCAGCTGGCGCGCGGCTGCCGGCAGGGGCGGAAGATCCACGCCGCTATGCTAACCCGGACTCCTCCTGGGCCCTCTGCCGCGGAGCCGGGCGTGGCGCCGGCCGTGGCCTGTCACGGCGCCCGGGAACCGCGATGACCCGCCGCCGCCTCGCCCTGATCGTGGCGGCCGCCGCCAACGCGGCGCTGGCGCTGGCCGCCTGGACCCGGCAGCCATGGGCGAATGGACCGGCCGAATGGCGCTGGCAGTACCTGCCCGCCGGTGGCTTGGACCTCGGCGCGCCGGCGGCGCTCGCCCTGCTGGCGTCGCTTGCCGCGCTTGCCGCGGTCGCCGTCCTGGGCATCCTTCGGAGGCATGGCCGGCTCGCGGCGTGGAGGGGTGCGGCACCGCTCGCGGCGGCCTGCGGCGCCGTCTTCACCTTCACCCTGGTGGCCGCGCAGCCGGGAGGCTTGGCGCGCGTGACCGCGGCGCTGGTGTCGCGTAACAGCTTCGGCTACGTCTGGGACGCCGCGCTCGCCCCGCCCACCCGCGCGCTGCTGGCCGACTATCCGGCGGCCGGAGCCGGCCTCAACCAGCACTCGCTCACCCATCCTCCCGGACCGCTCCTGGCGGTGCGCGCTCTCGGTTGGCTCGATCGCGTGCTGCCGGCGCCCATGGCGGCCGGGACAGCCGGGCCGATCGCGGAGAAAGGCGGCGCCAGGCCAGGCGCCGCGGCCCGAGGACCGGGTGCCGTGGCCGCGGACAGCGGCGGCGGCTTGCCCAGCCTGGCCGCCGCCGCCATCGAGCGGGAGGTGGCGCGCGCCCACAGCCATGGCCGGCCGGTGCCCCGGCCGCCGCCCGGGCCATGGGCGGTGGCGGCGCTCGCCGTGCTGCTGCCGGCGCTCTCGGCGCTCGCCGCCTGGCCGCTCTATCTCCTGGCCCGGCGCTGGGGCCTCGTTCCCGAGACGGCCCTGCTCGCCGCCTTGCTCTGGCTGCTGGCGCCGGCGCGCTCGCTGTTCACCCCCTCGTTCGACCAGGCGCTGCCGGTGCTGCTGGTCGGCGCCGCCTGGCTCGCTGCCAGCGGCGGCCGCGCGCGCGCCGCGGCGGCCGGAGCGCTGCTCTTCGCCGCCTGCTTCGTGAGCTATGGCTGCCTGCCGGCGCTGCCGCTGGTGGCGGTCTGCGCCGCCGCCGCGCCGGCCGCCGCCATCCGCCAGCGCTGGAGCGCGCTGGCGCTGGGATTCACGCTCCCTTACGTGGCGCTGGCGGCGGCGGCAGGTCACAACCCCTGGCACGCCATGCGCGCCGCCCTGGAGATCCACGAGCGCATCGCCGTGGCGCCGCGATCCTACGCCACCTGGCTGCTGTGGAATCCCTATGACTTCGCCCTGCTGGCGTCGCCGGCCGTCGTGGGCCTCGCCGCCCTGGCGCTGTTCCGGACCTCGTGGCCGGACGCCGCAGCAGGACCAGCAGCCGGCATGGCCGCGCGGACCGGCCGCGTCTCCATCCTGGGCCGGTTGCGGGACGGTCGCCATGCCGCGCTACGCCACGCGGGGTGGTGGGCGACCTGGACGTGGTGGGGCCTGCTCGCCCTGGTGTTGCTGTCGGGAGGCGTACGCGGCGAAGCCGGAAGGATCTGGCTGCCCTGGATGCCCTTCGCCTGCCTCTTCGCAGCCGCCGCCGTTTCCGCGGGCGGCGCGCACCGCGCCGGCCGCTCGCTCGCGGCGGCGGAGCCGGAGCCGCAGGAGCCCGCTCGCCAGGCCGGTGGGTGGGGACCCGGCCTCGCGTTGCTGCTGGCGACCGAGGCGGCGCTCACCCTGGCCCTCGCCGCGAGCATGATCTTCGTCAGCCCGAACTAAGTGGGCCAGATCCTGTGTATCTGCCGTACGCCCGCCCCTTGCCGTGACGCGGCCCCGGCGAGCCTCCTGGTCTCCTACTTGGGGATCAGCACCACGCTGAGGTTCGAGTAGCTCCAACTGACCGGCGGGAAGTAGGCGCCGTCGCCGATGCCGGTCTGGCCGAAGTCCACCACCAGCGGATTCTGGCTGGTGGCGCTGAGATCGAACCACTGCGCCGGGCCGGCGATGGTGTAGATCACCGCACCGCCCTGGGACACGTCGAGCTCGCACTGGTTCACCGTCAGGTCGTAGATCAGCGTCAGGTGGTAGCTGCTGTTCTGCTTCCAGGGGCCTGAAGTCCTCTCGAAGACGTTCTCGACCCCGAGGTCGAGCAGTGTCTTCGAGTTGCGGTTGACGATCTGCACCGCGCAGAAAGGCTCGCGCAGCGAGCGCTGGCCATTCGGCCGGCGGAAGGACATGACGCCGGTGAACAGGCCGCTCGGGAACACGCCGATGCGCAGGTCCCAGTCGATCGTCGCACGCTTGAACACCACCCCCGCCTGCGCCGGCAGATCGTAGAGCTGCTCGGAGTTGCTGGCCGTGGCATTGAGGAAGGTGCCCGGCACGCTGAAGGTGACGTTGCCCGGGCCGCCGCCGGTGCCGCCGCTGCCGGGCAACCCGGGTCCGATGCTGCCGGTCAGCGTCGGCGACGGGCTGACCATCATCATCGCCGCGCCGCCGGGCTGATAGACCGACGCGAAAGCGAAGAAGAGGTGATCGCAGGTCGCGACGATCCGCGCATCGGTGATCGCCTCCGCGCCGAGGACCGCCAGCACGTCGGGGAAGTCGCGCCGCGACAGCGGCAACATCGACAGCGTCGCCGGCGGACCCAGGCTCGGGCCGTCCGCGCCGAACGCGGCGACGGTGCACTGCGCCGCGACGGCGTCGAGGTTGATCAGCGTGAAGTCGGTGACCATGCCGCCGGTGCCGCGCTGCAAGCCCTGGAGCTCCAGGAACCCTCCGGCGGCCAGCGCGTTGTCCTGGCTGATCGTCGGTACGGAGGCGGAGCCCAGCAGGTTGCCGTTGCCGTCCCGCACCTCCAGGCTGGCCCCCACCGCCAGCTGCGGCGCGCCGCCGACCTCCAGCAGCCCGCTCTGGCCGGCGGGTGCCACCGAGCTCAACGAGCTCAGCACCGAGGTGGCGCTCGACGACACGGTGATGGTGCCGTTGGCCGACTTCTGGGTGGTGCCGTCGGTGCCCTGCGGGATGAACAACGTGTTGAAGTGGCGCGGCACCTGGTCGGGATTGGAGACCCAGACCTTCGTCGTATAGGTGGCGCCGGCGATCGAGACCTGGTTGGTCAGCGGCACGAAGACGGTGCCTGCCAGGGCGGCTGCCGGCGCCAGCAGACCAAGGCCCAGCGCTCCGAGGGCGGGCGGCACCAGCGCGACGGCTGCTCTCATCCTGTTCACGACCGGACCTCCTCGAGACCTGCGGTTACGAACCGAAAGACCAGCGGCCGCCGAAGCCGCTCCAACATCCCAGCGGCCCAGCGATCCCCGGCGGTCTTCTGCGGGCGGCGGCGGGCGGTGGCGGTCGGCGGCGTGCCAAGAACCTGTTTTGCAGTGATTGTAGAGGAAGCCATGCGTCTATGCAACCAAAATTGTGCAACTAGCTCTCGCACCCGGACCTGCGGGCCTGGACTGCGCACCCTCGCCCGAACAGCGGGAAGGAGGCAAGGGCAATCTAGCCAGGACAACCCGGGCCTCCCGGGCCTCCCGGGCCTTCTGCCCATTGCGGCCCGGCGCGATCGCGACTACCCTATTGGCCCGGCTGGCCGGCGACGGCGGGCTGGCTGGCTGGACCAGTACCCGGTGGCGGCGGCTGGAGGCACGAACGATGGCAGAGATGGAACGGCAGCCGTCCGCGCTGGTGTGGAACTGGCGGGCGGCGGGGGCGGGCGACAACCGCTCGGCGGCGGCGGCGGCGCGGCGCCAAGGGGCCATCGGGGCTGCCGTGGGGCTGACGGTGGCAGCGGCCTTCGCGTGGCTGCTGCATCGGCCGGTCCCGGCGCTGGTCGTCGCGGTGCTGTCGCTCACGGTCGCGCTGCTGGCGCTCGCGGCGCCGCTCACCCTCTACCGGCGGCTGCGCGGCACTCTCGACCGCCTCGGCCACTGGGTGGGCACCGGTGTCACCTGGCTGCTGATGACGGTACTGTTCTACCTGCTGTTCGTGCCGGCCGGGCTGATCATGCGCGCCATGGGCAAGCTGGCTTTCACCCGCTTTGCCGACCCGGCCGTAGACACCTACTGGACGCCCACCGAAGGCCGCGTCCATTCCGCAGACTCGTACCGCAAACAGTTCTGACGTGAAGCTCCTCGGCATCAGCTGCTACTACCACGATTCGGCGGCCTGCTTGATCGACGAAGGCCGCATCGTGGCCGCGGCACAGGAAGAGCGCTTCACCCGCATCAAGCACGACAGCGCCTTCCCGGTCAACGCGGTGCGCTACTGCCTGGCCCAGGGCAGCCAGGGCAGCCAGGGCAGCCCCGGCGGGCACGCCGGCAACGGCGGCGGGGCCGTCCAGATCGACGGCGTCGTCTTCTACGACAAGCCGCTGCTCAAGTTCCATCGCATTCTCGAGACCTACCTGGCGGTCGCGCCACGCGGCCTGCGCTCCTATGTCCAGGCGCTGCCGCTCTGGCTGCGCGAGAAGCTCTGGATCCCGCCGCGGATCGAGGAGGCGCTCGAGGCCTGCATCGCTGCCGGCACTCTGGCCGCCGGCGGCGCCGACGGATCCCGGGCCACCGGCGGCGGCTACGCCGCGGGCGCCGGGAACGGCGGCAGCGCAGTGACCTCCGCCAGCGCCGCCAGCGCCGCCAGCGCCGCCAGCGCCGCCAGCGCCGCGGACGCCGGGAGCGGCCGGGGCCAGCCACCGATCTACTTCACCGAGCACCACGAGGCGCACGCGGCGAGCGCCTTCTACCCGTCGCCGTTCGACGCGGCGGCGGTGTTGACGCTCGACGGCGTCGGCGAGTGGGCGACCACCACCATCGGCGTCGGCGAGGGCGAGCGGCTGCGCCTGATCCGGGAGATCAGGTTCCCGCACTCGCTGGGTCTGCTCTACTCGGCCTTCACTTACTTCACCGGCTTCAAGGTCAACTCGGGCGAGTACAAGCTGATGGGGCTGGCCCCCTACGGCACCGGCCGCTACACCGACCTGATCAAGCGGGAGCTGATCGACCTCAAGGAGGACGGCTCCTTCCGCCTGAACATGGAGTACTTCGGCTACCTGGACGGCCTGGCGATGACCAACGGCCGCTTCGCCGCGCTCTTCGGCGGCCCGCCGCGGCCGCCGGAATCGCCGATCGGCGTCCGCGAGATGGACCTCGCCCGCTCCATCCAGGAAGTGACCGAGGAGGTGGTGCTGAAGCTGGCCACGCACGCTCGCGAGCTCACCGGCAAGCGTCATCTCTGCCTGGCCGGCGGCGTGGCGCTCAACTGCGTCGCCAACGGCATCCTGCTGCGCGCCGGCATCTTCGACGACTTGTGGATCCAGCCGGCGGCCGGCGATGCCGGCGGCGCCGTGGGCGCGCCGCTGGCGGTCTGGCACAACGCCATGGGCAAGCCGCGCGTGACCGTCACCGGTTCCTCCGGCAAGCGCCGCGACCTGATGCAGGGCGCCCTCCTCGGCCCCGAATTCAGCGCCGGCCAGATCCGCGAGTATCTCGACGATCGGGGCATTCCCCGCGAAGAGCTGGCCGACGCCGACTGGGCGCCGCGGATCGCCCGCCTGATCGCCGGCGGCGCCGTCGTCGGCCTCTGCCACGGCCGCATGGAGTTCGGTCCGCGGGCCCTCGGCAACCGCTCGATCGTCGGCGACGCCCGCTCGCCGCGCATGCAGTCGATCATGAACCTGAAGATCAAGTACCGCGAGAGCTTCCGGCCGTTCGCCCCCAGCGTGCTCGAGGAGCGGGCCGGCGACTACTTCGAGCTCGACCGTCCCTCGCCCTACATGCTGCTGGTGGCCGACGTGGTACCTTCACGGCGGGTGCCGCGCGAGGGCGACGAGCAGGACCTGCCGCTGGTCGAGTGGGTCAACCGGCCGCGCTCGGACATCCCGGCGATCACCCATGTCGACTATTCGGCGCGCATCCAGACGGTATCGCGCGAGGAGAACCCGCGCTACCACGCGCTGCTCGCCGAGTTCGAGCGGGAGACGGGCTGCGGCGTGATCGTCAACACCAGCTTCAACGTGCGCGGCGAGCCGATCGTCTGCACGCCGGAGGATGCGTACCGCTGCTTCATGCGTACCGAGATGGACTACCTCGTTCTCGGGCCCTTCTTGCTCGACAAGCAGGCCCAGCCGCCCTTCGCCGACCGCGGCAACTGGCGGCAGGATTACCAACTGGACTAGACTCTCCCGCTCGGCTCCCACGTACACCCATCGTGCAGTGACGGGGACCGGCACCGAGGAGACAGACTGTCATGCGCAAGCTCCGCTACGTCGGCTCGTTCATCGGCGAGATCTTCCAGTTCGCCCGCCAGCACAAGGTCTACTGGATCGTGCCCTTCGTGCTCATCCTGGCGCTGGTGATCGTGCTGGTGGTGACCAGCCAGGCCGCAGCGCCGTTCATTTACACGCTCTTCTAGGCTGGTTGGCGCCGCCCGGTGGGTGATCGTCGAAGCATGAAGCGGCGCTTCGATGCGGCTCTCGAGGCCTACTCGAAGCGTCCAGCAAGAAGTGCCGCGACTGGCGACCAGCGGAGCCGCAGCCGTCTATCGGAACGCCCCCCCCACACCCCCCCCCCCCGAACCCACCCACCCCGGGGGAACGGGGGCGCCCCACCCCATCGCGTCGCAATCGGGGAAGTGACAAAGTTGGGTACGCCCGCCCCGCCGGGGGGTT
>DATDGZ010000525.1:0-2583 GCA_036521795.1 Thermoanaerobaculia bacterium | reverse complement strand
GCCAGGACCTCGAAGCAGGTGTCGAGGGTGGCGCGGAAGGCGGGCTCGGCGGCATAGAGCCCGCGCCCCATGCCGGGATGCTGCGCGCCCTGGCCGGGGAAGAGGAAGACGACCGGCCGCCGCCCGCGCTCCTGGCGGTCGCGAGCCAGGGTGAGCACCCGCGACGGGTCCCTGGCCCGCAGCACCCTGGTGGCGAGGGCGGCTGGGGTCGCGGAGGCCGCGGAGGCCGCGGAGGCCGCGGAGGTCGCGGAGGTCGCGGAGGTCGCGGAGGTCGCTGCCAGGTCTTCCGCCAGGGCGGCCGTCGCGGCCGCCGGGTCTTCGCCGGCCGTCGCGGGGACGACCAGCATGCGCCGGTGAGGCATCGCGCGGCGGCCCACCTGCAGCGTGTGGGCGACGTCGGCGAGGGAGATCTCGGGATGGGCCTCGAGATGGCCGGCCAGCCGGTCGGTCATCGTCTCGAGGGCGTCCGCGGAGCGCGCCGACAACAGGAGCAGCAGGTGCGGCCGCGACGGTCCCGAGGGAACCTCCGCCGGGGCCTCCTCGAGCACGGCATGGGCGTTGGTGCCGCCGATGCCGAAGGAGCTGACCCCGGCGCGCCGCGGCGCGCCCGTGCTCGGCCACTCGGCGAGCGCGGCATTGACGTGGAACGGGCTGGCGGCGAAATCGATCTGCGGGTTCGGCGCCGTGAAATGCAGGCTCGGCGGGATCTCGCGGTGCTCCAGCGCGAGCACCGTCTTGATCAGGCCGGCCACCCCCGAAGCGGCGTCGAGGTGGCCGATGTTGGTCTTCACCGAGCCGATGGCGCAGAAGCTCCGGCGCGTGCCGCGGGCGCCGCCGGCCCCGCCGGCGCCACCGGCGAGGAACGCCTTGCACAGCGCCGCGATCTCGATCGGATCCCCGAGCGGCGTGCCGGTCCCGTGGGCCTCGACGTAGGTGAGGTCGTCCGGGGCGATGCCGGCCACTCGCTGGGCGGCGGCGATGACCTCGGCCTGGCCGTCGACGGCCGGAGCGGTGTAGCCCACCTTGCCGGCGCCGTCGTTGTTGATCGCAGTGCCGAGCACGACGGCGCGGATGGGATCGCCGGCCGCCAGGGCGTCGGCGAGGCGGCGCAGCACCACCACCCCGACACCGCTTCCCGAAACCGTGCCGCGCGCCCCGGCGTCGAAAGCGCGGCAGTGGCCGTCGGGCGAGGCGATCCCTCCCTCGCGATAGAGATAGCCGGCGACCTGCGGCACGGTGAGCGAGACGCCGCCCGCCAGCGCCAGGTCGCACTCGCGGCCGAGCAGCGCCCGGCATGCCAGGTGGACCGCGACCAGGGAGGTCGAGCAGGCGGTCTGCACGGTCAGGCTGGGTCCGCGCAGGTTGAGCTTGTAGGAGACCCGGGTGGCGAGGAAGTCCTTGTCGCCGCCCAGCATCGCCTGCGAGGCGTCGGCCGCGGCGAGCGCCCCGGGGTCGTCGAGCAGGTGGCTCAGCAGGTAGGTGTTGGCGCTCACCCCGGCGAAGACGCCGACCGGACCGCCGCAACGGGCGGGATCGCAGCCGGCGCTTTCGAGCGCCGCCCAAGCGGTCTCGAGGAAGAGCCGGTGCTGGGGATCCAGCGCCTCGGCCTCGCTCGGGGCGACGTCGAAGAAGCCGGCGTCGAAGCGGTCGTACTCGTCGAGCGCGCCGCGAGCCCGCACGTATTCGGGGCGCGCCAGCATCTCGGCGGGGATCCCCGCCGCCAGCAGCTCGTCCTCGGAGAAGCGGCGGATCGACTCCTTGCCGGCGCGCAGGTTCTCCCACAGCTCGGCCAGGTCCCGCGCGCCGGGGAAGCGGCCCGCCATCCCGACGACGGCGATGCCTTCCAGCGCGCTGACCGCGCCGGTCGCGCCGGCGGCGCCGGCAGTGCCGGCAGCGGGGGCGGCGCCGCCGGCGCGGGCGGCGGCGCCGGAGCGGGAGAAGGCCGCGATCTGCTCGCCCGCCCGGCGAGCGGCGGCGGCCACCGCGCCTTCGGCGGCGTTCTCCGGATCCTTCGCGCCGTCCTGCGCGGCCGCGAGGTGGGCTGCCATGGAGCGGATCGTCGGGTAACCGAACAGGTCGACCAGCGGCACCTCGCGGCCGAGCGCCTGCTGGATGCGGGCCTGCAGCCGCACCAGCAGCAGCGAGTGGCCGCCGAGATCGAAGAAGTTGTCGTCGATTCCCACCCGGTCCCTGGCCAGCAGCTCCCGCCAGATGGCGGCCAGCGTGCGCTCGTGCGCGCTCGCCGGAGCGACGAAGCGGCTCTCCGAGCTCCCGGCCGCGGCGCCGGCGCCGAGATCCTCGGGCTCGGGCAGCGCCTCGCGGTCCACCTTACCGCTCGAGGTGCGCGGCAGGGCCGACATGCCGATCATCGCGGCCGGCGCCATGTAGGCCGGCAGGGACGCGGAGAGCAGGGCGCGCAGCTCGGCGGGCGCCGACGGCCAGTCGGGCGCGAACCAGGCGATGAGCCGCGCTTCGCCAGCGCGGTCCCGGCGCACCGCCGCGATGGCCTCGCGCACCTGCGGATGGCGGCCGAGCGCCGCCTCGATCTCGCCCAGCTCGATACGGAAGCCGCGCACCTTGACC
>DATDGZ010000524.1:0-5025 GCA_036521795.1 Thermoanaerobaculia bacterium | reverse complement strand
CTGCGCGAGTTCGGCGACGGCGGCAGCTATCACAGCCACGTGCGGCTGGTCACCGGCGAGATCGGCGACGACCTCGCCCACTACCTCGAGCAGAGCGAGCAGAGCCGCTCGGCCGTGCTGGTCGGCGTGCTCGGGCGCAAGAGCGGCGTGGCGGCGGCCGGCGGCGTGATCGTCGAGGTCCTGCCGGGGGCTCCCGAGGAGGTGGTGGCGCGCCTCGAGAGCAACCTGGCCCTGATGCCCGGCGTCAGCTGGCTGCTCGAGGAGGGCGGCGTCGAACGCGTCCTCGACGCGGCGCTGGCCGGCCTCGACCGCGAGGTCAAGGAGACCGGGCCGCTGCGCTATCGCTGCCGTTGCAGCCGCGAGCGCCTGCAACGCCACCTGGTGCTGCTGTCCGCCGAAGACCGCGACTACCTGGCGGAGGAAGACGGCGCCATCGAGGCGGACTGCGTCTTCTGCGGCAATCACTACCGGTTCACTCCCAGGGAGCTGGCGGCGCTGGCAGGCGAAGGCGAGTCGACGGGGTTGCCGCTCTTCTAGACAGACTAGTGGCTGCCTCCCTGGGCAGAAGAAGCGCCTGGCATCGCCGCGCCGGGAGAGCAGACCGCCGGCACCACGGCGACGTGGATGGCACGCACGATTGTCACCCCGGGCGGCGGCATGTGCAGCCAGAGCTTGAGGCCCGACATCGGCCGCGGCGGCTCGGGATGCAAGCGCAGCACGACCTCGGCGCCGGAGCGCGGCCAGAGCAGGAAGGCCGCCGCATCGACGACGTCGAAGCGGGCCGCCCCCGACGGCCGCCAGAACAAGCGCCCCGGCGTGGGGACCGCGGGACGATCGCCCCCTAGCTCGAGGCGCAGCTGAAGGTCTTCGATCGGGACCGGTAGAGGGATCTCCGGGCTGACCGCATCGCGCCCGGACAGCGGTGGGGAGGGCAGGATCCACTTGACCAGCGTGCGGGGCGGCGCGGCGAGCAGCGCCAGCTCGCAGGGCGTCCAGTCGACCGGCCGGCCCGCATCGTCGATGCCGACCTCGAAGGCGCTCCTGCCCAGCTCCGCGGCCGGCGATTCGAGCAACGCGGCGGTGCCCAGCTGCCAGGTCACGTCCTGGCGGAGGCCGCGCCAGCTCGCCGCGGAGGGGAGCGCGTTGCGCCAGGCATACGCTCCCTGCCAGCTCTCGTGGCCGGCCACGAACACGGCGGTGCGCGGCGGCAGACGCGGCGCCAGGCTGGCCATCGCCGCCAGGGTGCGCTCGACCTCCCAAGCGGCGTGCGTCCAGGCACGCCCGTTCCACAGCGTGGCGAGACTCCAATAGCAGACCAGCGCGACGGCCACCGCCTTGGCCGGCGCCCGCATCGAGTGAGCGTGGCGGCCGAGGGCGATGGCGAAGATGGCGATCGGGAAATAGAGCAGCCGGGAGCCCTCCTGGTCGACGTCGATCCAGAGCAGGTGCGCCACGGGGGCGACCGCCAGGAGCAGAGCCGCGATGGGCAGCAGGAACCGCGCCGCCGCCGCCCGTCCGGGACGGCCTGCCGCCATGGCGCCCACCAGGAAGCCGCCAATCAGCAGGATCGAGAGCAGCGCGCAGAGCCGCGGCGGGAAGCCGCTGGCGCCAGCCGCCTTGAACGGCACCAGCATCCGCTGCGGCAGCCGCTGGGCCATCATCCACAGCTGCCGCGGCGTGACGGACAAGAGCAGCGTGCCGCCATCGCCTCGTCGATAGCCCCCGGGGCCGGAGAACAGCAGCAGGCGGGCGGCTACGTAGACGGCGGCGACCGCGAGCATCGCTACCACGACGCGGCGCACCCGCCGCCAGGGGACGAGCAGCGGCACGATCAACGGCAGGCAGGCCACGGATTCCTTGCAGAGCAGCCCCGCCAGGAAGAGGCCGGCCGCCGCGGCCGGCGCGGCCCTGGTGGCGCGCTCTCCGCTCGCCGTTCCGCGGTCCGCGCAGAGGAGCGCCGCCAGGCCGAAGCAGCATGCCCAGAGATCGAAGCTCGCGCTCAGCCAGATGACCGGCTCGGTGAACAGCGGAAACGCCACGAACAGCGCCGCGAGCAGGGCCGCGGTCCATGTCGCGCCAGGCTCTCCCGCCGCCGCGGCCCCAGCTGCGCCGGCTTCCCCGGCTGCCACCGGACGCCCCGCCGGTCCACGGTCGCCACGCTGCACGATCGCAGCGACCAGCAAGCCGTTCGCGGCGTGCAGCAGCACCGACAGGCCGTGCAGCAGCGCCGCGCCGAGTGGCAGCGTGGCCAGCATCCAGGCCATGGCGGGCAGCGGCCGGATCATCTGCGGCGAGGAATCGACGGTAACGAAGCGAAGGATGGTGGCGAGCCCGGTGCGCGCCCAGATCGCGTACCCGAAGTCGTCGGCGACGAAGCCATCGGCCACGTGGCGCCCGTACAACAGGACCGTCAACAGCGCCGGCAGGGCGGCAGCCGCGAGCGCGGCCGCCCGCGGCGAGCGCGGCAGACGCGGCTGGCCCCTGGGTGGCGGTGCTGTCGCTTCACCGCTCACCGATCGGCCGTCGATCACCTTGGCCACCGGGTCGAACACTAGACCACCGGCACGCCGCCAGCAAGCGCCGCGGCGGTGGTGGCGGTACAGGGTCAATTTCCCGCGAGGTTCCCTTCCCACCTGCCTCGCGACCTGACCCGCGACCCGCCGCGCGGCGGGACGCGCGGCGGGACGCGCGCCGACCCTGGGGCTGGCTGCTACAATCCCCGTTTCCGAGCGCGCCGCGCCGCCGGCTCGAGACACCATGCGCAACCACACCTACTTCATCACCACGCCGATCTACTACGTGAACGATCTGCCCCATATCGGGCACATCTTCACCACCACGGTCTGCGATACCCTGGCGCGCTACCACCGCCTGCTGGGCGAGGACGTGCGGTTCCTGACCGGGACCGACGAGCACGGTCAGAACATCGAGCGGGCGGCGAAGCGCGAGGGGATCACGCCGCTCGAGCTCGCCGACCGGGTGGTGGTCCGCTACCGCGAGCTCCAGGAGAAGCTGGATTTCTCCTACGACGACTTCGTACGCACCACCGAAGAGCGCCACGCTCGCGGGGTGCGGGAGATGATCCGCCGCCTCGACGCCGCCGGCGATCTCTATACGGCGGTCCACGAGGGGTGGTACTGCTCGCCGTGCGAGACCTTCTACACCGAGAAGGAGCTGGCCGGTGCGCCAGGGGGCGGCTCCGGAGCGGCCGGCGGCGAGCCCTCTCACCACTCTCCTGGCGCGCCCGGCGGGCCGGACCGCCGCTGCCCGGTCCACGGCACCGCGGTCGAATGGCAGTCGGAAGAGAACGTCTTCTTCCGCCTCTCGCGCTACCGGCAGCCGCTGCTCGACTGGTACGGCAGCCGCCCGCAGCCGGTCCATCCCGCGAGCCGGCTCAACGAGGTGCGCTCCTTCGTCGCCGGCGGCCTGCGCGACCTCTCGGTCTCTCGCGCCAACCTCGAGTGGGGCATCCCCTTCCCCGGCCGGCCGGGGCAGACCGTCTACGTCTGGCTCGACGCGCTGACCAACTACGTCAGCGCCCTCGGCCTGGGCTCGGACCGGCCCGAGGACGTCGATCTCTACCGCCGTTTCTGGGCCGAGGGCGACGTGCGCCTGCACATGATGGGCAAGGACATCCTGCGCTTCCACGCCGTCTACTGGCCGGCCTTCCTGATGTCGGCGAAGCTGCCGCTGCCGACCGCCGTCTGGGCGCACGGCTGGTGGCAGCGCGACGGCCGCAAGGTCTCGAAATCGGCCGGCAACGTGGTGCGCCCCGACGAGCTCGTCGAACGCTTCGGCGGCGACAGCCTGCGCTACTTCCTGCTGCGCGAGATGGCGTTCGGCCAGGATGCGAGCTTCTCCGACGAGGCGGTCATCGACCGCCACAACAACGACCTCGCCAACGACCTGGGCAACACCGTGAGCCGGGTGGTGACGCTCTCGCGCAGCGCTTTCGGCGGCCGCAGCCCCTACCAGAGCTGCGGCGACAACCCGCTGATCGAGGTGGCGGGCCGCGCCGCCGCCGACTACCGGGCGGCGATGGACGACCTCGCCTTCCAGCGCGCCCTCGAGAGCCTCTGGCGGCTGCTCGCCGAGACCAACCAGTACCTGGTGGCGCACGCGCCCTGGAAGCTGATCAAGACCGAGGGTCCCAGCCCCAGGCTGGCGCGGGTGCTGTGGAACGGGCTCGAGGCGACGCGCATCGTCGCCATCGGCCTGCTGCCGATCATGCCGCGCGCCGCGGTCAAGGTGCTGCGCGCGATCGGCGCGGCGGTGCCGCAGCGCCTGGATGCCATGGCCTGGGGCGGCACGCCGGTCGGCACCGAGCTGCCGCCGCCGGCGCCGATCTTCCCGCGCATCGACAAGGAGGCCTACGTGGCCGAAGCGAAGCTCTCCGTCTCGCCGGCCGCCGCCGGTGCCCCCGCGCCATCCACCCCCGCGACCGCGGCCACGGCAGGTGTGGAGGGGCCTGGCGAGGCCGGCCGCATCTCGATCGACCGCTTCAAGCAGGTCCGGCTGCGGATCGGCACGGTGCGCGCCGCCGAGCCGGTGCCGAAATCGAAGAAGCTGCTCAAGCTGACCGTCGACCTGGGGGACGAGACCCGGACGGTGGTGGCGGGGATCGCCCTCGCCTACCGGCCGGAGGACCTGGCGGGCAAGCAGGTGGTGGTGGTGACCAACCTCGAGCCGGCCACGTTGATGGGCGTCGAGTCGCAGGGCATGGTGCTTGCCGCATCGGGCGACGGCGCGCCGGTGCTGCTGCATCCCGGCGCGGCGGTGCCCGCTGGCACCGAGGTGCGGTGAGCCCGGCATCCGTCTCACGCTGGCGGCGTCCTGCCGATCCCGGGCCGGCTGCCGACGCCGCGGACGCCGGCGGCGACGCGGGCACCGCGGCAATGTCCAGGGCCGGCGTGATCGATTCGCACTGTCACCTGCAGAGCCTGCCCGCCGGCGAGCGCGAGCGCGCGCTCGACACGGCGCGCCGGCGCGGCGTCGGCGGCTTCCTGGTGCCGGCCACGCGCCTGG
>DATDGZ010000523.1:0-2227 GCA_036521795.1 Thermoanaerobaculia bacterium | reverse complement strand
AGTACGCCTCGGTCGTCCGGCCTTCGCGCGCCTTGGATCCAGGCCCATTTGCGTCTCCCCGCGACGAGGATCTGTGAGAGGTCCGGGCTCCCCCGCGCGACGATCGGTCCGGAGAGCGGCCGCGGGCCTTCAGGCCCGGCTGCCGGCTCGGGCCGGGCGGCGACCTGCCGGGGCCGCGGAGGGCACCGGGGGCACGGGAGCGCGGCGGGCCGAAGGTGCGGCGGCCGCGACCGGCGCCACCAGGCGGCCCACGAGGTCGGAGGCATGGGCTTCGGTGATCTCGGCCGTCGCCAGCGCCGGCCAAGGGCCGCCCATGTCGCTGGCGGCGCCGGCGCCGAATCGACCGCCGGCGGCCGCGAGCGCGCCGTCCTCGACGTCGTTGATCAACAGGCGGCCGTCGATCTCGGGCGCCATGCCGTGATGGCGGGCGGCCAGCAGGTGCTCGCTCTCGGCGCTCGGCCCCTCGACCAGCACCGCGAGCCGCCGGCCGACCAGGCGCCGGCGCGCCGCCAGCGCGACCGGCCGCTGCGCCGCGAGCAGCTGGCGGAGGCGGCGGCGGGCGACGCCACGGGGGACCGCGCCGGCCAGGTCCGCCGCCGGGGTGCCGGGCTCGGGGCTGAAGGCGAAGGCGCCCAGGTGGTCGAAGCGGGCGCGCTCGACGAAGCCGAGCAGGTCGCGGAAGTGCTCCTCGGTCTCGCCCGGAAAACCGACGATGAAGGTCGAGCGCAGGAAGACGTCCGGCACCAGCTCGCGCGCCCGCTCGAGCAGCCGCAGGTAGCGGGCGGCGTCGCCGCCCCGCCGCATGGCCTTCAGGATGTCGCCGTGGCTGTGTTGCAGCGGCATGTCGAGGTAGGAGCAGAAGCGCGGCTCGGCGCCCATCAGGCGCAGCAGCTCCTCGTCGAGCGTCGTGGGATAGGCGTAGAGGAAGCGGATCCAACGGATCGAGGTGGCGCCCAGCAACGCCTCGACCAGCCGCACCATGCCGTGCCGCCGCAGGCCCAGGTCTTCGCCATAGCGGGTGGTGTCCTGGGCGATCAGGTTCAGCTCCAGGATCCCCGCCGCCTCGAGCTGCTTCGCTTCCTCCACCAGGCTGGCGATGGTGCGGCTGCGGAAGCGCCCGCGCCAGATCGGGATGGCGCAGAAGGTACAGGGGTTGTTGCAGCCCTCGGCAACCTTGAGGTAGGCGTGCCCGCGGGTGGTGAGCAGGCGCGGCGCGGTGTGATCGAACACCATGTGCGACGGCGCCGGCAGCGGCGGCCCGCCGCCCAGCTCCACCAGGCGGCCGACGTCACGCAGCTGGTCGAGGCCGACGAAGCCATCGATCTCCGGGATCTCGCGGGCCAGCTCGTCGCCGTAACGGTTGACCATGCAACCGGCGACCAGCACCCGCTCGACGCCGCTGCCCTTGCGCCCGACCACCTCGAGAATCGCGTCGATCGACTCCTGCTTGGCCTCCTCGATGAACGCGCAAGTATTGACCACCACGGTCTCGGCGTTCGCCAGATCGCCGACCACCTCGTAGCCGCGCCGCGCCAGCTCGCCGAGCATGATCTCGCTGTCGACCAGGTTCTTCGGACAACCCAGGCTGATCATGCCGACGCGAGGACGGTACGGGACCTGCGGCGCGGGCGGGCGGGCGGTGTAGTCGTCCGGCGCGGCCATAGGGGCGAGAGTCTAGCAGACGCCTCCGGGGAATGCCCCTCCGACCCGGGGGCCTCCGGGGAACCCCTCCGACCCGGGGCTGGGTGGCGGACCCTATCTTCCTCCCCTACGGCCACGATCCTCTTTGTGGGACCATGCCGGCTCCGGGTCCGGTGGGGACTGTGGTGCCTCGTCCTCTTCTTCCTTCCAATCGGTCATGAGGCTGCTCCCGCCACTCTTTTTTTCTGCGCCTCGCTGCGCTCGGCTGCTTGGCGCTGGCGATGTGCCAGGAAGGAGGCGTCAGCGGCGGCCGCGCCGGCGCCACATCGGGCGCGGCGAGGTTAAGGCGGGAAGGCGTTGTTGTCTAGGCCGCCGCAGTAGCTGCCCGCCGCGTTGAGATAGGTCTTGGTGGTGCCGCCGAGCGCGGCGAGGGTTCGCCGCTAGCGTCGGCCGAAACGCCGCTCGAGATCGGAATCGGTCATCTGCAGGACGATCGGCCGGCCGTGCGGGCAGGCGTAGGGTTGCTCGGCGGCGAAGAGCTCGGTGAGCAGGGCTTCCATCTCAGGGGGCGAGAGGGGATGGTGCA
>DATDGZ010000522.1:0-4959 GCA_036521795.1 Thermoanaerobaculia bacterium | reverse complement strand
CCTGGCCGCTGATCGGCGCGTAGATGACGGTCTTGCCGAGATCGGTCTGGGCGCGCAGGAGGTTGGCGCGGTCCTGGCTTACCAGGTCCCTGGCCTCCTCGAGCTGCAGGCGGGCGGAGCGCTCGGCGAGCTGCGCGTTCTCGAGCTGCTCGGCGGTGAAGGAGCCACCGTTGTAGAGGAGTTGGGCGCGGCGCAGCTTGCTGGCGGCGTCGGCGAGCGCCACCTCCTGGCGCCGCACGGCGGTCTCGGCGCTGCGCAGCTGCGCCGCCCACTGGTCGCGGTCGGCGACGAAGACGTTCTGCTCCAGCCTCAGGAAGGGCTGGCCCTTCTCGATCCAGTCGCCCTCGTTGACGAACAGCTTCTCGATCTTGGCGACGACGTGGGCGGAGATGTTCACCTTGATGCGCGGGTTGATCTCGCCGGTCGCCTTGACCACCTGCTGGATGTCGCGGCGCGCTGCCGCCTCGGCGTACACGCGGACGCCCTTCTGGGCGCTGCCCGCCTTCATGCTGGCGGCCACGATCCCGCCCAGCACCAGCAGGCCGGCGACGATGATCAGGATGCGTTTCAAGATTCAACCGGGCGCGATGGCGACCAGCGCGATCTTCAGGGCGACTCCCAGCAGCCAGACGCCGAGCACCACGCCGGCGGCGGCGGCACGGGAAACACCCGCGACAATACGATAGCCGATGACCAGCAGGACGACCGCCCAGATACTGAAGAGGTCGACGCTGCCGAGCAGCGTGCGCGCCACCGCACCGACGCCCTCCGGCGCCCACGCCGCCAGGTTGGAGGCCAGGAAGGAGCCGCTGCGCGCCTCGTCCTGCGAGAAGCTGGCGCGGTTCCAGATCACCGGGACGGCCAGCAGCGCCTGCACCAGGCCCAGCGGCAGCATCCCGTAGAGGCAGGTGGCGAAGCTCGCCTTGTAGCTCATGTCGCTGCCCAGCATCTTGAACCCCACCCAGAACAGCAGCGCGCAGAGGAGGTAGACGGCCGGGGTGGCGACCAGCCCCTGGAACAGCGCCAGGTAAGGCAGGAGCTTCTTCACTCTCTCGATACTCTGGTCGACCTGCTCGAGACTCGGCTGGCTGCCGCTCGCCGCGAGCTGATGGCGGATGACCTGCGCCAGGTCGAGGCGCGCGGAGACCATGCCGGCGACCACGGTGACGAGCACCACCGTCACCAGCAGCGGCGCCAGCCAGGTGGGCCGGGCGGCGATCGAGCGGAACGTGTCCCCCGGCGCCACCAGGGCGCCGAGCACGCGCCCGGCGCCCGTATCGGTCAATGCGCGCCGCTCGCTCACTGCAGCAGGTCCGCCCGGTGGAAGGTGAAGCGGTTGACGGCCTCCTTCGGATCGAGAATCTTGACTCCCAGCTCCGGCATCAGCTTGCCGATGCTGCGATAGTACTCCGCCAGCGCGGTGCGGTACCCGACGACGGCGTTGACCTCGGACTGCTTCGCCAGGGTCAGCTGGTCCTGGATCTGGGTGATCTGGAAGCTCGTGGACATGCCGTTCTCGTAGCGCTTCCTCTCGGCGTCGAGGTTCTTCTCCTGGAACCCGCGGGAGGCGTGCGCCGCGACGATCACCTTCTCCGCCGTCTCGATGCCGCGCACCGCCTTGCGCACCTCGTTGATCACCGTCTTCTCCTCCTGCTCGAGCTCGCGGCCGAAGCGGTCGACGTCGAGCTCGGCGATGGCGTTGGCGGCACGGGCGGCGCGGTTCTGGAGCGGGAAGGCGAAGTTCAGGGTGAGGGTCCAGCCCGGGAAATCGAACGCGGTGATCTGGTTCAGGCCCGTCCCAAAGGTAAGGGCGGCGGCGGCGAGATTATACGTCGCGCCGAAGTTGAGGGAGGGCAGCAGGGCGTTGCGGTCCACCGCCAGGGTGATCTTGGCGCGATCGACGGTGAGGTGCTCCTGCTTGACCTCGACGCGGTTGTCGAGCGCCGTCTTGATCGATTCCTCGAGGTTGATCTGGATCGTGTCGGATTCCGGCGGCGTCGTCGGCAGGATGTCGTACCGGTAGAGGTCCTGCGGCAGGTTCATCGCCAGCCGCAGCGCGTCGGCGGCGTCGCCGATGGCCTGCTGGGCGGTGATGATGTCCTGCTCGCGGGTGGCGATGGCCGCCTGGCTCTGCACGATCTCGAGCGGCGCCAGGGTGCCGACCTGAACCTGGATGATGTTGCGCTCGTTGAGGTCGCGGGCGAGCTGCAGGCTCTCCTGCGCCACCACCAGCTGCTCGCGGGCGTTGACCAGGTTCCAGTAGGCGTCGATCACCGTCACCGAGACGGTGATCGCCTGCAGCTCGAACTGGACGCGGTTGGTGGAGCTGGTGTTGAGGGCGAGCAGGATCCCCTGGTCCGTCACCGTGCTGCCGAAGCCCTTGAGCAGCGGCTGGGTGAAATTGAAGGTCCAGCTCGGCTGGTAGACCGCGACGTTGCTGAACAGGAAGAAGCCGCTGCTCTGGCCGCTCTGCACGCTGCGGGTGTTGTCCCAGGTGAAGGACACGTTGCCACCGCTCGGGACGAGCTGGGCGAGCCCGGCCCTCACCTCCTCGGCGGAGGACTTCGATGCCGTGCCCTGGGAGGTGAGCGGGCTCTTGCTCTCGGTCGCGGCGGCGAGGCCGGTCAGGTTCAGGTCGTAGATGCCGAGGGCCTGCGGCACGCCGAGCCTGGCCTCGTTGCGGATGTAGCGTTGCAGGATGAGGGCGAGGTTGCGGCGCAGCGCGATCTCGACCGCCTGGTCGAGGGTCAGCGACAGCACGTCGTTGGCGATGTCGAGGTGCAGCTCTCCGACCTCCGGGTTCATCTGCATGACGTCGACGCTGATGCGGTCGGAAGGCGCGAGGCCGCCGACCGCGCCGGGCGGTCCGGCCGCGGCCGGGGGCGCGGGAGTGGCCGGAGGCGCGGCGAAGGTGCCGGCCGTGGTGGCGGTTACGGGCGCGGCGGTCGTGCCGGGCGCGGCCATCGTCGCCGGGGGCCCTCCAGGCGGCGGCGGTGGGGGGGGCGGCGGCGGCGCGGGGCTGACCGGCGCCCCCGCCTGGTCGCGCGGTGTGTCGCTGCCGCCGCTGCCCGCCTGGCCGGAGGCGCCGCCGCCCTGCGAGCTGCGGGCAGACGCCGGACCGGCGGCGGTGAGCAGCAGGAGCAGCAGCCAGGCAACCGCCTGGCGGCACGCTTGCCGTGGATCGTAGTTTCCGAGATCGCTCATGCGCGGGACCCTCGAGATCGGAATCGGTTGACGTTCAGGATGGCTTGGTCCGTTGCGGCACACGTCGAGCCGATCATGGCTCCTTTACGCTCGGCCGCTTGCAAAGTTTACGGTGCCGGCGGCGCCTCCAAACGCGGCAGGCTCCCCGGGAAGAAGCATGCCACGAGGCGCCCGGAGTGGCCGGCGCCCGCGGCCGGCGCCACCCCGGGCCCCGGTGCGGCCGGCAGCAGCTCCGGCCGCTCGACGGCGCAACGCGCGCGTGCCACCGGGCAGCGCGGATGGAAGGGACACCCGGGAGGCGGCGCGGCCAGGCTCGGCGGCTCGCTGGCGAGCGGCGCCCGCGCCCGCCTCTCGGCGCCCGGAGCGTTCCCCAGCGGCCAGGCGACCGGCACGGAGGCCAGCAGGCCTACCGTGTAAGGGTGAAGGGGCCGGGCGAACAGCTCCGCGCGGGGCGACAGCTCGACGATGCGGCCGAGGTAGAAGACCGCCACCCGGTCGGCGAGCTGCTCGACGGCCGCCAGGTCGTGAGCGATCAGCACCACGGTGAGCCCCATCCGCTGCTGCAGCTCGGCCAGCAGGTTCAGGATCTGGCTGCGGACCGAGACGTCGAGCGCCGAGACCGGCTCGTCGGCGACCAGCAGCTCGGGCTCCACCGCCAGCGCGCGGGCGATGCCGACGCGCTGGCGCTGGCCGCCGGAGAGCTGGTGCGGAAAGCAGTCGGCCGTCGACGCCGGCAACCCGACCGTGGCCAGCAGCTCGAGCGAGCGGCGGCGGGCCGCGCGGCGCCGGCGCCAGGGACTCCCGGGACCCGTGCGGGCCCCGGGAACCCCGGCAGCGCCGGCAGCGCCGGGAGGCATGGGAGGCGCAGCCGCTCCCGGACCGTGCTCCAGATGGTGCAGGAGCAGCGGCTCGGCGAGCGCCGCGCCGATGCGCTGCCGGGGATCGAGAGAGTCGTAGGGGTCCTGGTAGATCATCTGGAAGCGGCGGCGCCGCCGCCGCAGCTCGCCCGCCGGCAGCGCCAGCAGGTCCTCGCCGGCAAACCTCACCCGGCCCGCGGTCGGCTCGATCAGGCGCAGCAGGCAGCGCGCCAGTGTGGTCTTGCCGCTCCCCGACTCCCCCACCACCGCCAGGCACTCGCCGCGCCTGACCGCGAGATCCACGCCGGCCAGGGCGGCCACCGATCCCGGGCCCCGGCCGAACGGCGAGCGCCGCAGCCGGTAACGCTTCTCGAGCCCCTCGGCCGCCAGCAGCACCTCGGGCGCCAGCAGCACCTCCGGCGCGGTCGACGCCGGCGCCGGCACGGTTCCATCCGATCCGTTCATCGCGGCACCGTTCATCGCGGCACCGGCGCGTGCAGCCAGCAGCGCACCCGCCGGCCGGGCGCCTCCGGCGCCGGCAGCGGCGCGGTCTCCGGCGGCTCCTCGACGGCGCAGATCGCCATCGCCTGCGGACAGCGTGGGTGGAATGCACATCCCGCGGGCCGCGCCGCCGGCTCGGCCGGCATCCCCGGCAGGACCGGCAGCCGCCCCCGCGCCGCCGGCTGGCCGAGCCGTGGCAGGGTGGCCAGGAGGGCCCGCGTATAGGGGTGGGCGGGCGCTCGGAACAGATCCTCCACTCCGGCCTCCTCGACCACCTGGCCGGCGTACAGCACCGCCACCCGATCGCACGCCTCGGCCGCCACCGCGAGGTCGTGGGTGATCAGCAGCACCGCCAGCCCGAGGTCGCGGCGCAGCTCGTCGACCAGCGCCAGCACCT
>DATDGZ010000521.1:0-2648 GCA_036521795.1 Thermoanaerobaculia bacterium | reverse complement strand
GCCGCGGCGCTGGCGCGCGCCCGGGAGCGCTTCGGCGGCCTGCACGGCATCGTCCATGCCGCCGGCGTCCCGGCCGGCGGCCTGCTCGCGCGCAAGCCGGCAGCCGAGGCGGCGCGGGTGCTCGCCCCGAAGGTCGCGGGGGCGCGCGTCGCCTTCGCGGTGGCGGCAGAGGCCGGGGCCGACTTCCTGCTGCTGTGCTCCTCGCTCGCCTCGCTGCTCGGCGGCCCGGGGCAGGCCGACCACTGCGCCGCCAACGCCTTCCTCGACGCCTTCGCCTGGGCCGCCTGCCGCGGCGCGGACGCCGGCGGGCCGCGGGTCGTCGCGGTCAACTGGCCGGCCTGGCGCGAGGTCGGCCAGGCGGCGGAAGCCGCGGTGCCCGACCAGCTCGCCCGCTGGCGGCGGCAGTCCCTGGCCGACGGGCTCGCCCCGGCCGAGGGGGCCGACGCCTGCGGCCGCATCCTCGGCACCCGCCTGCGCCAGGTGATCGTCTCCCCGGTGCCGCTCGGCGTGCTGGTCGCAGAAGGCAGGGAGTTCGTGGCCGCCGGCCTCGAGGAGCGCCTGGGCCGGCTCGGCGCGCCGCCCGCCGGCCATCCGCGCCCGCTGCTCAGCAATCCCTACACGGCGCCGCGCAGCCCGCTCGAGGCCGCCATCGCCGAGGTCTGGCAGCAGCTGCTGGGCATCGCGGCGATCGGCGTCGAGGACGACTTCCTCGCCCTCGGCGGCCACTCGCTCCTCGCCACCCAGGTGATGTCGCGGCTGCGCGAGCGGCTCGGCCTGGAGATCCCCCTGCGTGCCCTCTTCGAGGCCCCGACCGTGGCCGGCCTCGCCCGGGCGGTGGGCGAGCGGCTGGCCGCGGCGGCCGATCCGCGGCAGCTGGCCGCGGCGCTGGCCGAGCTCGAGGGGATCTCCGACGAGCAGGCCGCGGCGCGCCTCGCCGCCACCGAGCCATCGCCGGCCGGCGAGGCTTCTTCCTGAGTCCCGAGAAAGGCGGTCGAACGCTCATGGACCTCCCACCGAACCCCCACCTCCAGGGCCCCGCCGGCGCCCGGCGCCGCGCCGTCCAGCTGGCCGACGGCCAGCTCGTCCGGCAGAGCCTCCCGGTGCCCGGCCGCGCCATCCCGCTGCTGCTCGAGGCGGCGGTCGCGGGCGTCGACCTGACCGGCTGGGCCGCGGCCCATCTCGAGCGGCTCGAGGCGCTGCTGCTCGAGCATCGGGCGCTGCTGTTCCGCGGCTTCGCGGTCGACGGCGCCGCCGGGCTCCGCCGCTTCTGCGCGGCGACCGCAGGCGGCCAGCTGCTCGACTACCGGGACCGCTCCTCGCCCCGACATGAGGTCGGCGACCGCGTCTACACCTCGACCGACTACCCGGCCGAGCAGGCGATCCGCATGCACAACGAGGGGACCTACTGGGTGACCTGCCCGCGGAAGATCTACTTCTTCTGCCACGTCGCACCCGAGCGCGGCGGCGAGACGCCGATCGCTGACGGCCGGCGGGTGCTGGCGCGCCTCGACCCGGACCTCGCCGCCCGCTTCGCCGACCGCCGGCTGCTCTACCTGCGCAACTACAACGACGGCTTCGGCCTGCCCTGGCAGACGGTGTTCCAGACCGCGGACCGCGGCGAGGTGGAGCGCTACTGCCGCGCCAACGCCATCGCGCTCGAGTGGAAGGACGGTGACCGCCTGCGCACCCGGCAGCTGCGCCCAGCCCTCGTCCGCCATCCCGGAACGGGGGAGGTTCTCTGGTTCAACCACGCCGCCTTCTTCCACGTCTCGAGCCTCGAGCCGCAGCTGCGCGCGGCGCTGCTCGCCGAATTCGCGGAGGAGGAGCTGCCCTACAACACCTACTTCGGCGACGGCTCGGCGATCCCCGCGGACGACCTCGAGGCGGTCCGCCGCGCCTACCAGGAGGAGACGGTGCTCTTCCCCTGGCGGCAGGGCGACCTGCTGATGCTCGACAACCTGACCGTCGCCCACGGGCGGCAGCCGTTCACCGGCCGGCGTGAGATCCTGGTCGGCATGGCGCAGCCCTACGAGCGCGACGACATCCCGAGGTAGGCCCGGCCGCAGGGGTATGGACACACCGCAGGCGATCGAAGGCTACGAGCTGTCGCCGCAGCAGCGGCGCCTCTGGCGTCTCGCCGGCGGCGGGACAGGTGCCTATCGCGCGCGCGCGGAGGTCGTGCTGCGCGGCGCGCTCGACCCGCGACGGCTGGCGGCGGCCCTGGCCCGCGTCGTCGAGCGGCACGAGATCCTGCGCACCGCCTGGGAGAGCCTCGCGGGCCTGCCGCTGCCGGTGCAGGTGATCCGCAGCCCGCGGGAGGTGCTGCCCCTGCCGCTGCCGTGGCTCGACCTCGCGGGCCTCGCGGCGAGCCGCCGGGAGGCGACGGCCGCCGCCTTCGCCGCCGCCGTTGCCGCGGCGCCCTTCGATCTCGCCCGCGGCGCCGTGCTCCGCGCCGGCGTGGTCCGCGACGCCGCCGACCGCCACCGCCTGGTCCTCGCCGTGCCCGCGCTGTGCGCCGACCTCGAGGCGATGGCCCAGCTGGTGGCCGAGCTGGGCCGCGAGATGGCCGGCGCCGCGGCCGGCGAGCCGCTGCAGTACGCCGACTACTGCGAGTGGCTGCGGGAGGTGCGGGCGGCGCCCGAAGCCTA
>DATDGZ010000520.1:0-2136 GCA_036521795.1 Thermoanaerobaculia bacterium | reverse complement strand
GCTCCTGCGGCTGCGCGGCCGGCGGCTGCGGGGCCGGCTGCGGCGGTGGCTCCGGCTGCGGCTGCGGGGCTGGCTGCGCCGGCGCCGGCTGCGGCGGTGGCTCCGGCTGAGGCGGAGGGGCCGGCTGCGCGGGCGCCGGTTGCTGCGGCGGCGGCGACGCGGGCACCACGTGCGCTTGTTCGGGTTGCTGGCCGGCGACCGGCTGCCAGGCGAACAGGATGATGACGGCGATGGCGGCGAACAGGGCCGGTAGCGTCCATGGGCGCCGCGGTCGAAGCTGGATCGGGAATCTCATGAGCTTCTCCGGAGGATACGCCGGGAGGAACAGGCTCACACGGCGTTTCGTCCTCATCATAGTAACGCTTTGCCGGGAAAGCGGATGGACGACGCCATTCGGCGCCTTACGCATACGTGCTCAACCGGGCGGACCGCTGGTGACGAGCACCGGCTTGCAGCGCGTGCAAGTCCCACGCCGCCCCAGTCCAGCGAACCGGACGCGCCCGGCGCGAACCCCCGCTCTCGCCTTGGATCAGGCCCGTTGGCAGCACACCAGGCGGCGTACCAGCAGGAGCATCCAGGGCACCTGCCCCTCCACAACCGTCATCTCCGGAGGACGGCGCCGTCAAGGGCGCAGGCCGCTTCGGCAGGCGGGGTTGGCACCTCGAGACCGGCCGCCGCGACACGGTGGCGGCCTCGCCCCCGACCCCGCCGGCTACCTCGTGGCGCTGAGGGCGGGTGCGGGTACACGGGCGCCAAGCCGGCCGCGCAGATGGCGCACGATCTTCGGGCCGTGCTCGCGCGAGTTCTCGATGAAGATGCGGTCGATGTTGCGGCCCGCCTGGATCGTGCCGGCGACGTAGAGGCCCGGCACGTTGGTCTCGCAGGTCTCGGGATCGAAGCTTGGCACCAGCGTCTCCGTGTCCACCTCGATGCCGGCGCGGCGCTGGAAGCCGGCGTCGGGCACGTAGCCGACGAGCACGAACGCCGCCTGCGCGGGCAGGGACTCCTCGCCCTCCGGCGTCACGATCTCGACCGACTCCTGACCGAAAGCCCGCACCACCGAGCGGAAGCGCGCGCGGATCGAACCCTCCGCGATCCGGTTCTCGACGTCCGGCTTCAGCCAGTACTTGACCCCGGCCTTGACTTGCTCGCGGCGGTGCACGAGGGTGACCCGCGCGCCGTTGCGCCAGAGGTCGACCGCGGCCTCGGCGGCGGTGTTGCCGGCACCGACGATCACCACGTCGCGATCGAAGTAGGGATACGGCTCGACATAGTGGTGGTGCACCCAGGGCTGATCTTCCCCCGGCACGCCGAGCTGCTTCCAGCCGTCGAAGTACCCGGTGGCGATCGCCACCGCCCGCGCCCGCCGGACCCGCGGCGCGCCGTCCGCCCCGGCGGCGATGCGGCGCTCGGTGTGCACGACGAATTCGTCGCCGCGGCGCTCGATCCGCTGCACGTCCTCGTGCAGGGCGATCGGGATACCGTAGCGCTCGACCACCGAGCGGTAGTAGACCAGCGCCTGGCGCCGCGTGGGCTTGGCCTCCGGGATCGCGAACGGCACGTCCGCGATCTCCAGGCGGTCGCGGGTGGTGAAGAACTCGAGGAAGGTCGGATACGCCTGGATGGCCGCGGTGATCGGCCCGCGATCGACCAGCAGCACGGAGAGGCCGGTGCGCCGGCACTCGGCGCCGATGGCGATACCGGTCGGGCCGGCCCCGACCACCAGCAGATCGAGCAGCTCAGGATCGTCCAAGGTGCGGCTCCTGGAAAGCATGAAAGTGGGCCAGCGGACCGGCACCGGCACCGAGCGGCGCGGCCGCCGCCATCGCGCCGCGCACGTACTCGATGGCGCCGGCGACGGCCGCCGCCAGCTCCTCGCCGGCGGCGAGGCGGGCGGCAACCGCCGCGGATAGCGTACAGCCGGTGCCGTGAGTGGCGCGAGTCCGCAATCGAGGACCGGCGAAGCGGACGACGCGTTCGCCGGACGCGCCGGGCACCACCGCGGAGGTTCCGGAGGCTCCGGCGGCCGCGGCGGCCGCCGCGGCACCCGGGGCCCCGGGGATCAGGAGCAGGTCGATCACCTCCCCGGCCGCTCCGTTCGCCGATGTCTGGTCGTGCCCACCCTTGGCCAGCACC
>DATDGZ010000519.1:0-2564 GCA_036521795.1 Thermoanaerobaculia bacterium | reverse complement strand
ATGATCGAGATGGTGGAAGGTAAGGCGCCAAAGAGGTTCGGGCCCGAACTCTCCGATCTGAATCTGGTCGTCGGCACCTGCGCCGCCAGCGATCTCCACCAGGGCCACCGCCTGGTCACCGGAGATTACGAGCCCTGCAACCTTCCCTGAGTCCCAGTCACCGCCTTGATGCCCGCCCTCCTCGCCGATTTCGCTACGATGGACAGAGTGAAGCCAGTGTCATTCGATCCGCCCGAGGGCCTCTCTCAACGGAATGCCGCTGCCGCGGCGCACGCTGAGCGGCAGGGTTCCCGCCGAAGATTCCAAGGTATGGGCCGCGCACCTCGCCGTCGATGTCCGCAACCAGCACCAGCAGGGGTCGGTACTCCGCTGGCCCATCGCCGGCGCCCAGGAATTCCTCCTCGAAGGCTCTCGTCGCCAAGCTGCCGCGACAGCCCCTTGCCAAAGAAGAACAGCACCAGCCGCACGCCCTCGGGCGGGATACCGAGGTCCCCCGCGAGCTCCGCCGTCATCCTGCCCTTGTCGTCGATCGCTAGGTCCACATCGATCGTGGTGCCGAGTCTCTCGGCCTCCTTGAGCACCGGACCCGGCGGCGTCGGCTGCCGCCACGGGTCGCGAGGGACGAACCGCCACGGCCGGTTTCGGACGCAACCGGGGCGGGGAGGAGGGAGACGGGCGTGTACTGGGGCGGCCCCACCCGCGACGGGGGCGGCGCCTCCGCCCGGGTGAGGCCCAGCCCTTGGACTTCGCGGCCCTCGAGGGCGCGCTCACCCCGACAAACTCGTGGGCGACGACCGCTGCGAGCTGGTCGCCGCCGCGGTCGCCGTGGTCGCCGCGTCGGTCCCACCCCGGCCCGGCAACCTTCAGCCGCAGCGTCGAGTCCGTGGCTGGCGGGGGGGGGAAACCGCGTCGAGGGCGGGAGGCGGTTGGGGATTGCGCTTGAGCACCTGGCAGTAGACCAGATGCGCCTCGGGTAGCCAATCCCGCGGCGAGGGCGGCAGCACGTTCCCGCCGGCGGACGAGCCCTGGGCGCGGTGATTGCGGTAACGATGTGATTCACACCCAAGGACCCGAGAGCGGGCAACATCGCTGGGCGCCGACCCGGACCCGCTGGGAGAGCTCGCGCCGGACGAGGGGCATCGCAAGCAAGCCAAACCGCCAAAGCTCACCTTAAAATATGTGGTGATCACCGCCGTCTGGATCGCTGCGGGCGGACTCGTAACGGTGCTTCATGGCGTGCACAATGTGCCGGCTCTCCTGGCGTTGCATCTTGGATTTACCGGGCCGCTCGTGGGCGGCCGCCTCGGCAGGTCGTAATCTGGCCCGGCGGCCCCGAGCCCAGCGCTGGGTGCCGACTAGAGGCGCCTCTCCCGGTCAACTAGCCAGGCCGCCGGCCGCCTCGCCCCCGCTCCTCGCCGGCCCCCCCTCGCCCTCGCCACCGAGCGACAGGGGCGCATGCAGGCGAGAGCGAGGAGGAGCCAAGAGATTCTCATGGTTGGACCTCCAAACTGCACGTCACCGGGGGTCGCCGACCAGGGCCCAGGCGCCCCAGAGCTGGGTGGAGTCGCCGCGATCGAGGGAGCGGCGGCGGGCTTCAGTGAGCGCGCGGTCCTTGCGCTGTCCGTGGTTGTCCGGGCCGCCTTGGCGGTAGGCGCGATAGAAGTCCAGGAGGAAGTGGCTGGTCGATGGGTCCTCCGGCACCTTCCAGCGCGTTGCGAGCACCGCGGCGGCTCCGGCGATCAGAAACGCGCGCGTCAGGTCGAGGCGCTCGTCGCTCAGCAGCGCCTCGCCGCGCGCCGTATCGCAGGCGGCCAGGGTGACCAGCTCCGCTTCGAGCGGGAGGGCGGCGATCTCCGCGGCACTCAACCGGCTGTCGTGCTCGTCGCTGGTGGGCTCGATCTCCAGGTAGGTGTTGCGCCGGCTGCCCGGAGCATAGGAACCGTTGGTGGCGATCAGGAGATAGCGAGCTTTAGTGACCAGGCGCTCATAGCTCTGGAACCGAGCTTCGGTGGGTCGAAAGGTGGCCTGGTTTGCTCCGAACAGACCGGCGATCGCGGCGACCTCGTCTTCTGGCAGATTCAGCCCCCGGCCTGATGAGAAGGCCAGAAACGAGTCCTGCTGCCGCGTTTCGCCGTGGCGCCGGCGTGTCAGCGCCAGGGTCGAGACCGAAGGTGCCACGCTCACGTCCCACCGCTCGAAGAGCGGAGACCCGCTCGGATCGAGGAGCGCCTCGAATGGGAGCTCATGGAGAGGTCCGTGGGGGACCAGAACGAGCGGTCCGCCGACGGGAAGCCGTTGTGCGAAGGGTGCGATCAGAAGGTCCCAGAGCTCGCGCGCCCGGGTCCGCTCGCGGCTGGCATAAACGGGATTCGCCGCGTCGTGGGCGAGACCTCGGACCTGCTCCCCGAGGTGGTCCCGTGTGATGTCGATCCGGCCGGTGAGGATCTCGGCCGACCCAGGCAGGACGAGGAATCCAATTAGCTCCTTGTTGGCCGCATAGTAGAGCAGGATCGGGCCGGTCTCGGCAGCGAGGGCCAACAAGGAGCTAATTGGATTCCTCGTCC
>DATDGZ010000518.1:0-53594 GCA_036521795.1 Thermoanaerobaculia bacterium | reverse complement strand
ATCGTCGAGGGCATCTCGGGGGTCGCCAGCGCCAGCATCAACGGCGGCCGCCAGCGCCAGATCAACATCCTGGTGGATCCCTCGCGAGCCCAGTCCCGCGGCCTGACCACCGCCGACGTCGCCGCTGCCGTCGCCAAGGCCAACGCGCTGCTGCCCTCGGGCGAGTTCATCTCGCCGCGCTTCGACGCCAACGTCTACACCAACGCCGTGCCGCCGCAGGTGGCGGCGATCGGCGACGCCCCGATCAAGCTCGACGCCGGCCGGGCGGTGCTCATCCGCGACGTCGCCAAGGTCGAGGACGGCGGCACCCCCGAGACCCAGAACGTGTCGGTCAACGGCCAGAACGCGGTCTACCTCAACGTCCTGCGCACGCCGGGCGGCAACACGTTGGAGATTGTCGACGCGGTGAAGAAGGCGGTCTCGAACCTGACCAACCTGCCGCCGGGCCTGCAGGTGAAGCCGATCTTCGACCAGAGCACCTTCGTCCGCGAGACCTATGCCGGCGTCAAGACCGAGATCATGCAGGCGCTGGCGCTCATCGCCCTGGTGATCCTGGTGTTCCTGCAGAGCGTGCGCGGCACGCTGATCGTCTCGGTGGCCGTGCCGCTCTCCTTCGCCATCACCCTGCTGGTGATGTACGCCGCCGGCGAGACCCTGAACGCCTTCACCCTCGGCGGCCTGACGCTGTCGATGGGCCGCCTGGTCGACAACGCCGTCATCGTCCTCGAATCGATCCACCGCCACCAGCGGCAGGGGCTGGACCCGTACCACGCGGCGCTGGCCGGGACCAACGCGGTCGCCCTGCCGGTGCTCGCGACCACCATCACCACCATCGCGGTGCTGCTGCCGGTGGTGCTGCTCACCGGCCTCGCCCAGAAGCTCTTCTCGCCGCTGGCGCTGGTCGTGGCGGTGGCGATGATCGCCTCCTACTTCGTGAGCATGTGCGTCACGCCGGTGGCGTGCCGCTACCTCATGCAGCACCTGCCGTCGGGCCGCCTCGCCACCCGCGTGGAGGCCCAGATCCGCCGCCTCGCGGACGGCTACGCCGCCAGCCTGCAGAAGGCCCTGCCGTTCAAGGCGCTGCTGATCGGGAGCTCGGCGGTGCTGGTCGTGCTCAGCCTCTTCCTCGGCACGCGGCTGCCCAGCACCTTCTTCCCCGAGATCGACGAGGGGATGGAGAGGGTCTACGTGCGCCTCTCCCCGGGGACGTCGCTCGAGGACGCGACCCGCGAGATCAACGCCATGGGGCAGCTGCTGAAGGAGAAGCTCGGCAGCGAGGTCGACCTCGTGCTCACCAACATCGGCATGCCGAACGCCGCGCGCAGCGCCATGAACAGCCCGAACGCCGGCCCCCACATGGGCTTCATCCGGCTGGCGCTGGTCGACACCGAGCATCGCCGGGAGACGCAGCAGCAGATCGCCGACCGGGCGCGGCGCATCCTCAACGCCAACTTCCCCGGCGTCGAGCTCCTGCAGTGGCCGGGGGGCCTGGTGGCGAGCGTCTTCTCGAACGGCTACCTGGCGCCGCTGGTGATCGAGGTGACCGGCGACAACCTCGACGAGCTCGACCGCGACGTGCGCCGCGCGGCCGAGGTCGCGAGGAAGGTCCCGGGCATCCGCGACATCTACCCCTCGTCGCAGATGGACTATCCCGAGGTGAGGGTGCAGACCGACCGCCAGGAGGCCGGCGCCGTCGGGGTCGACTCCAGGATGGCTGCCCAGGCCACGCTCGAGGCGACGATGGGCAACATCAACACGCCCAGCGTCTGGATCGACGGCGCGAACGGCCAGTCCTACTACGTGGTGACTTCCTACGACCGCGGCTCGATCAGGGACCCGGCCGCCCTCATGGAGGTGCCGCTGCGCATGGGCCCCGGCGGCAATCCGGTGACCCTCGGCGCCTACAGCCGGGTGGTCCGCTCGACCGGCCCGCTGATGGTCGAGCGCAACGCGCTGCAGCGCGCCGCGCACCTGCTGATGCAGGTCGAGAAGCGCGACCTCGGCAGCGCCGCCGCCGAGCTCGAGCACCGGCTCGCCACCGATCCCCGGACCCGCGGCATCCCGTTCCATTTCGTCGGCCAGGTGGCCCTGATGCGCTCGACCTTCTCCGGCCTCGGCGGCGCCATCGGCCTCGCGGTGATGGTGATCTTCATGATCATGGCGTCCCAGTTCAAGTCGCTGCGGCTGCCGCTGGTCATGTTCTTCACCATCCCGGTGTCGTTCCTCGGCATCGTGCTGGCGCTGATGATGGCGAACCAGGGCATCTCGATCACCGCCCTGATGGGCATGCTGATGGTGATCGGCATCGCCGTCTCGAACGGCATCCTGATGGTGGACGACGCCAACCAGCGCATGCTGCAGGGCGCCTCGAAGCACGAGGCGATCCTGGGCGCCGCCCGCTCCCGCTTCCTGCCCATCCTGATAACCAGCCTCGCGACCGTCATCGGCCTCATCCCGACCTCGCTCGGGCTCGAGCCGGGCGCCGAATCCAACCAGCCGCTGGCGCTGGCGGTCGTCGGGGGCCTCACCTCCTCGACCCTGCTGTCGCTCTATCTCGTGCCGGTCATGTTCATGATCTTCGCTCCCGAGGTGGTGCGGGAAGCATCCAGCCAGCACGCCGCCGAAGAGCTGCCGGCCGCGGCGCCGGCGGGTTGAGCGAGGCCGCGATGCGCCACCCGCGCCGCCTGCTCGTCCCGTGCCTGTGGCTCGCCGGCGCGCTACCGCTGGCCGGCCAGGCCCCGACGCCGGCCGCGACGCCTCCGGCGGCGGTGGTGCGCCTGTCGCTCGCCGAGGCCTACCGGCTGGCCGCCACGAACAACCTCGGGGCCCGCATCGCCCGGGACCAGCGCGACATCGCCGCGTTCGACGTCGAGATCGAGCGCGGCGTCTTCGACTGGAACGTCTGGGCCAACGCCGGCGCCGGCCGCATCCAGGCGGAGGACGCCAACCCGCGCTCGAGCGGCCTGGGGACGATCTTCTTCGCCGACATCTCGGTCGACCAGAGCACGCGGGCGGCCGGCGCCGGGACGAGCAAGCTCTTCGGCTGGGGCGGCAGCCTGTCGGCGAGCTTCTCCCCCTCCTGGACCTCCATCGGCGTCCAGCAGCAGAACCATCTCTTCGGCTCGGACGAGATCGTCGCCACCAGCTTCTCGACCCTCAATCCCTACGGCGGCCACCTCTCCCTGGCCTACGATCAGCCGCTGCTGCGCGGCCGCGGCTCCGTCGCGGCCGAGGCGCGCCTGAAGGCCGCGGAGGAGCGCGCCGACGAGGCCGAGATCGTCTACCAGCTGAGCCTCATCCAGCTGCTGACCACCACCGACAACCTCTACTGGGACCACGTCTTCGCGCTGCAGAACCTGCTCAACAAGCGCGAGGCCCTGCTGGCGGCCCAGAAGCAGCTGAGCGAGGACTCGGAGCGGGTGAAGTCGGGCATGCTCGCGCCGCTCGAGCTGCCGCAGGTCGAGGCCTCGGTGGCGGACCGCGAGACGCAGGTCTACTCCGCCGAGGCGGCGGTGGACAACACCCGCGCCGCCCTGCTGACGTTCCTGTACGCGGACCGCCCGCGGCCCGCCGGCGCCGAGATCGCGGACCAGCCGGCGCTCGTGCCCTTCGGCGAGACCGTGGACGACGCGGAGCGCGACGCCATGGCGCGCCGCCCCGAGCTGAAGCTGGCGGCGGGCCAGGTGGCCGAGAGGCTCATCGAGGAGCGGTTCGCGCAGAACCGGGTGTTGCCCCAGCTCGACGCCATCGCCACCTACACCGGCCTCGCGCGCTCGCAGCCGGGCGCCGGCGCGGCCCTGAGCGACCTGCTAACGGCGCGCCTGCCCGGCTACTTCGTCGGGCTCACGCTGTCGCTGCCGCTGGGCAACCGCGCGGCGCGCGGCGCCTTCGAGCAGAGCCGCGTCGCCCGCGAGGAGGCCGAGCTGTCGGTCGTCAACATCCGCGAGAACGTGCGGCTCGAGGTCCAGCAGGCCTATACGGCCCTGAGGGCCTCGGAGAAGCAGGTCGGGGCGGCGCAGAAGGCCGTCGACTTCCACGTCCAGAGCCTGCAGGCCGAGACCGACAAGCTCGAGAGCGGCTACTCCACCAGCTTCTTCGTGCTGCAGCGCCAGGACGAGCTGGCCCAGGCCAGGACCGCCCTGATCCAGGCACAGGTGGATTATCGCCGGGCCTTGACCGGCTTCGAGCGCGCGACCGGCGTGCTGCTCGACCGCCGGCTGCCGGGCCAGGCGATGTGAGACGCCGGCGCGGCGGCCGATAGCCCCGAGAGGGATGGCCACGGCAGGCCCCGGCGTGCGACCATCTGGAGCATAGGCAGGAGGACCGACCATGCGCACCATCGTCACCTGGTTGCTCGGCATCGCGGCGGCGGCCGCCGCCGGGTGCTCCCTCTCCCCGCTGTTCACCGGCACCCGTGGCGGCCCCGAGGCGGACCAGCGCTTCCTCGAGAGCGCGGCGCACGAAGGCCTCGCGGAGGTGCAGCTCGGCGAGCTGGCCGCCGGCAAGACCAGCGACCCCAGGGTGAAGTCCCTCGCCCGCGCCGTGCGCGACGACTTCAAGCAGACCAACGCCGAGCTGCACGAGCTCGCCGCCGCCAAGGGCATCACCCTGCCGGCCGGGCTCGACGGGCAGGAGCAGAGGGACTACCGGGATCTCGCCCGGCTCTGCTGCTCCGACTTCAACCGCTACTACGTCAACATGATGGCGGAGTACCACGTCAACGACGTGCGCCGGTTCCGCAGCGAGCTCCGCCACACCGCCGACCCCGAGCTCCGCCGCTTCGCCGCCGCCAACCTGCGGGTCCTGAAGGACCATCGCGAGCAGGCGCAGACCCTGGTGCCGTACTTCGGCCTCGGGCGCACCTACGGCGGCGACGTGGCGCAGTGACGGCGGCGGACGCCCGGCGCGCCGTCCGCGCGCGAGGCGGCATCCAGGGACCGGGACCGGGAGGCCCGCAGGCTCAGAAGACGTAGAACTGGTACTGCAAGACGGCGTCGTCCAGCCACCCGGCGCGATCGCGGTCGATGCGGGTCCACGCCAGCTTCAGGTTCGAGTTGTATCCATGGAAGTAGTAACCGGCGCCGAATTGGTAGCGCCGCTCGCTCGGCTGGGCGACGCCGGCGGCGAACTTCTGCTGCGCGTACTGGAAGAACGGCAGCAGCTGGATCGCCTGGATGTAATAGCCGATCTCGGCCAGAGTGGTGGTCTGCTTCGGCAGCGTTGCCAGGAAGGCGTGGCCGTCGTACCAGCTGTGGTCGAGCTCGAGGGTCAGCCCGTCGCCGCCGTGCACCGGCTGGTCGTAGTAGACGTCGAAGTTGTAGTTCTTGTAGCTCTTCTGGGTGTCGAAGGCGGTCCCGAAGGACAGCGTCCGCAGCTTGCCCAGCGAGGTGCCGCGGTAGTACAGACCCTCCTCGGCGCCGAACACGTACCAGGCGAGGCGGCCGCTGATGCGCAGCGGGTTGGTCTCGTCCGTGCCGCGAAGCCCCTGGAAGGCCCCCAGGCGATACTCGAGGTGATCGGCGAGGTAGCCGCGCGCCTGCACTCCGTAGTCGCGGCCACTGTTGGTCGCGAGCGGCGCGCTCTCGACGTAGGCGTAGGGGCTGATGTCGAGCGCCAGGGTGGAGCTCGCCGCCTGGTTGTGCGTGTAGGTGGGCGCCAGGCGGATCAGCCCGCCGTCGAGCTTGAATTCCTTGGCGACGTTGTAAGTGACGGCGAAGTCCAGGAACACCAGGCCGTTCGCGGTCTGCTTCGTGCCGTCGGGGTTGCCCTTGCCGAGGGTGCCCGAATCGGTCTCGAAGAAGACCGCGAGGTCGCCCGAGGTCAGCGCCCCTTCGAGGCGGACGCGGCGGAAGAACAGGTTGGTGGCCCGGCCGCCGCCGCTCGGGTTGCCGGCGGCCTCGCCCTGGATCTGGGCGATGGTGCCGAGGTCGAGCGTGGTGCCGCCGTCCGCCGAGGCGATCAGCAGCTGCGCCGCCGCCGGCAGGCCGAGCAGGTGCGGGATGGCCGCTGCCAGCACCAGCGCCGCGGTCCGGGCGGCGTGTACGACTCCTCTCGCCTCGTGTTGCCCCATGATCGTCCCTTTCTCCGGATGCCGCCGCGCACGGGCGCGCCAGACCGGAGCACGGCACGGCGCCGGGCTGGATTCGCGGCTCGCGAATCATGGCCCGGCGCCGGTGCCGAAAGCAGTAATCAGGGGGTTCCAGGGTGGTTACGCGGCGACGGCCGCCGGTTCCAAGACGGTCCACCTTCCCGTCTCGGCTCCCGCGCGGCCGCCGGCGCCCGTCGGTGCGGGCCTGTCCTAGAAGAACGAGTACTGGTACTGCGCCACCAGGTTCTTGCGGTTCTTGAAGCCGTCCTCGTCGACGTGGCCGTAGCCGAGCTTGAAGTTCGAGTTGTAGCCGTGGAAGTAGAAGCCCAGCCCGACCTGCCACTGCTTCTGGTTCGGCATGTTGACGCCGGTGTCGTACTTCTCCTCGGTGTACTGGGCGAAGGGCATGGTGTGCAGCGCGCCGATGTAGTAGCCGCCTTCCACCAGCAGGATCTTCTGCTTCGGGATCGCCTTGATGAAGTCGCCGCCGTCGTAGTGCTGGTAGTCGGCCTGCAGGGTGATGCCGTCGCCGTTGCCGACCGGCTGGTCGAAGAAGGTGTCGACGTCCCACATCTTGTAGCTCTTCTGGACGTCGTAGCTGCCGCCGACCTCCCAGGTCGCGACCTTGCCCAGCGAGGTGCCGCGGTAGAATCGCGTGCTCTCGATGCCCCAGAGGTAGTAGGAGGCGCGGCCGGTGAAGCGGAAGGGGTTCCGGTCGCCGACGCCGCGGAAACCCTCGAGCACGGCGGCGCGGTACTCGAGATGGTCGGCGATGTAGCCGCGCAGCTCGGTGCCCCAGTCGCGGCCGCCGTTGGCGGTGAGCGCGGTAGTCTCCAGGTTCACGAACGCCCCGAGATCGACCGGCAGGATCGAGGCCGCCGACTGCAGGTGGTTGTAGCTGCTCGGCGTCAGCAGCATGCCGGAGTCGATCATGAGCTCCGGCGCGAACTGGTAGGTCATGTAGAGGGTCTGGAAGAAGGTGCTGGGCTGGTTCTTGCTGCCGTCCGCGTTGCCCTTGCCGTAGTTCGGGTTGTCCGTTTCAAAGAACATTATGAAGTTCTTGTAGAACGTGAACTCACCCTGCAGACGCAGACGGCGGAGGTAGCCCAGGTTGTCGGCCGTGCCCGCGTTGGGGGCGCCGTCCTTGGCGGCGTTGTCCAGCGCCTGGGCCTGGGCCTGCGCCAGCACGCCGATCCTGTAGGTCATGTTGCCGTCTTGCGACGTCACCACCATCTGCGCGGACGCCGGCCGGCCGGCGAGCGCCGCCAGCGCCAGGAGCACCAGCGCCGCCATTCCGCAATGCTGCAGAAGCCCTCTCCTCATAGGTTATTCCTTTCGTATGCCGCCAGTTAGCAGCCGCCTGATCGCACAGGCTGGTTCGTTGATGAGCGATGCGGTGTCCGCGGTCGGCGTTACAGTAGACGAGCCCTCACGAGCTTTCAAGGAGCGGTGCAAACCATCTGGTGACAGGTCTGGAACAGTGATGTGACGGCGCCGTGACGGCACGGACCCGGCGCGGCCGGCATGGGCGGCAGGCCTCCGCCGGCGAGCTTCGCGTCACGTCGCGTCAGGTCGCGTCATGACCTCGCGCCGGACCCCGCCACATCGCCGTGGCGTCGCTGTCACATTGTTGTCACGGTCCGGACCTTCCGCTGCCACTCCCGATTCAGAGAATTGCCGCATCGGGCGAAGCCTGTAGGGCCGGCCGCGCCGGACTGCAGGGCGAACCGGTCCCCGGAAGATCTGTTGGCAGGTGGCTGCGATTGTCCTCGGCGGCGCCGTGCGCACGCCGCTTCGATCAACGATGCGCCTGGACCTGGAAAGGAACCTTTCGATATGAGAACCCGGCCTCGACGTACGCAGACCGTTTCCGGTACGCTGACCGTTGCAGCCCTGCCAGGGCTGCTGGTGGCCGCCGCCTTGGCGCTTGCCCTGGGCGCGGGCCTTCCCGCCCCCGCCGCGGGCATCGACATCTCCGGCGCCGGGGCGACGTTCCCGTACCCGGTCTATGCCAAGTGGGCCGAGGCCTACAAGGCGAAGACCGGCGTCGCCATGAACTACCAGTCGATCGGCTCGGGAGGCGGCATCAAGCAGATCGAGGCCAAGACCGTGGACTTCGGCGCCTCCGACAAGCCGCTCGAGCCGAAGGATCTCGACGCCAACGGCCTGCTGCAGTTCCCGATGATCATGGGCGGCGTGGTGCCGGTCGTGAACATCAAGGGCATCGGCGCCGGCCAGGTCAAGCTCACCGGCCCGGTGCTCGCCGACATCTATCTCGGCAAGGTCAAGAAGTGGAACGACCCGGCGATCAAGGCACTGAATCCCGGTCTCAAGGCGCTGCCCGACGAGGCCATCTCGGTCGTCCACCGCTCCGACGGCTCCGGCACCACCTTCATCTTCACCCACTACCTCTCCGAGATGAGCCCGGAGTGGAAGCAGAAGGTGGGCGAGGACGCCTCGGTGGCGTGGCCGGCGGCCGGCTCGCTGGGCGGCAAGGGCAACGAAGGCGTCGCCTCCTACGCCAGCCGCATCAACGGCGCCATCGGTTACGTCGAGTACGCCTATGCCCTGCAGAACAAGCTCGCCTACGTGCTGCTGCAGAACCAGGCGGGCAAGTACGTCAAGCCGAGCGCCGAGACCTTCCAGGCGGCGGCCGCCAACGCCAACTGGGCGAAGGCGCCGGGCTTCTACCTGCTGCTGACCAACCAGCCGGGCGCCGAGTCGTGGCCGATCACCGGCGCCAGCTTCATCCTGGTCTACAAGATCCCGCCGAAGCCCGAGGTCACCAAGCAGGTGCTGGACTTCTTCGACTGGGCGTACCACCAGGGCGGCCCGATGGCGGCCCAGCTCGACTACGTGCCGATGCCCGCGAACGTGGTCAAGCTCGTCGAGGACACCTGGAAGGCGCAGATCAAGGCGGCCGGCAAGCCGGTCTGGGCCGCGACGCCGATCAAGGCCGGCGCCGGCGCTGGCTCCGGTGGCAACGCGGTCTCGGCCGCGACGCGGATTCCGGCCGGTGGCAAGCCGGTCGCGGCCGCGCATTGAGCCGTCCGCGGGCCTGATGAGCGCACCGCCGACCACAGCACCCGCCGCCGCCGCACCGGCCGCACCCGCCCTGGCTGAGGGCGGTGGGGGCGGTGAGGGCGGCGGCGCGTCGCCGTTCCCCGCCGGACGCGTCGCCGCGCACGCCCGCGGCCAGCGGCTCGCCGACCGGCTGTTCCAGGGCGGCACGCTGTTCTTCGCCTTCGTCGTGTTCTCGCTGCTGGCGGCGATCCTGGCGTCGCTCTACTGGGGGAGCCGGCCGGCGCTCGACCGCTTCGGCTTCTTCGGCTTCGTCCGCAGCCGCGAGTGGAACCCGGTCACCAAGCAGTTCGGCGGCTTGGTCCAGATCTACGGCACCCTGGTGACCTCGGCGATCGCCATGCTGCTCGGCATCCCGATCAGCTTCGGCATCGCGCTCTTCGTCACCGAGCTCTGCCCGCGCTGGCTCAAGCAGCCGCTGTCCACGGCGATCGAGCTGCTGGCGGCGATCCCCAGCATCATCTACGGCATGTGGGGGCTGTTCGTGCTGGCGCCGCTGCTCGCCGACCACGTGCAGCCCTGGATCACCGACCACCTCGGCGGCTGGCCGCTGGTGGGCGGGCTGTTCCAGGGGCCGCCGCTCGGCATCGGCATGTTCACCGCCGGCATCATCCTGGCGATCATGGTCATCCCGTTCATCTCGGCGGTGATGCGCGACGTCTTCGAGACGGTGCCGGCGATCCTCAAGGAGTCCACCTACGCCGTCGGCGCCACCACCTGGGAGGTGGTGAGGCACATCGTGCTGCCCTACGCCCGCGTCGGGGTGGCGGGCGGCATCATGCTCGGCCTCGGGCGCGCGCTGGGCGAGACCATGGCGGTCACCTTCGTGATCGGCAACGCCCACGAGCTGAACACCTCGCTGTTCCTGCCCGGCAACACCATCTCCTCGAACCTCGCCAACGAGTTCTCCGAGGCCGTCGGCGGCCTCTACACCTCGTCGCTGATCACTCTCGGCCTGATCCTGTTCATCATCACTTTCATCGTGCTGGCGTTCTCGAAGCTGCTGCTGCTGCGCCTGCAGCGCATGGAAGGGAGGCCGAGCTGATGCCGCCGGCGGCTGCCGGCCACCCCGCGGCCTACACCGAGGTCTACTCGAGCGCCCTTTATAGGCGGCGGCGGTGGACGAACCGGGTGGCGTTGACGCTGTCGGTGGCCACCATGGCGATCGGCCTCGCCTTCCTGGCGTGGATCCTGTCGACGCTCGCGGCGCGCGGCCTGGCAGCGCTGCGGCCGGTGGTCTTCCTGCAGTCGACGCCGCCGCCGGGCAGCGCCGGCGGCCTGATCAACGCCATCGCCGGCAGCCTGCTGATGACCGGCGTGGGCATCCTGGTCGGGGGGCCGGTGGGCATCCTGGCGGGCACCTACCTGGCCGAGTTCGGCAAGGGCAACTGGTTCGCGGAGATCGCCCGCTTCGTCAACGACATCCTGCTCTCCGCCCCGTCGATCATCATCGGCCTCTTCGTCTACGCGGTGATGGTGGCGCAGATGGGCCACTTCTCGGGCTGGGCGGGGGCGATGGCGCTGGCGATCATCGCCATCCCGATCGTCGTCCGCACCACCGAGAGCATGCTGCTCCTGGTGCCGGTCAGCTTGCGCGAGGCGGCGGCGGCGCTCGGCGCGCCGCGCTGGAAGGTGGTGACGCTGATCGCCTTCCGCGCCGCGCGCTCCGGCATCCTGACCGGCGTGCTGCTGGCCGTCGCCCGGGTGAGCGGCGAGACCGCGCCGCTGCTGTTCACCGCCCTCAACAACCAGTTCTGGAGCGCCAACATGAACGCGCCGATCGCCAACCTGCCGGTGGTGATCTTCCAGTTCGCGATGAGCCCCTATGCCGACTGGGTGAAGCTGGCCTGGGCCGGGTCGCTGCTCATCACCCTCAGCGTGCTGGTGCTGAACATCGTGGCGCGGATCGTCTTCCGGCAGCAGAAAGCGGGGTAACCTCCTGATGACCGTGTCCGAGCCTCCCCAGACCCCGTCCCCGAGCGCCGAGCGGGCGCCGCTGCTGCCGGCGCTGCAGGTCGACTTCGAGGACCAGCCGGAGACCCCTGCCGAGCCGAAGATCGAGGTCGAGGGCGTCCACTTCTACTACGGCAAGACCCACGCGCTCAAGGGCATCGACCTGACCATCTACGCCAACCGGGTGACCGCGTTCATCGGCCCCTCGGGCTGCGGCAAGTCGACCCTGCTGCGCACCTTCAACCGCATGTACGAGCTCTACCCGAAGCAGCGGGCGGCAGGGAAGATCATCCTCGACGGCACCGTCGACCTGCTCGACCCGGGCCTCGATCTCAACCTGCTGCGCAAGCGCATCGGCATGGTGTTCCAGGCGCCGACGCCGTTCCCGATGTCGATCTACGAGAACATCGCTTTCGGAGTGCGGCTGTACGAGCGGCTGCGGCCCGCGGACATGCACGAGCGGGTGGAATGGGCGCTGCGCAAGGCGGCGCTGTGGAACGAGGTCAAGGACAAGCTGAAGCAGAGCGGTCGCGGCCTGTCGGGCGGCCAGCAGCAGCGGCTGTGCATCGCGCGGGCGATCGCGGTCAAGCCGGAGGTGCTGCTGCTGGACGAGCCGACCTCGGCCCTCGACCCGATCTCCACGGCGGCGATCGAGGAGCTGATCCAGGAGCTGGTCGAGGACTACACGGTGGCGATCGTCACTCATAACCTGCAGCAGGCGGCGCGGGTCGCGGACTACATCGCCCTCTTCTACCTCGGCGAGCTGGTGGAGTTCAACGACTCGAAGACGATGATCACGCGGCCGGCCAAGAAGCAGACCGAGGATTACATCACCGGGCGGTTCGGGTAGGCTTTCGGGGCTTTCGGGTAAGCTGGAGAGCCCCGGAGACAGCTCGAGACAGCAGGGCAGGTTCGCGACGCGAGGCCCGAGAGCCGAGAGGAGCTGCCGATGACCCGTAGGGCTGCGCGGATCGCCGTCATCACGGTCCTCTGGCTGCTGACAATCGCCTCCCTGGCCACGGCCGGCGCCTCGGGGCCCTCGGCAGTGGGCCTCTCGGGGCCGCCGCCGCGGCTGGTGGTGGTGATCTCGATCGACCAGTTCCGGGCCGACTACCTGACGCGGTTCGCCGATCTCTGGCTCCCGGGCGTGGGCGTGGCCGGAGCGCCTGGACAGGAGATGCCAGGCAAGGTGGGCGGCTTCCGCTACCTGATGGAGCGCGGCGCCTACTTCACCGACGCCCGGCACGATCACTACCCGCTCTTCACCGGCCCCGGGCATGCGGTGCTGCTGACCGGGGCGCCGCCCTACAAGTCGGGCATCGTCGGCAATTCCTGGTTCGACCGCGAGCTGGGGCGGCGCCGGTACTGCGTCGGGGACGACGCGAGCCCGCTGGTCGGCGCGGCCGCCACGGCGGATGCGAGAGGCGCGGCCGGCACCGGGCCCTCTCGGAGCGGCGTCTCTCCGGCGACCCTACGCGTGAGCACGGTGGGCGACGAGCTGAAGATGGCGACGGGCGGGCGCGCCAAGGTCTGGGGGCTGGCGCTCAAGGACCGGGCGGCGGTGCTGATGGCGGGACGGATGGCGGACGGCGCCCTCTGGTTCGACGACGAGAGCGGCGCCTGGATCAGCAGCCGCTTCTACCGCCCGGACGGCACGCTGCCGCCGTGGGTCGCCGCCTGGAACGCGGAGCGCCATGCCGATGCCTGGTTCGGCAAGCAGTGGACGCTGTCGGTGCCCGCGGCGGCGCTGGCCCGGGTGTGGACCCCCGGGGGCCGCTGGGCCGCCGCCCCCTCGGCCCTGGGCGCCGGCTTCCCGCACCGGGTCGACGGCGGCGGCGCCCGGCCGGGCAAGGACTTCTACAACGCCTTCGCCAGCACCCCCTTCGGCAACGACTTCACGCTCGACATGGCCCGCGAGCTGATCCGCCGCGAGGAACTGGGCCGGGGCGAGGTCCCCGACCTGCTGGCGATCAACCTGTCGAGCAACGACTACGTCGGCCACGCCTACGGCCCCGACAGCCCCGAGGTGCTCGACGCCGCGGTGCGCACCGACCGTCAGCTCGCCGACTTCTTCGCCTTCCTCGACCAGGCGGTCCCGGGCGGCCTCGGCGGCGTGCTGCTGGCGGTCACCGCCGACCACGGCGTGGCGCCGGTGCCCGGCGCCGCGCGCGAGGCGAAGCTCCCCGCCGGCGCTTTCGACGAGGAGGCGGCCGCCGCCGCCGCCGAGCGCGCGCTGCAAGCGGCCTACGGGCCCGGCAAGTGGGTCACGGCGCTGGTCGAAGCCAACCTCTACCTCGACCTCGCCGCCCTCGACGCGCACCAGGTCCAGCACGCCGCCGCCGAGGACGTCGCCGCCGCCGCGGTCGGCCGGCTGCCGGGCATCGCCGCCGCCTACGGCCGCACCCGCATCCTCGAGGGCCGCCTCCCCCGCACCGATGTCGGCGACCGCATCGAGCGCAGCTTCCACCCGAGGCTGAGCGGCGACGTCGTGCTGGTGAGCGAGCCCTTCTGGGTGCCCGGCAAGCTCAGCGGCACCACCCACGGCAGCCCCTACGCCTACGACACCCACGTCCCCCTCCTCCTCGCCGGCCCCGGCATCCGCCCCGGCCGCTACGCCGCCCGCGTCTCGACCCTGGACCTCGCCCCGACCCTCGCCGACCTCCTGGGCGTGCTGCCCCCCGCCGGCAGCGAAGGCCGCGTCCTGGCCGAAGCGGAGCGGTAGGCCGGCGGGCGAGGGTCCCCGCCCCATCGAAGAGCGCGCTTTTAGAGCTACAGGCCGAGCACCAACCGAAGGCCATCCTTGATTTCCACCAGGCGGTGCGATACTGACCGCATGGGCAAGAAGGAAGACTTCACGCAGGTAGCCTTCCGGGTGGGGCAGCAAGCCACCCGGCAGGCTCCGGCTGAAGAACCCAAGCCGCTCCCGCCGAAGGCTGCAGCCGGTCGCAAAGGCGGCCAGAAGGGCGGCCAGGCGCGCGCCGCCAAGCTCAGCCCCGAGGAACGGAGCGAAGCGGCCAGGAAGGCGGCGCGGGCGCGGTGGCAAGGCAAGAATTAGTCATCGAGGCACCAAATGGCTCATCCCTGGAAGGGGCGGATTAGTGGTTCTTGGTTCAGCTCCTACGGCAAACGGATCGGGCAGCGGCAAGCGCTGTTCGGAAGTCTTGCGCCGCACGTCGAGTACGAGCGGGGATGCAACGTAGAATCGCCCTCTATTTTCCCCCTTCTTCTCCAATAGTTTTCTTTCAACGAGCAGCTTGAGGTCCCTGGCGGCGACAACATCCGTAACCAGGGCACCAGTCCTATATGTTGTGTTTCTGATTCGCAATCCATGAGCGGCATCGACCAGTGCAACCAGGGTCCGCTCCGGCAAATCGAACCCACTAACGATCCTTTCGAGCGCGTCCCAAAGTTTCTGCATCTCTCTAGAGCGGCGGAGCAGAGTGAGGGCTTGGTGATAATGCGCCCGGAGACAGAAACGAATCCAGGGGCGAGCATCCCTCTTTGGACTCCACGAGCCAGCGCCTACTTCCGAGAGAACGGCATAGTAATCTTGCGTGTTTCGGCCGAGGTACTCTTCAATACTTGAAAAAGGAGTAGCGATCACGCCACCTCTTGCGAGTACCAGCGTTTGTAGACCCCTCGCCATTCTCCCATTTCCATCTGAGAAGGGGTGAATCATCACTAGATTTAAGTGGGCCATGGCAGCGGCGACCAGGGGCGATCTCTCATCTGGCCCGTTGAGGTCATTGATCAGTTCTTCAACCAAGCCTTGAACCATCTCTCCGGGCGGCCCCTCGTACACTACTTCTCCCGTAGTCTCGTTTCTGACGAAGATTGTGCTAGGGCGCCAACGGCCTGGGTGCTTGGAAAGGTCAAAGTCCAGCATCATGTAATGCAGCGACTTCAAGACTTCCTCGGAATGCCTGAAGTGGGGATCCTCTGCTCTTTGAAGAACGAAGGTCAGGGCCCTGCGATAGCCTGCCACGGCCATCCACGCCTCGGTCCTGGGGTCCATGGGCTCTTCCCCTTCGACTGCCGCAATCGCGTCCTCCATCGTCACGTTGTAACCCTCTATGCTGTTGGAGCCCCTAACCGCGCGTGCGAATGCGTTGCGGCGCAGTAAACCCGTCCAGCGGACCGGCTCGCTGGTAGCGTACTTAAGGGTAACCTTCAGTTCTGTGATGTGGTGGAGGACTTCAAGCTCTCGTGTATTCAGCACCGGTGTTCGGAACAGCATGATAGTCTCCTTCCAATCCGACCTGAAGTCTGATACTATTCTAACTTGAAGTAGGATTGCAAGGTGACAACCAGACATTCGCCTTGGCAGGAGCCTACTCACGTCTTGACATTCTCGTTTTGCTCATGCATAATAAGTTATTATGAATCGTTTGGACGCCAAGCAACGCGCCGCCATCGTCGCCGCCCTGGTCGAAGGGGTAGGCATCCGCTCCACCTGCCGGATGACGGGAGCCTCCAAGGGCGCGGTCACCAAGCTGATTGCGGGCCTGGGGCCGGTCTGCGCCGCCTACCAGGATCAGGCCTTTCATGACCTGCCGTGCAAGACTTTAGAGATTGACGAGATTTTGGCATTTTGCGCGACGAAGCAGAAGGACGTCCCCGTCCAGCATCGGGGGAAGAAGGGATGGGGCGACACCTGGACGTTCACGGCGCTGTGCGCGGACACGAAGCTCATCCCGAGCTGGCTCGTGGGCGACCGTGACGAGCAGACGGTAACCCTGTTCCTGTCCGACCTGGCGAACCGCCTGGCGGGCCGAGCGCAGGTCACGACGGACGGTCACACGATGTACCTGGGCGCCGTCGAGAGCGCCTTTGGCGGCGATGCCGACTACGCCATGCTGGTCAAGAGCTATGGCGTCTACCCCGAGGCAGAGAAGCGCTACAGCCCGGCCGACTGTACCGGCGGCAAGAAGGCGCGCATCCAGGGCGAGCCCGACATGTCCAGGGTGTCAACGTCCTACGTCGAGCGTACCAACCTCGGCATCCGCCTGGGCCTGAGCCGCTTCACTCGCCTGGCCAACGCTCACAGCAAGAAGCTACAAGACCGCTGCGCCGCCTTGGCGATCTACTTCATGTACTACAACTTTGCGCGCACCCATTCGACCATCCGCTGCTCGCCGGCCATGGCTGCCGGGGTGACGCCTCATCTGTGGTCGGTCGAGGAGATCGTCGGGCTGTTGCCGACCGAGGCGCCGAAGAAGCGGGGGCCGTACAAGAAGCGGATTTCAAATTGACCCATTACTGGCCACTCTCCTACTTGACCCGTCCTCTGGCGAAGATGACGCTGGCCGCGCCGCGGAGAAGACGACCAGCGTGCCGGAGCGCAACTACCTGATGATGCGGGCGGCGCGACTCGGCGAAGGCGCTTGACCTGGCCTAGCGGCCCGGGGCGGAGCCGCGGGCGGCGCTGTCGAAGCCCGGCTTGATGGCCTTCCAGAAGGCGTTGCGGAGGATGCTCGAATAGATCTGGCCGGCGTTAACCTGGGGTGAGCTCAGGGTGCCGGCGATCTCGGCCCGGGTGGCGAGCGTGTCGCTCTTCTTGTTCTCCAGCAGCTCCGCCAGCCCGCCGATCACCTTCTCCTTCAGCTTGGTGCCCAGGGACTTGGCCCGGTCCTTCGCCGGATCGTAGAGCGTGATGTCGTCGAACATCGCCTTGACGTAGCCGTGGATCCGGCTGTGCTTGACCTCGATCTGCGAATAGACCGAGACGGTGCCGCCCGCGAGGCCGGGCCGCTTGTTGGCGAGCAGCAGGTCATTGAACGCCGGCAGCCGGGCGTGCTCGATCGCCAGCTCGGTCCCCAGGTCGGACTCCGGCGTTCCTGGCCGGAAGGTGGCGTCGAGCTTGGCGGTGCCGCCCCCCATGAAGCGGCCGCGCAGGTGGAACACCGCTCCCTTCGCGCGCAGGCTGGCGATGCGGTTCGACATGTTGAGGATCTCGAGGTTCGCCCGGTCCACGAACAGCCGGTACGGCGGCTGCGTCGCCCGATTGATGAAGCCGACCTGGCCGTCGGTCAGCAGCAGCCGATCGAGGCGCATGTCGACCTGCGACGTCTCCGCCTCCTTGGCCGCTTCCACCATGTCCTGGCGGCGCTTCTGCTCAGCCGCCGCGGTGGACACCGCGTGGACGTAGTCCAGCCGCACGCCCTCGAGCAGCAGCTCGACGACGTCGATCTGCTTCCAGCGCGGCCCATACTCGAGGTCGCCATGCGACGACAGCACGCCGCTGCGGAGCTCATAGGGCGAGTTGGCGCCGAACTGCTGGAAATTGCCCAGGGGCACCTTGTCGAGCCGGTAGTGGGCGTTCCAGGCGGGGATCGGCTGCGCCAGGAAGTTGGCCTTGCCGTCGACCACGCCATAGCCGCTGCCGAAGATACGGCCTTCGGTGTGCACCGGCGACGGGTAGGTGCGATCGGGGAACACCAGGTTCCGGATGTTGGTGGCGACGAGATTCCAGTGGGTGACCTCGAACGGGTGCGCGATGTCGCCGTCGACGTAGGCCAGCGACCCGTCGTTGACCCGCACGGTGTCGAACTTGAGCGGATAGATCGACTCGAGGGCCGCCTGCCAGCCGCGCTGCCCGAGCTTGAGCTGCTCCATCGTCTCTTCGTGCAGCTGGTCCACGTTCAGGTGGAGCTGCGGATGGTCGAACAAGGCGTCGCCCACCAGGTGCCGGGCGAACAGCGCGTGCCACTGCACGCTCATGCGCAGCCTGGGGATCCTCGCCAGCGGCGGCTCGGGATGGGCCTGCTGGCGGATCACCAGGTCGCGCAGCGTCAGCGACAGGCGCAGGGGACCGCCGTGAGCGTGACCGAGCTGCACGGTGTAACCGCGCATCTGAGCGTTCATCTTGGCTTCCAGCTCGCGGCGCAGCGGCTCGTCGCCGAACCGGGAGCCGTATTCCAACGCCAGGATCACCGCCATCGCCACCGCCGCCAGCAGCAGGCCGATCCGCTCGAAGCGCCGCATCGGCTCCCGGAACCAGCGCACCGGGTGCCGCAGCCAGGGGCCTGCGGGGGCCCTTCCGGACGGGCCGCGGGGAGCGGACGTCCCCTCCCTCCCCTCGGCTGCGGGTCTCTTCGGCCACCTGCCCATGCAAGGCGACAGCTGCAATGAGCCTGCCACCGGCGAGGGTCGCGCGGGAGCCGCGGCTGGCGGCGGCCGCGCGCCGCCTCACATCGCCGAGCTGCCGAGGCGGAAGCGGAGGAAGAGCATCCAGCCGGGGACCCAGTCGGCGCCGTAGCTCGACTCGAGGCGGGTGGGGACGTGGGCGACGCTGACGTCGAAGCCGGCGCCGGTGCGGTAGGCAGGGCCGACGAGGAAGTCGTAGACGTAGCCGCCGGCGACCTTGGTGACCACGGCCACCGGCTGCAGCAGGCGGCCGTTGTGCAGCACGAGGAGGTCCGCGTTCGCGCCGAGGACGTCGGCGATCAGCTCGTCGTTCTCGAGCTCCTCGACGCGGTAGAAGACGGTGTGGCGGGCGAGGAACGCGGCGGTCCCCTCGAAGAGGTAGGCGTCGGTGGTGCGGCCGGGCAGCCGCTTGTTCCGGCCCCAGGCGAAGGTGGATTGCAGGTTGCCGTTCTCGGCGAGCGGCGTGTTGTAGATCACCGACACGGTCGAGCGGTTGACGTCGACGTCGGGCGCGAGCTGCTCGGGGCTCTTCAGGTGCCCGAAGCTGCCCTGCACCGACAGGCCGGGGTCGGGCTGGTAGGAGACGCGGAACGCGTAGGAGTCGAGGCTGGGGCTCTCGATGTCGGCGCGGTGCTGGTCGGGCTCGCGGCCGCGGAAGGCCGAGCCCTCGAGCTTGAGGCCGCCGAGGATCCAGCCGAGCGTGGTGACGCCGTAGCTGATGTGGGTCGAGTCGAGCCAGTGGTGCGACAGCGGCGTCTCCGGGTTGTCGATCGCCGAGAAGCGGTGCATGTAGGTGGGCGGCCCCAGCGCCGGCTCGCCGGGCAGGCCCGCGTACAGGAAGACCGAGCTGTCGGGCCACAGCGGCAGGCTGTACGTGGCGGCCAGCTCGTTGAACAGGTCGTGCGGGTGCTGGCGGTCGACGAGCTCGGTCCTGCCGTTGGCGGTCTCGCCGGTCTGCAGCAGCAGCGGGTAGCCGTCCCTGCCGATCGTCCAGGGCTCCGCCGACAGCATGGCGCGCAGCCCGAGCCGCCCCGGCCCCAGCTGCCGCGCCGCGATCCCCATGAGGTGGTTCTCGCTGAACCACTTGATGGCGCCGCGCTTGCCTTCCTGGTCGTCGTAGATGGCGAAGATCTGGCCGTGCAGCATCAGCGCCCAGGGGCCGCGCTGCGTGAACAGCGCCTCGTGCGGCGACGACTCGGGTTGCCAGGAGGTGCCCGAGGATTCCCGGCTCATGCCATAGGGTCCGAGCAGCGCGCTCATGCCGTGCATTCCGTGCGTGCCCTGCACGTCCTGGCCGCCCTGCATGTCGTGGCCGCCCATGTCGTGGCCGCCCTGCGTGTCCTGGCCGCCCTGCGTGTCCTGGCCGCCCTGCGTACCGGGCGCGCCCGGTGCGCTCATCCCGGGCATGCCTGGCATCTCCGGCGGCGCGGCCGGAGCGGGGACCGAAGACGGAGCGGGGACCGAGGGCGTCGCCGGCGCGGGACTCTGGACCGCCTCAGCGCCGGAGGCGCTGGCGCCGAGCGCCGCGGACGCGACAGCTCCCGCGGGAGCGCCGGCGGCTGCCAGCGCGGTCACGCTCAGCAACAAGATCCGGAGCTCGAGTCCCATGGCGGCTTCTCGCGTGCGAGCGGCGACGCGACATTATCACCGCCGCCGCCTTTCAGGGTGGCAGCCAGTCCTCACGGCCTCGGCAGCGACGACCGGCGCGCGGGGTCCTCGACGCCGGCCGAGCCGGCGGCCGCTCCGGCCTCCTTGAGCCTGCTGGGCTGCAGCGCGTCTGCACGCTCGAGGACCGGGTACGCGGCCGAGCAGATGTGCGAATGGACGCGCTTCAGGTCGCGCAGCACGTCGAGATGCAGCGAGCTCGATTCGATGCTCTCGAGGCGGCCCTCGCGCAGGCGCGCCAGGTGGCTCTCCGCGGCCGCGTGCTCGGCCGCGCGCAGGTTGGCTTTCTCGGTGATCAGCTGGCGGGCGATCTTCACGTCCCCGGACATGAAGACGCTGAACGCGAGCTTGAGGCTCTCGATGACGTCCTGGTGGAATGCCTCCAGCTCCGCGGCTCCCTGCTTCGAGAAGGCGACCTGCCGCTTGATCTTCTTCGCCGCCAGCTCCATCAGGTTCTTGTCGACGATGTCCCCGACATGCTCCAGGTTGATCGAGAACGAGATGATCTCCATCGCCCGGCTGCCGTCGCGGTCGTCGAGGCTCTCGCGGGTGAGCCTGGTCACGTACAGCTTCACGGCCTCGCCGAGCCGGTCGGCGGCGTCGTCCATCCGGCTCACTTCCGCGACGAGCTTGCGGTCGTCGGTCATCAGCGCGGTGATGGCCTGGCGGAGCATGGTCTCGATGACGTCGCCCATGTGCAGGGTCTCGCGCGCCGCGCAGACCAGGGCCACCGGGGGAGTGGCGAGAGCGCTCTCGTCGAGGTAGAGCGGCGTCGACGGGTCGCTGGCGCTCGTGCGCTCCGGGAACAGGCGGGTCAGCAGCGACGCCAGGCCGGGCAGCGGCAGGATGAAGATCAGCGCCAGCGCCACGTTGAACAGCGTGTGGAAGTCCGCGGCCATCCGCGCCGGGTTCGGCTCGAGCCGGCCGAGCGCCCGGCTGACCGGTTCCAGGAGCGGCAGCACCAGGGCACAGCCGGTCAAGCGATTGACCAGGTTGCCGACCGCCATGCGGCGGCCGGCGGGATTGCCGCCCTGGCCTCCCTCGATGAGCGGATTCAGCGCGCTGCCGAGGTTGGCGCCGGCGACCAGCGCCAGCGCCGCGGTGGGGGTGATGAAATGGGAGTACGCCAGCGACATCACCAGCAGCACCACCGTCACGCTGGAGTGGGCGGCCCAGGTCAGCAAGGCAGCGACCAGGAGGCACAGCAGGGGCTCGCCGGTGATGGCGGCGAGGAGAGCCCTGACAGCCGGAGCGTCCTCCGCCGGCGCCAGGGTGTCGAGCAGGATGTGCAACGACAACAGCATCAGCCCGACGCCGATCGCCACCCGGCCGAGGTCGCGAGTGCGGGTGCGGCCGCCGCGCTGGAAGGCGATGAGCCCGCCCAGGAAGAGCGCCGGCGCGATCGCCGCGACGTTGAACGACAGGACCTGGACGATCAGGGTGGTGCCGACGTTGGCGCCCAGCATGATGGCGAGGGCGGAGACCAGGTCGACCGAGCCGCCGCTCGCGAGCGACGCGGTCATCAGCCCGGTCGCGGTGCTGCTCTGCAACAGCGCCGTCGCGAGCGCGCCCGCCCCGAAGGCGAGGTAGCGATTGCGCAACGCCGTTCCCAGGAAGCGCCGCAGATGGGGCCCGAAGGCACGCACGATGCCGCTGTGGACCATGTGGAGGCCCCATAGCAGCAGCGCGACGCCACCCATCAGATCGAGAAGGATCATCTCTCCGGAGCCTCGTCTCGCTGGTTGCTGACTCTCTGGGTGCTGACTCTCTGGTTGCTGACGATCGTTCCCGGCTCTCGAGACCGTCGATCGCGTGCGCCCCGGTCGAGAGTCGGCGTCCGCCTCTTCTACTCTAGCCGGTCCGGGTCGCCCGCGGCGGCGCCGCGGGCCCCGGCGCCCGCCGGCGCCACTCGGCCAGCAGCCCGCCGGCGCCCATCGCCAGGCCGGCCACGACGATGAGCAGGCCCACCAGCGCCCGCAGGTGCTCGGACGGCGCCGCGCCGGCGGGCGCCGCGGGAACGGTCATCGCCTCGGACCAGAGGCGCGGCAGCGACGCGTCGTGGGGGATGGTGAACAGCCCGACGGCAAGCAGCAGGAAGCCGAGCGCCGCCGCCTGCAGGGTCGCCGGCGTGCGCGACGGCCGGCCGAGCTCGCGGCCGACGACGCTCTGGCAGTAGCCGTAGGAGAAGTAGATCGACATGCCGAGCACCAGCCAGCCGATGAAGCGCCACCACGAGGAGGGCGGCAGGTACACCATGAGGAAGATGCAGGAGCCCGAGCCCAGCAGCGGCAGCAGCCAGGGGCCCAGCGGCACCCGGAACGGCCGCGGCCGGTCGGGGTCCTTGTAACGCAGGACGATGATGCCGATGCAGACCAGCAGGAAGGCGAAGAGGGTGCCGATGTTGGTGAGCTCGACCACCTCGTTGATGTTGAGCAGGCCGGCGAAGACCGCCACCGCGATGCCGGTGATCCAGGTCGTGACGTACGGCGTGCGGAAGCGCGGGTGGACGCGCGCCGCCCACTGCGGCAGCAGGCCGTCGCGCGCCATCGAGAAGAAGATGCGCGGCTGGCCGAGCTGGAAGACCACCAGCACCGAGGTGGTGGCGAACACGGCGCCGAGCGAGATGAACACCGCCGGCCATTTCATCCCCAGCGCCGAGAAGGCCGTGGCCAGCGGCTCCGCGGTGCCCAGCTGCCGCCACGGCACCATGCCGGTGAGCACGATCGCCACCGCGATGTAGATGACGGTGCAGATCACCAGGCTGGAGATGATCGCGATCGGCATGTCGCGCTTCGGGTTGCGGGTCTCCTCGGCGGCCGTCGACACGGCGTCGAAGCCGATGTAGGCGAAGAAGATGATGGCGGCCGCCGCCGAGATCCCCTTGAAGCCGTTCGGCGCGAACGGATGCCAGTTGGCCGGCTTGACGTAGAAGCCGCCGAGGACGACGAAGACGGTGATGATCACCAGCTTGAGGGTCACCATCGAGGAGTTGAACCAGGCGCTCTCGCGGATGCCGATCACCAGCACGACGGTCACCAGCATGACGATGGCGAAGGCCGGCAGGTTGAAGACGATCGGCACGCCGGCGAGGTGCGGCGCCTGCGCCATGGCCCGCGCCCCCTGTGCCACGGCGTCGCCCAGGGTGGCCGGGTCGACCCCCGCGGCCTTCGCCGCCGCCGCCTGGTGGGCCGACTCGACCGCGGTGCGCAGGTCGGTGGCCAGCCAGTCGGGGAAGAGGATGCCGAAGCCCCGCAGCAGCTCCTGGAAGTAGCCGGCCCAGGAGATGGCGACGGCGACGTTGCCGACCGCGTACTCGATGATCAGGTCCCAGCCGATGATCCAGCCGATCAGCTCGCCCAGGGTGGCATAGGCGTAGGTGTAGGCGGACCCCGAGATCGGCACCATCGAGGCGAACTCGGCGTAGCAGAGCGCCGCGAAGCCGCAGGTGATGGCGGTCATCACGAACGACAGCACCAGCGCCGGCCCGGCCCCGAGGTGGTCGCCGCCGCCGGCCGCCGCGGTGCCGACGGTCGAGAAGATGCCGGCGCCGATGATCGCGCCGATGCCGAGGAGGGTCAGCTGCACCGGCCCCAGCGTCCGCTTCAGCGCAGTCTCGGGAGCCTCCGCGGAGGCCAGGATGGCCCCGAGCGGCTTGGGTTGGAAGATGCCTCGCAGCAAGGGAGCCTCCGCGCTGGCGTTGATGACCGATGCGGCGCGGAGTCTGACACGGTGGGTACCTCTCGGCAAGGGAGTCCGGGGAACCGGAGGCTCGACCTATTGCCTTTCTGCCAAACCTGTTGGCATCCGCGCGTTTTTCGATTAGCATCGACGAGCCCGGCTCGCCGGCGCTTCTTGGGGCCCCGGGGCGGGACTTTGGCGGGCCTGCACCTTGCATGTCTTGGCGCATCGCAGGCCTGTTGGAATGGGGAATGTCGCGGGGACGAACGGGGGAGGAAGGCTACTTGACAAGCATCGCTTCCAAGGTAAACTGACCCGCCATGCTTCAGAGCGGGTGGGGGTTGGCGCGCGCGTTCCGTACCCCAGGCAGCGGCACGCGGCGGTGCGCCGCCCCGCCTCTTCATCCCGGCGAATCTCGGCGGGCGGGAACCAAACCGGAGGTTCACCCCTCCAAAGGAGGGAAGAGGTGACGAATGCGTAGATTCCTGGTCCTCGCTGCCCTGGCTCTCCTGGCCCTGCCGCTGCTCGGCGGTTGCCGGCGGCTGCAGGCACGAGTCGAGCTGAAGAAGGGCAACTCCCTGTACCAGCAGGAGCAGTACAGCGCAGCGATGGTCGAGTACCAGAAGGGCCTGGACTTGGATCCCTCGGACACCTTCGCCTGGAGATCGGTGGGTCTTTCCGCCCTGGCGCTCTACCGCCCCGGCGACGACAGCCCGAAGAACCTCGAGTACGGCCGCATCGCCGCCGACGCCTTCGAGAAGTACCTCAGGGAAAGCCCCGACGACGCCAAGGTCCAGGACTACCGGATGTCGATCCTGGTCAGCTCCAAGCAGTACCAGCAGGCCCTCGCATTCGTCGACCAGCTGCAACAGCAGCACCCGAACGAAGCCGACGACCCGAAGTGGAACAAGTACCGGGTGCAGGTGCTGATCCAGGCCGGCCGCCTGCCGGACGCCGAGCAGCTGGCGCTCAAGACCCCCGGCCCCGAGCAACCGGTCTCGCTCTACTCGATCGGCGTCGAGGCCTGGCACAAGGTCTTCAACAACAACACCATCGACTACGCCACCAAGCAGCAGCTGGTCGAGCTGGGCCTGCGTGGACTGCGCAAGGCCGTCGAGATCAAGCCCGACTACTTCGACGCGATGTTCTACCTCGGCCTGATGCTGCGCGAGAAGGCCAAGCTCGAGACCGACGGCAACGCCCGCACCGCCGACGTCGACGAGGCGGAGACCTGGCTGAAGAAGGGCCTGGAGCTGCGGAAGAAGGCGCAACCCACCGCGTCGAAGACCGCGACCCCGGCCACATAGGCCAAATAGGTGATCCGATGTTCGAGAACTCTCTGATTGCTCTGGACAAGAAGCGGAACAGCCGGGGGGTGCGCTGGTTCCTGCTGATCACCGCCCTCACCCTGAACGCGGTCGCGCTGGCCAGCCTCCTCTTCGCCGAGTACTGGAACGTGCCGGCGGTCGAAGAGCCGCCGATCAACGTGGTGTTCATGAACGCCGCGCCGCCGCCACCCCCGCCGCCGCCACCCCCGCCGCCGCCGCCCGCGGCGCCGAAGCCGGTCGTCAAGCAGGTCCAGGTCGTCAAGGTGACCGAGCCGGTGCAGCCGGTCGTGGTGCCGGAGAAGCTGCCCGAGCCGACGCACGAGGAGCCGGCCCCCGACACCGGCGTGACCGGCGGCGTCCCCGGCGGCGTGCCCGGCGGCGTGCCCGGCGGCGTCGCCGGCGGGGTCGAAGGTGGGGTGGTGGGCGGCGTCGTGGACGACGCGCCGCTGCACGTCGGCGGCGCGGTGACCAAGCCCGAGAAGATCTCGGCGCCGCCGCCGGTCTACACCGAGATGGCGCGCAAGGCGCGGCTGCAGGGGGTGGTCATCATCGAGGCGATCATCGACGCCCAGGGCAACGTCGTCAACGCCCACGTCCTGAAGGGCATGCCGATGGGCCTCGACAAGGCCGCGGTCGAGGCCGTGAGCAAGTGGAGATTCCGGCCTGCCACGCTCCAGGGCAAGCCCGTCAAGGTGTACTACACGCTCACCGTCAACTTTCAGGTGCAATGACACCTGGTTCCTTGGGGTCTAACGCTCTGACGAATCTGACTAAGAGGAGAAGCGCATGACCGGCTTTAGCGCCGCAGCGATTTGGGAGAACATGACGTGGATCAACAAGGGCGTGGTGGCCATCTTGATCCTGCTGTCGATCTGGACGTTGTACGTCTCCGTCGAGCGCTGGCTGCTGTTCCGCAAGGCGCGCAAGCAGTCGCTCGAGTTCGCCCGGCTGGCGACCGATCACCTCAAGCACGACCGGCCGCAGGCCGCCATCGACGCGGCGATGAAGTACCCGCAGAGCCACCTGGCCCGCGTCGTGGCCGCCGGGCTGCAGTCCTTCCAGTACGAGAGCTCGACCAGCCCGCTCTCCCAGATCGAGATCGTGGAGGCCGCCGGCCGCGCTGTCGAGCGCGCCGCCCTGCTCACCACGTCGGACTTCAAGCGCGGCCTCGGCGGCCTGGCGACGATCGCCACGCTGACGCCGTTCATCGGCCTGTTCGGCACCGTCATCGGCATCATCAAGGCCTTCACCGGCATGGCGCTGACCGGCTCGGGTGGCATCGGCGCGGTCTCGGCAGGCATCGCCGAGGCGCTGGTGTCCACGGCCCTGGGCCTCTTCGTCGCCATCCCGGCCGCCTGGATCTTCAACTACTTCACCAACCAGCTGGAGCGGTTGCAGGTCGAGATGTCGAACTCCTCCTCCGAGCTGATCGACTTCTTCATGAAGCAGAGGTCCCGGAATGCTGCCCAAGCGCGTTAAGCCGAACCTCGTCCAGGAGGTCAAGAGCCAGATCAACGTGACTCCCCTGGTCGACGTCTGCCTGGTGCTGCTGATCATCTTCATGGTCGTCACCCCGATGCTGCAGAAGGGCATCGACGTCGCCCTGCCCGAGACGAAGGTGCCCGAGAAGATGCCGGAGAACAGCAAGCAGCTCACCATCTCGATCAAGCAGGACGGCAGCATCTTCGTCAGCCAGAACTGGGTGCCCGACGCCCAGGTGCCGGGGACGCTGAAGGGCATACACGACCAGACGCCGGACAAGCAGGTCGTGCTCAAGGGCGACCGCCGGCTGAAGTACAAGAAGGTGCGCGAGGTGATGCGGCTGATCAACGAGGCCGGCTTCAGCCGGGTCGGCCTGGTGGTCGAGAAGGTCAAGCTCGGGGGCCTCGGCTAGTAGGGGGCCGCGCCGGCGGAAAGGAGTAGTGCCCGATGGCAATGGAAGTACGCGGCGGAGCCAGCGGCATCCGTAGCGACATCAACATCACCCCGCTCGTCGACGTGGTGCTGGTGCTGCTGATCATCTTCATGGTGGCGGTGCCACTGCTGCAGATGGGCTACGCGGTGCAGGTGCCGCCGAAGGTCACGACGGCGACCCCGCAGCCCGATGCCGACCAGATCATGGTGCGCCTGGACGAGCAGGGGCATGCCTTCATCAACAAGACGCCGATCGAGCTGGCGGACTTCCAGGGACGGCTGCGCACGGCGTTGACCGGACGCCAGAGCAAGGTCGTCTTCTTCGCCGCCGACGGCGAATTGCCCTACGACAAGGTCGCCACCTTCATGGACCTGACCCGTGACGCCGGCGCCCAGAACCTGGGCATCGTCTTCGAGGACATGAAGCCGACGCCGGTGCAGACCACCCGCTGATCCCTCGGGACCCCGGGGAGACCGCGTCCCGGGGCCGCCCAGGGCGCGGCTCAGCGGAAGCCGCTGCTTCAGCCGCGCGGCGCGCGCTGCGGCTTGACCAGGTGACGGATCCTGCCCAGCAGCGAGTTGATCGGGTTCGAGCGCGACAAGAACGACAGGACCGGCCGCTTGCGCTGCCCCAGCTCGTGCTGCAGCTCGAGCAGTTGCTCGTTGTCGGGCTCGACCTTGAGGCCGTCGGCCAAGGCCCGCACCGCCGCCCGGCGGTGGCCCCCCAGCACCAGGGTGCGCGCCAGGTTGAGGAAATTCTCCGCCTGGTAGAACTCCATCTTCACCGCGTGCTGGCAGAGCTTCAGCCCCTCGGAGAGGCGCTGCTGGCGGAGCGCGATCCCGTAGCCGAGGTAGGAGTACACCAGCGCCGGCAGCGCGCCGGGGCGCGTCTCCTGCTCGGCGATGCGGGCGAGCGCCGGCAACCCTTCCCGCCAGCCGCCGCGGCGGCAGCGCTCGATCGCGTCCCGCATGGCGTCGGTCATGTCGACTGGACGCGCGCCGGGCACCGCCTGCTCCGGCCCCAGGAGGTGACGGAAGGGAGGGCTCGTGGGCCCGCCGGCCGATGAGGATGGCAACTTCAACGCCAGTGAATGTAGCGAATCCCATGCCTGGTTTCAACCAGCCGGCACGCCGCCCACACCGCCCGGCCCGCAGCCGGCATGCCCGCCGGCATGGCGATGCCGGGGACGAACCGCTGTCTCCTTCGCTCGCGCGGCCGCACAGCTACTCATAGAGGGCGCCGCCGCCGCCCCGCGATGGCGGTCGCGGGGTCCCTCGCGGGTGGGCCTCTTGCCGAAAGGAGATTCCCGATGAAGCGACAGTCCAGGACGATCACCCTGGCGCGAGAAACGTTGCGCCAGCTCGACGACCGGCGCGGCCCCGGCGGCCCGGTGGGCACCGAGACCAACACCGACCTGCCGAACAACTGCTACACGGCATCGTGCCGCCCTCACATCTGCTGACGGACCCTTCCCTCGAGAGTGGACTCTAACCGCAAGGAGAACCCCGATGAAGAGACAGCCCAGGAAGATCAACCTCTCGCGCGAGACCCTGCGCCAGCTCGATGACCGGCGCGGCCCCGGCGGCCCGGTGGGCACTTTCCCCGACACCATGCTGCCGAACCACTGCCACACCGCGTCTTGCCACGGGATCTGCTGACCTGCCTCGCCGGCGGGCAGCCGCAGGACACGAGAGGAGAACCCCGATGAAGAGACAGCCCAGGAAGTTCAGCTTGTCGCGCGAGACCCTGCGCCTCCTCGACGACCGGCGCGGTCCCGGCGGCCCGGTGGGCACCGAGCCGAACAGCGACCTGCCGAACAACACCTGCTTCACCCTGTCCTGCCGGCACTGTTGAGCCGGTAGCCGGGGTCCACGGCCGGGCCGTGGGTCATCTCCTCGCGAGGGGACGGACCCTCGCGAGCTGACCCACGACCTGGGTCCGTTCGCTCCGGCCGCGGCCGCCGCCCCGTGCTAGACTCCGCGGGCGCTCGCTGCGGAGCGGGCGCGCGGGCATGCGCGACACTCGACCCCAGCCCCCGGACCTGACGCGCGAGGTCGACGAGCTCGCCGACCTGGCACGGCGCATGAGCGCGGCCGCTCGTCATGACGAGGCGGCAGAGCTGTTGCTGCTGGCTCTTCGCCTCGATCCCGCGAACCTGTCGGTGAAGCTGGCGCTGGCGGAGGTCCGCAAGCTGCAGCAGCTCGAGGGCGGCGGCGACTCCCGCAGCCGCAGCCTGCGCGAGGTGCTGCGCGAGGGCTTCCGGCGCAACGCCATCGACGCCGCCCACTTCCTGGGCCTCGCCCGTCTCTACGCCGAGCGGGGCGAGAACGCCCGCGCCATCGAGTGCATCGAGGTAGCCAAGGCCAAGGACCTCGCCAACCCGGCGCATGCCGAGCTGCACGGCCGCCTGCTGTTCCGCCGCCGGGACTTCGACCTCGCCGCGGAGGAATTCGGCAAGGCACTGCGCCTGAACCCTTTCGACCGCGACGTCGCCGAGAGCCTGGGCCGCGCCGAGTTCGAGCGCAAGCAGTTCGAGGCTTCCCTGGCTGCCACCGCCCATGCCTTCCTGCTGCTCAACGACGGCGACGAGGAGGGAGGGCGCCGGCTGCGGCGCCGGATCCAGACCCTGAAGCAGATCCTGGGCTGGGGCAGCCGCGAGCTGGTGCAGGTCTTCCACGAGCGCCAGGAGCAGATCCACACCGCCTTCGACCGCCTCGAGTGGCACCGCGAGCGCTTCCTCGAGCAAGGAGGCTTCGCGGCGAGCGGCAGCGTGCTCGCCGCCCACGCCGCCTACGCTGCCAACGCAGCCAATACTGCCCATGCTGCCGACAGTGGGCTGCCGGCTGACGCCGCGACAGGCTCGAGCGGCCAGCTCCACCTTGCCGCCCGCCTGCGCCGCATCAAGCTGTGGTCGCACCTGACCGACGAGCAGATCTTCCGCCTCACCGCCGTGGTGCGCGAGGAGATCCACGAGACCGGGGTGCTGGTCCTGGCCCACCGCAGCCAGGGGCGCGATCTGTACGTGCTCGAGCGCGGCGAGATCCTCATCCAGCGGCCCACGGCCTACGGCACCTTCACGCTCGGCAAGCTCGAGTCGGGCAGCATGTTCGGCGAGGCGAGCTACATCACCGGCCAGGACCGCAGCTCCGACGCCAGCGCGCTCGCGCCCTGCGAGCTCTTTCGCCTCGACGCCGCGGCGCTCGACTCGCTGATCGAGGCCGCGCCCGAGCTCGGGATCAAGCTCTACTGGAGCTTCTGGCACAGCCTGGCGCAGAAGCTGCGCGCCACCAACGATCAGCTGAAGAGCTTCTTCTCCTCCGACTCGATGCCCGAGAATTTCCTGCGCCTGCGCAAGCGGCCGGCGCCGCCCGACCTGCTGCCGGCGGCGGTCAAGGTGGAGTCGACGGACAAGATCCGGCTGTTCCGCGAGCAGGGGCTGTCGCGGCGCGAGCTGATGACGCTCGCCACGTTCTCCAAGGAGGAGCGCTTCGCGGCCGGTGCGTCGCTGTTCCAGGAAGGTGACGAGGGCGCCGAGATGTACGTCATCCTCGAAGGCAAGGCGATGATCAGCAAGTTCATCCCCGGCGCCGGCGAGGAGGCGCTGGCGATCCTCGAGCGCGGCGAGTTCTTCGGCGAGATGGCGCTGATCGACGGCGAGCCGCGCTCGGCCGACGCGCGCGCCTACGGCGGTCCGCTCACGGTTCTCACGCTCGACCAGGCGACGGTGCGCGAGATCCTCGCCATGGACCCGCACGCCGCCCTCGAGTTCATGCAGCTGCTCTGCCGCCTGGTCGCCAACCGGCTGCGCGAGATCGACGAGAAGGTGGTCGGGTGGCGGATCCTGTCGGGCGAACGCAACGAGGGGGGGGCTACGGCGTAGAGAGGCGGGCCGGTGGGCCGGGTGGGCCGGGCCTGGAGGAGGCGGATCTCCCTCCGAGCCTCCCTTGGGGCGAGGGTCCTTATGCGGGGCGCCGGTGGACTGCTGGGGCCTCGCCCCAAGGTCGGTCGGAGGGAGAATACGCTGCTGAGGGGTAACAAAGAAACGGACTGCGGGGCCTCTTGCCCAAGGGGGAGATCCGCCTCCTGGGCCGCTCCTCTCTAACTCTGGGACCGGGGGAAAATGCGCTGCCACCAGCGCTCTAGGGCCGGCTGGCCGCGGGTCTCGGCTTCGGCTTCGAGGGTCTCGACGGGGGCGGGGAGGAGGGCTAGGCGGCCCTTCTGGAGTTGCAGGAGGAGGAGGTCCATCTCGCGGCCGCGTAGGCGGGCGTCGCCGGAGAAAGCGTCGCCTAGCTGGGTCTTGCCGTCGAGGCGGGCGTAGAAGTCGCGGGCCCGCGCGGGCATCCGGGTCTGCTCTTCGGCGCCGGGCTCGGCGACCCAGACCGGCACCCAGCGCTCGAGGAGATCGAGCGGCACTGCCATGTGGCGGTGGGCCACCAGGATCTGCTCCTCGGTGGCTTGTTCCAGCAGCAGGTCGTAGACGCTCATCTCGCGGGTGGTGTGGTCGAGCGGCTCGCCCACCGAGTCGATGTCGAGCACCGCGAGGATGGCCAGCCGGTAGGCGCCCTCGAGGAAGCGGAAGTGGGAGCCGCGGATGACGCGGTAGAGCTCGCCCAGGGTGCGCTTGCCGTCGAGCTCCGCGGCGATGCGGCTCTCGACCGGCGACAGGTCATGGCCGGGCCAGGCGGCGCCGCGGCGGACGACCATGTTGTCGTGGATGAAGAGCTTGCGGATGCGCCGGTACTCGTCGAGCCAGCGGGTGCCTTCCATGATCAGGGCCATGGCGTGGATGGGCTCCGGCAGGATCTCCTCTTCGAGCGGCATCTCGGCCCGGAAGTAGAAGACGCCGCGTTCCCAGAGGAAGAGGTCGCAGATGGAGTCCTCGATCTGGGTGCGCAGGGTCTGCTGCACCTTCTCGGGCGTCATGATGCCGAGCTCGCGCAGCGCGGTGCCCAGGCGCACGCCCCGGGTGGTGCAGTAGGTCAGCGCCTGGAACAGCTGGTCCTGCTCCAGGTGGCCGTTGAGCAGCAGGTGCTGGCCGTAGTACTCGGCGGGATCGTTCGACAGGCAGGTGATGACCTCGCCGGCGTGGAAGTAGACACGCTTCTCGCGCTCACTCCTGCGGATCACCAGGGCCCCGGTGCGGCGGTCGTTGAGGGCCCACTGCAGGAGGTCGCTCGGCGGGAACGCGGTGAGTCGGCCGGAGAACTCCATGAGTGGCGGCATTGTAGCGCGCCTGAAGGTCCTTGCCGCCTCAATTTAAGGTCCTTGCCGCCTGGACGGGCCGTGGGCGGCCCTCACCTCCGCCCCTGCGGCTACCGCTCTCTACGGCGACCGGTCGCGGCCCTCTGATCTCTGGGGCGCGAACGCTACGGACGGGCGGACGGCGCCTTGCCGTTGGCGGCGGCTTTGGCGATCGGGGCGAGGCGGTCGAGCTCTTCGACTTCGCGGCCTTTGACGTCGGGCCAGGTCACGCGGTGGGTGGCGAGGGCGGCGGCGAGGCGCTCCCAGAGGGCGCGGTTGGCGACCTGGCCGCCTTCCTGGGTCTTCCAGCCGCGCTGGCGCCAGCCGGACAGCCAGCGGCTGGCGCCGTGGCGCAGGTAGTCCGAGACGGTGTGCACCGCGACCGAGACGCCTGCCGGGAGCGCCTCGAGCGCCGTGGCCGCGGCCGCCAGGTCGAGCGCGTTGGAGGTCGCCGCGGCCCCTGGCGGCAGGCCGCCGCTCAGCACCTGCTCGCCGGCGGCGCCGCGCAGCAGGGCCGCCCAGCCGCCTCCCCGCGGCGTCATCGAGACCCGCAGGAACACCTCGTGCTCGGGGGGTGCGGCGGCCGCCGCCGCACCAGCAGCCTTCCCCGCGGCCGCGCCGGCGGCGGCTCGCTGCTCGCGGATGGCGGCGGTCGCCAGCTGGTCGGCGCGCTCGTTGCGCGGGTCGCCGGCGTGCCCCTTCACCCAGGTCCAGCGCACCTCGTGGCGCGCCACCGCGTCCGCCAGGCGGCGCCAGAGATCCTCGTTCTGCAGCGCGCCGTCCTTGCGCCGCCAGCCGCGGGCGATCCAGCCCGGCAGCCACTCGGTGATCCCGCGCCGCAGGTACTGGGAATCGGTGTGCAACTCGACGCGGCAGGGCTGGCGCAGCGCCTCGAGCGCGCGGATCGCCGCGGTCAGCTCCATGCGGTTGTTGGTCGTGTGAGGCTCGCCGCCGCGCAGCTCCTGCACCCGGCCGCCCGCCGGATGGGCCAGCACGGCCCCCCACCCCCCGGGCCCGGGGTTCGGGTCCGCTCCCCCATCGGTATGGATCGTGACCGCGTGCTCCCGGCCGCGCGGCGGCGTGTCGGGCATGGCATTCCTCCGGCAGCGACAGTAGGCGATCTCGACCCGTCGTGCAAAGCCTCCGGGAAACCCCCCGGACGGACCGCGGGCGGCGGATCTCCCCCCGCCCCTCCGGCTACTGGTCTCTTCGGCGACCGTTAGCGCAAGGCGCGGCGTCCCCGGAGAGTGGTCCTCGTGCCTCCCGTAGGCACCGCGGTGCCATCTCTGCGATGATGCCTCTGGCGAGAAAGGTCGCCGAAGAGACTGGCAGCCGTAGGGGAGGAGGCCAGGGCCGTCGGGCGGCGGATCTCCTCACTGCCGACCTTTGGGCGAGGCGCCGCATTCCGCCGCCCCTCCGCGTCCACGACCCAGCGCCTCGCCCAAAGGGAGGTAGCGAGGAGATCTGCCGACCGACGGCCCGGGTCGGAGGGAGATTCCCCGGAGGTCCCTTGGACAACGTCGAGATTGCCCGGATCCTGGCGGAGGTGGCGGACGTGCTGGAGATCCAGGGCGCCGACTCCTTCCGCATCCGGGCGTACCGCAACGCCGTGCGCACGATCGAGGAGCAGATCCGGCCGCTGGAGCGGATGGTGGCGGAGGGCGCTCCGCTGACCGGCCTGCCGGGGATCGGCAAGGAGATGGCCGGGCACATCCGCGAGCTGACGACCACCGGCACCCTGGCCCTCCGTGACCGCCTGATCGCCGAGATCCCGCGCACCCTGATCGAGCTGATGCGGCTGCCGGGAGTCGGCCCGAAGAAGGCCCGCCGGCTCTGGGACGAGCTGCACGTCGCCAGCGTCGACGAGCTCGAGGCGGCCGCCCGCGAGGGGCGCGTGGCCGCGCTCGCCGGCTTCGGCGACAAGACCCAGGCCAGGATCCTCGCCGGCATCGAGGAGTACCGCCAGCACACCCGCCGCGTCCTGCTGGCCGACTCCGAGCGCTACGTCGAGCCGCTGGTCGGCTACCTCTCGCAGTGCCCGCAGCTCGAACGGCTGGAGGTCGCGGGCAGCTATCGCCGGCGCCTCGAGACGGTGGGCGACATCGACCTGCTGGCGACGGCCCGCGAGCCGGCGCCGGTGATGGCCCACCTGCTGGCCTACCCGCAGATCGCCCAGGTGGCGATGGCCGGTGACACCCGCTCGTCGATCGTCCTCGGCAACGGCCTGCAGGTCGACCTGCGGGTGGTGCCGCCCGACTGCTACGGCGCGGCGCTGGTCTACTTCACCGGCTCGAAGGAGCACAACGTCAAGCTGCGCCGGCGCGGGGTCGAGCGCGGCCTGCGGATCTCCGAGTACGGCGTCTTCCGGCTCCCCGAGGGCGGCGGCCCGGACGCACCGTCCGCCGCCAGCACCGACACGGCCGGCAATCCAGCCACCGCCGCCGGCCAGGGCGAGGGCGTCTGGATCGCCGGCCGCGAGGAGGCCGACGTGTACGCGGCGGTCGGCCTGGCCTGGATCCCGCCGGAGCTGCGCGAGGACCGCGGCGAGATCGAGGCTGCCGCCGCGGGCCGGCTGCCGCGCCTGATCGAGGTGGCCGATCTGCGCGGCGACCTGCAGATGCATTCGACCTGGTCGGACGGCCGTGACACGCTCGAGGAGATGGTCGCCGGCTGCGCCGCCCACGGCTACGAATACATGGCGATCACCGACCACAGCAAGGCGCTGGCGATGGTCAACGGCCTCGACGCCAGGCGCCTCCGGCTGCAATGGCTCGAGATCGACGCCGTCCGCGCCCGCCACCCGGAGATCCACCTGCTGCGCGCGATGGAAATCGACATCCTGGCCGACGGCAGCCTGGACCTCGAGGACGAGATGCTCGCCGGCCTCGACCTGGTGGTGGTGTCGATCCATTCCCGCTTCGACCTGCCCGCCGCGCAGCAGACCGCGCGCGTGCTGCGCGCCCTCGAGCATCCCGAGGTCGACGTCCTGGCCCATCCCACCGGGCGCCTGATCAACCGCCGCAAGCCCATCGCCCTCGACATGGAGACCGTGCTGGCCCGCGCCGCCGAGCTCGGCGTCGCCGTCGAGCTGAACGCCTCGCCCGACCGCCTCGACCTCCGGGACAGCCACCTGGTGCTGGCGCGCGAGCTCGGCTGCCGCATCGTCATCAGCACCGACTCGCACCGCGTCGCCGAGCTGGGGACGATGCGCTACGGCGTCGAACAGGCGCGGCGGGCCGGCCTCGAGCCGCGCCACGTCCTGAACACGCTCGGCTACCGCGAGTTCCGGAGGGCCATCGCCCGCCGCGGCGCCCCGCGCAGGTAACAGGTCGTGGGGTCAGTGCCCGCTGCCTCTGTCCCCACGACATGTAACCGGACTACCATGTAACCGGAGCCTAACCCGGCCCGTCTGACGGTGTGTAGGCAAGCACTGGCGCCTCGGACCCCTCAAACCAGAGGCACGAGCGCCAGAAACGCAAAGTCGATGCAACTCCGGATTGGCTGGAGCGTATATATACATAAGGAGATCGCATGAGAGCACCGAGAGACAAGTCCCTGACCACCCTTGGCCTGCTGGCGCTGGCCGCGACCCTGGTCCTGCTCGCCGTACCGGCGCTGACCGCCGCGCACGCCGGGCAAGCCGCCGCGACCGCCGGGGCAGGGCACGAGGCGATGTTCGAGGCGCACCTGCAGAGGATGGCGCAGAAGCTGAACCTCACCGAGGAGCAGCAGGCCACCGCGAAACAGCTGTTCCAGGACATGAAGGCCAAGGTCGCGCCGATTCACCAGGCGCAGCAAGCGCTGCACACGCAGCTGAAGGCCGCGCTCGCCGTCGCGAACCCCGACGCCGCCACCGTGGGCCAGGCGGTCATCCAGATGCACCAGAACCGCGCGCAGCTGAAGCCAGTGATGCAAGCCTTCCACCAGCAGCTCGAAGCGTTGCTCACTCCGGACCAGCTGGCGAAGTTCAAGCAGATGCAGGCCGCACATCCCGCCTTCGGGCACCACCGGGGCGTTGGCACAGACCCGTCCCAGTAGCGCTCCCGCCCCGTCTCCGCAGTCGCAACCCCCCCTCCCCTCCCGTGGCCGCAAGCCGGGGAGAGGAGGGGGCCCCCGCCTCACTCTTCAGCGCGGCTTGTACAGCGCCGCGTCCAGCACCGACCAGATGTGGACGGCCCAGCCGAGCAGGAAGAACCAGAGCACTCCGGCGAGGACGAATTGGATGATGGCCATCACCAGTCTGCCTTGCAGGAGCTGGCCGAGGCCCGGGATGAAGAAGCTGGCAAGAGCCGCGATGACGTTGCCCGTCGAACCCTGTCCGGCCATCTCCCCTCCTCCGCGGCCCGCCGGCCGCAGCATGCCGCCGCCAGCCGCTTGCCGCGCCGGCGGTGACCGAGTCCGCGCTCGACTCTAGCAAAACGCGCACCGGCTCCCGGCAGGGTCGTGGGCTGGTCTGATCGACTGCCGCCGGCGGCGCCCCGTACCAGGGCGCCCTCGACGTCCTCGGCGCCCGGGGCGTTCTGGGCGTCCTCGGCCTCGGCGGGCGTGCTCAGCCGGCGCCCGCCGGAGGTCCCGGAGCGCCGGCGACCGCCGCGGCGGGCAGCTCGGCGGTCGCCTGGAAGCGCGGCGGCAACCGGTGCCGGGTGGCCTGCTCGAAGGCATAGGCCAGCCGGATCAGCGTCGGCTCGCTCCAGGCGGCGCCGATGAAGGAGATCCCGACCGGCAGCCCGAAGACCTGCCCCGCCGGCACCGTGATGCTGGGGTAGCCGGCTACCGCCGCCGGGGTCGAGCTGCCGCCCGAGGCCGCGTCGCCGTTGACCAGGTCGATCAGCCAGGGCGTGCCGCCGGTCGGGGCGACGATGGCGTCGAGCCGATGACGGGCGAGGGTGGCGTCGATGCCGCGGCGGCGCGCCAGCAGGCGGCAGCGGGCCAGCGCCTGGCGGTAGGCGGGGTCGGCCAGGGTTCCCTTGGCCTGCGATCGTTCCAGCAGCTCCTGGCCGAAGAACGGCATCTCGGCCGTGCGGTGGCGCTCGTTGAAGGCGATGAGCTCGGCAAGGCTGCGGACCGGCGCCCCCGCGAGGCGCTGGCCGTCGCCGGCGCCGGTGGCGCCGGAGGCACCGGCGGACAAGCCGGCCAGGTAGGCGTCGAGATCGGCCTTGAGCTCGTAGAGCAGGACCTCGAGCTCGGGCCGCTCGAGCTGGCCGGCGGTCACGATGTCGGCGGGATCGACGATCACCGCCCCTTGGCGGCGCATCTCGGCGATCGCCTCCTCGATCAGCGGGGCGCCGGCGCTCGGCTCGAAGAGATGCTCGCGAGCCACGCCGAGACGCGCGCCCTTCAGCCCGTCGGCGCGCAGGAAGGGGGTGTAGTCGTCCAGGCCGTGGCCGCGCGCGGCCGCGGTCGCCGGATCGCCGGGGTCGGCGCGGCCGCCGCCGGCCATCGCGCCGAGCAGGATCGCGGCGTCGGCGACGGTGCGCGCCAGCGGTCCCGCGGTGTCCTGGCTGTGCGCGATCGGCACGATCCCCGAGCGGCTGAGCAGGCCGACGGTCGGCTTGATGCCGACCAGCGCGCAGTGGCTGGCCGGCGAGACGATCGAGCCGTCGGTCTCGGTGCCGACCGCCGCGGCACAGAGGTTGGCAGCCGCGGCCACCGCCGAGCCGGAGCTCGAGCCCGAGGGCGAGCGGTCGAGCGCATAGGGGTTGCGGCACTGCCCGCCGCGCGCGCTCCAGCCGCTGGACGAACGGGTCGAGCGGAAGTTGGCCCATTCCGACAGGTTGGCCTTGCCGAGCAGCACCGCTCCCGCGTCGCGCAGCCGCCGCACCACCCAGGCGTCGCGCGCCGGCACCGAGCCGGCCAGCGCCAGCGAGCCGGCGGTGGTGGTCATGAGGTCATGGGTGCCGATGTTGTCCTTGAGCAGGATGGGGATGCCGTGCAGCGGTCCGCGCGGGCCCTTCGCCCGCCGCTCGGCGTCGAGGGCGTCGGCGATGGCCAGCGCCTCGGGGTTGATCTCGAGCAGCGCCCGCAGCTCGGGACCGCGCCGGTCGAGCGCCGCGATCCGCGCCAGGTAGGCTTCCACCAGTCCGCGCGACGTCCGCCGCCCGGCCGCGAGGGACGCCTGCATGTCGGCCATCGTGGCCTCCGCCAGCTCGAGCTCTTCCCCGGCTGGCGCGCGTGCCGGCACCGGGGGCTGCGGCGCCGGCGCGGCGCCCGCGTCCTCCAATCCGCCGCCGACGAGCGGCGCCGGCACCGCCAGCGCGGCACCACCCAGCAATGTGCCGCCCAGGAACGCTCGGCGGCTCGTCCTCATGCCGACTTCCGACTCCTCGTCCACGGCGGCCCTCCGCGCAGCGGCGCCTTCACAGCTCGCGCAGCCGCAACTTCCCGCGAATGCAGGGCTTGCCGCCGAGGATCTCAGGGTTGGCTACGATCCGATCGAACACGGAGCCTCCTTGACCCGGGATCGGACATGCGTCGCACTCTTCCGTCCCGCCGGTGGCTAGAGTCTAACGCGTCGAGCTTGCATCGCGATCAGGTCCGGGTCAGAAGGCCGGCGGTCTGGGCTACACTACTCGCCGGCCTCGCCGGCCGTCGCCGTGCAACCCGCCATGACCACGGTCCATGCCCAGCCCTTCGCCGGCCCGTTCCAGTCCCACCGCGCGCATCGGCCGCCCGCCAGGCGGCTGCGTTCCGTGGCCCGCACCGCCGCCATGACGCTGGCCGCCGCCCGGACAGTGGCCGCCGCCCGGACACTGGCCGCCGCGGCCGCCGCGGCCCTGACGCTGGCGGGTGCTGCGGCGCTGGCGCCGGCGGCGGCCGGCGCGCAGGACCTCGCGGCGTTCGCGGCCCACACCACGGTCCACGTGGTGGCCAACGGCTGGACCTTCATCCTGGTCGAGCGGCCGGTCGCGCCGGTGTTCTCGTTCTGCACCATCGCCGACGTCGGCTCGACGCAAGAGGTGCCGGGGATCACCGGGCTGGCGCACATGTTCGAGCACATGGCGTTCAAGGGCACCGACAGGATCGGCACCCGCGACCCCGCGGGCGAGAAGCAGGCCATGGACGCGCTCGAGGCCGCCTACCAGGCCTACCAGAGCGAGCGCCTGGCGCCGCAGGCCGACCCCCGGAAGGTGGCCGCGCTGTTCGCCGAGTGGAAGCGTCTCGAGGCCGAGGCCGACCGCTTCGTGGTCAAGAACGAGCTCGACGAGATCCTGTCGCGGGCCGGCGCGGTCGGCGTCAATGCCACGACCGGCGCCGACGAGACCCAGTACTTCTACTCGCTGCCGGCCAACGCGATCGAGCTCTTCGTGGACGTCGAGTCGGAGAGGTTCTGGCACCCGGTCTTCCGCGAGTTCTACGAGGAACGCGACGTCGTGCAGGAGGAGCGCCGCATGCGCGTCGACGGCGAGCCGCTGGGCAGGCTCTCCGAGCTGCTGGTCGAGACCGCCTTCGCCGCCCACACCTATCACCAGCCGACGATCGGCTACATGAGCGACCTCGAAGCCATCACGCGCACCGACGCCGAGGCCTTCTTCCGGGCGCACTACGTGCCGGCCAGCATGGTCACCGCCATCGTCGGCGACATCCACCCGGCGACGCTCGTCCCGTTGCTCGACGCGCGCTTCGGCCGCATCCCGGCGCGGCCGCCGGCGCCGCCGCTGCGCACCGTCGAGCCGCCGCAGACCGCCGCCAAGAGCGTCACGCTCGTGGACCCGGCGCAGCCGCAGCTGCTCATCTCCTATCACCGCCCCGCCGTGACCGATCGCGACGACCCGGTCTTCGAGGCCATCGACGACGTCCTCACCGGCGGCCGCTCCTCGCGCCTCTACCGCTCCCTGGTGCGCGACCAGAAGCTGGCGGTCGAGGTGGAGTCGTTCTCGGGCATGCCGGGCGAGAAGTATCCGAACCTCTGGACGGTCGCCGCTGCCCCGGCGATCGGCGTCGCCATCGACCGGCTGCTGGCGGCGATCGACCGCGAGCTCGAGCGGCTGGCGCGCCAGGACGTCTCCGACGCCGAGCTGGCCAAGTTCCGGGCGCGGGCGCGCGCCGCGCTGGTGCGCACGCTGGGCAGCAACCAGGGGCTGGCCACCGCCCTGGCGCACTACCAGACCCTCTACGGCGACTGGCGCGAGCTGTTCCGCGAGCTCGACCGTTTCGACCGCGTCACCAAGGCCGACATCCGCCGCGTCGCGAACGCCGCGCTGACGCCGGCCAATCGCACCGTGGCGACCCTGGTCACCGCAGCCGCGACCGCATCGCCTCGGCCGCCCGCTGCACCGCCCGGCAGTGCGCCGGAGCCGCTCTCCGCCCCTCCGGGAACCGCCCCGCAGCCACCCGCCGCTCCTCCCGCCAGCTTGCCACCGCCGCCAGGCAACCCGCCGGGAGAGCGCTGATGGTCCGCCTCGAGAGGCTCCGGGTCTGCACGTGGCCGGCGGTCCTGGCCGTCCTCGCCGTCCTGGCGCCCGTCGCGCCCGTCGCGGCCGCCACGCCCTCTGCGGCCGTCGCCCTGCCGCCGCCGCCACCGCGCTTCGAGATCCCGCGGCCCGTGCGGGTCACGCTCGACAACGGCATGGTGGTGATGCTGCTCGAGGACCACGAGCTGCCGCTGGTCGCCGTCACCGCCCTCATCCGCACCGGCTCGCGGCTCGACCCGCCGGCCAAGCTCGGCCTGGGCGCGCTCGCCGGGGAGCTGCTGCGGACCGGCGGCATCGCGCGCGTCGCCGGAGAGGGTGACTCCCGCCTCGCGCCGGGGGGCGCCCTCTCCGGCGACGCCCTCGACGACCTGCTGGAATCGCGCGCCGCCGACATGGAGGTCGCGATCGGCGAGAGCTCGGGAAGCGCCAGCCTCGGCTGTCTCGCGGAAGACTTCGCCAGCCTGCTGCCTCTCTTCGCCGCCATGCTGCGCCACCCGGCCTTCGACGCCGGCAGGCTCGACCTGGCGCGGGACCTCGCCAAGTCCCGCCTGGAGCGCGAGAACGACGACCCCGACACCGTGCTCTGGCGCGAGCTCGCCCGGCTGGTCTACGGCCCCGACTCGGCCTACGGCCGCACGCCGAGCTTCGCCACGCTGGACGCCGTCACGCGCGCCGACCTCGTCGCGTGGCACGAGCGCCAGGTCCAGCCGCAGAGCATCGTGCTCGGGCTGGTGGGCGACTTCCACACCGCCGCGGCGCTCGCCGAGGTGCGCGCCGCCTTCGCCGGCTGGCCGCGGGGGAGCTACCAGCCTCCCGGCGGCGACTCCTTCCCCTACCGCCGCCAGCCGAACCCCGGCCTGTTCGTGATCGACAAGCGCGACATGAGCCAGTCCGAGGTGGCGATGGCCCACCTGGGAGTGGTCAAGAACGATCCCGACTTCTACGCGTTGCAGGTGCTGAACGACGTGCTGTCCGGTTCTTTCGCCTCGCGGCTGGTGAGCGACGTGCGCACCGCGAAGGGGCTCGCCTACGAGGTCGACGGTCGGGTAGGCAGCGACTGGGACCATCCCGGCATGGCCGCGCTCAGCCTCTCGACCAAGGCGCAGACCACCGCGGCGGGCATCGCCGCGCTGCTCGCCGAGGCGCGCGACCTCACCGCCAAGCCGGTCACCGACGAGGAGGTGGCGCGGGCCAAGCAGAGCATTCTCGCCTCTTTCGTCTTCCATTCCGATTCGCGCGCCAAGGTGCTCGACCAGCAACTCGTCTTCGAGCTCTACGGCTATCCGTCCGACTGGCTGGAGCGTTACCGTGCGGCGATCGAGGCGGTCACCACCGACGCCGTGCGGCAGGTCGCCGCCCACCACGTCCATCCCGACCAGTTCACCATCCTCGTCGTCGGACCCGCGGAGACGAACGACCCCTCGCTCGCCCCGTTCGGCAAGGCCGCCCCGCTATCGCTCCCTGACGTCACCACGGGCCACTAGGGCCTCGGCCCCGTAGGCGTGCGGCATGGATCTTGCGGTTTTGATCCGTTGAAGCGTCCATGGTGCGGCGTCATCCGCCGTGCCGCAGGCAGGGAAACCAAGACACCCATAGGAGGCCAACATGAAGATGGAGTCCCTGAAAGATCTGTACCTCGAACAGCTCCGCGACATTTACGACGCCGAGACCCAGCTGATCGATGCGCTGCCGAAGATGGCCGAGGCGGCTCATCACACCAACCTCAAGAGTGCCTTCAATCAGCATCTCCGCCAGACCCGCGAGCACGCCACCCGCCTCGAGCGGTTGTTCAGCGCGCTCGGCGAGAAGCCGGAGGGCCAGACTTGCCACGGGATGAAAGGCCTGATCAAGGAAGGCCAGGAGATGATCAAGGCGCAGGGCGATCCCGACGTGATCGATGCCGGGCTCATCGCCGCCGCGCAGCGCGTCGAGCATTACGAGATTGCCGTCTACGGCACCGTCCGCGCCTACGCGGAGATCCTCGGCGCCGAGGAGGCCGTGAAGGTGCTCGAGAAGACCCTCCAGGAAGAGGAAGAGACCGACAACAAGCTCACTGAGCTTGCCGAGAGTCACATCAACGTCGAAGCCGAGGTGGCGATGCGGCGCTGATCGATCGCGGCGATGCCACCGATCGCGTCGACGGCACCGATCGCTGCGATCAGTCCGATCGCCGATGGGCGCCGAGCGATCCGGCTGGATCCCGAGGTCTCCTGCGGCGCTCCGGAAGCTTCCGGGGCGCCCTTTTTTTTCCGCCCGCGGTGGCTGGCGGCGCACCCGGCGCCAACTCGCGGAGCAGCGCCAGCGTCAGCGCTTCGAGCTCGAGCAGGTTCCCGGGAGCGTCGTCCGCGTCCGCCTCCAGGCGCCCGTCGAGGAACGCCGCGATGACCGCCGGGTGTACGTAGTACTTGCGGCAGATGGCGGGCCGGTTGCCCAGCTGGTCGGCGACGCTCTTGACGGCCGCGACGATTGCCCGCTTGGCCTCGCGCTCGCGGTTGCCGCCCGGTGGCGGGGGGCCCGGCTTTTCCTCGCCTTCTTCGCCTTCCTCGCCTGCTTCGCCTGCCTCGCCTTCCGCAGCGGCCGGGCGGACAGCGCCGGCGGTGCGTAGCGCCGCGAGCGCCAGCACGGTGCCGCCCCAGGTGCGGAAGTCCTTGGCGGTGAAGTCCTCGCCGGTGACGTCCCGCAGGTACTCGTTGACGTCGGCGGAGTCCACCGCCTGGCGCTCCCCGGACTCGTCGACGCACTGGAAGAGCTCGTATCCCGGCAGCTCGCGGCAGGCCCGCACCACCCGCGCCAGGCGCCGGTCCGAGATGGCCACCTCGTGCTCCCTGCCGCTCTTGCCGCGGAAGCGGAAGCGCAGGGTGGCGCCGGCGATGTCGACATGGCGCGAGCGCATGGTGGTGAGGCCGAAGGATTCGTTCTCTCGCGCATATTCCTCGTTGCCGACCCGGATCAGCGTCGTCTCGAGCAGCTTGACCACCGCCGCCAGGACCTTCTCGCGCGGCAGCCCGGTCCGCGCCAGGTCGCTGTCGAGCCGGGCGCGGAGCCGCGGCAGCGCCTCGCCGAAGGCGACCATGCGGCCGAACTTGGTCTCGTCGCGCACCGCCCGCCAGTCGGGATGGTAGCGATACTGCTTGCGGCCGCGGGCATCGCGGCCGGTGGCCTGCAGGTGACCGTTGGCCTGCGGGCAGATCCACACCGCGGTCCAGGCCGGCGGGACGGCGAGGGCCTCGATCCGCCGCCGCTCCGGCGGGTCGCGCAGCGGCTGCCCGGCGGGATCGAGATAGCTGAAGCCCTTGCCCCGGCGCCGCCGCCGGATCCCCGGCTTGCCGTCGGTGACATGCCGCAAGCCGGCCAGGCGGGCGCTGAGCACGGGATCGGCGGCGACCGCCTGGGGATCGTCGATCGGCTCGTGTGCCAAGGATTCCAGCATGATTCGGAGGTGCCTTGTAAGATCTGCATGCCGGCGGCTGCCGGCGCTCTGCCGCCGCCGAACCGCCGCCGAACCGCCGCCGAACCGCCGGCGAACCGCCGGCGATCGGATCGCTCGGCCAGGGGTTGTCGCCCTGTGGCCGGTGCCGGCGCCGGCGCCGGCGCCTGGCCTGTGCATCCTCTATGCCGCACCGTGGATCACCGGCCGCCGCCAGGCCACGGCCCCGCGGCGCTCGACCCCAGAATGGCACGGACCCTGCACCCACCGCCCCCGCACGGGAGGTCTCCACGAGCGCACGCCGGCAACTTCGTCAGCGTCCTGGTACGTCCGGCAGTGCCGGCGTGGAGGCGAGGCCCTCTTCTCCTGCCGCTCGATCGGAGCGACGACGTGCTGGCGGACGACGTATCCTGGGGGTGGAGGCGCGAGCTGTTGCCCGAGATGTATCTCGCCGGACGCACCTTCCCGACACCGGAGGAGCGCATGACAGCGACGAGGAGCGAATGACCGTGACGAGGACCGCATGGCAGTGACGACGCAGCCGAGCCCCGAGGCCTCGATGGCGACCAAGCCGATCCCGGTACCGGTGCTGGGGCACGCCCTGCGGCCGGGGATCGTGCTGCTGCTCGAAGCGCGCGGCGGCGCCGGCGCCGGCGAGCCTCGGGCCGACGACCGCGCACTGGCCCTCCTCGGCTGTCGTGACGGCGCCGAGCTCACGGCGCGCTGGCCGGCCATCCGGCAGCGGTTGGCGGCCGGGGGCCTGCGCCTGGAGGACCCGGCCGGGACCACCGCGGCTCCCGGGGCGCTCGGCACCGGCGACGCCTCCGGGACCACGGGCGCAGTCGACATCTTCGGCGCCCCCGGCCTGTCCGACGTCGAGCTGCCCCCGGACCTCGCCGGCGGGCGCCGGGTCCGGGTCTCGCCGGTGTTCATGAACCGCGCCGCCACCACCGCCGCCCCGGCCGCCGCTGCCGGCGGCGACAGCGGCCCGGGGGCCCCCGCCGCGCTGCTGCTACAGGAAGCCGAGCTCGCGACGGCGCTCGAGAGCGACCTGCGTGCGGCAGCGCAGATGCGTTCGCTGGCGCAGATCACGCCGGCCGTGGCGCACGACCTGCGGGCGCCGATCAACGCCATGGTGCTGAACCTCGAGGTGCTGAAGGAGACGCTCGCCCCACCGCCGGGCTCCCTCCCCGGAAACGCCGCGCATCCGGTGGCGGGCCTCGCCCATCCGGCGTCATCTCCGTACGGGCCGCACCCGGGACCGGCGCAGCGTCCGGGAAGCGCCGGCCGCGATCCGCGCGACCGCCAGCAGCGCTACCTCGCGGTGCTGCGCGAGGAGCTGGCGCGGCTGCACCAGTCGCTCGAACTGTTCCTCGCCCACGTCTCGCCCCGCGGCGAGCGGCTGGAGACCTTGGACTGCCGCGGGCCGGCTCAGGACCTCGCCGCCCTGCTGCGCCCGCCGGCCCGCAAGCAGCAAGCCCAGATCGAGCTGCTGCTGCCGGATGCGGCGGTGCCGATCATCGCCCAGCGGTACCTGCTGCGGCAGGCGTTGCTCCACTTCGGCCTGGCCATTCTCGAGCGGGTGCCGCGCGACGGCACGCTCGAGATCCGCCTCGAGCGCCTGCCGGCGCGGGCGCGCCTGCGCATCGCCGCCGCCGCCCGGCCCGGCATGGCGGCCGCACCGCACGCCATCGCCGCACCCGCCGAAGCCGCGCCCTCCACCCCGACCGCCGGCCCCGCCAGCACACCCACCGCCACCGCACCCACCGCCGCCGCCATCCTGCCGCCCGCGCCCCGCTTCTCCGCCGCCGGCACCGACGCGCGCGAGCAGGTCGCCCACGCCATCGTCGCCACGTTCGGCGGCACCTCGTGGCCGGCCGACCCGGATGGCGATTTGGCGTTTGAGATAGAGTTCCCCCTGGCAGCATCGAACAACTGAGGTCACGATGCCACACGCGCTCGCGGTCGACGACGATCCGAACTTCCTCTCCGCTCTGGCCGAGCTGATCGAGGGCCAGGGGTTCACCACGAACACCGCGCTGAACCTCCGCGACGCCCGCGTCCAGCTGAGCCACCGCTCCCCGGACGTGGCGCTGGTCGATCTCTACCTCCCCGACGGCAGCGGCATCGATCTGTTGAAGGACCTCGAGAGCGGCGCCGCCACCGAGGTGGTGCTGATGACCGGCCATGCCGACGTCGAGAGCGCCGTCCAGGCGCTGCGCCTGGGCGCCAGCGACTACCTCACCAAGCCGCTCGACATCGGCCACCTGAAGAGCATCCTGGCCAATGTCGCGAACATGCAGCCCAGCATGGGCGCGGCCGGCCAGGCCGACGGCCGCCGGGATGGCGACGGCCGCGAAGAGGGCACCTCCCAGGAGGTGGGGCGCCTCGGCCTGCTGCTCGGCGCGTCCGAGCCGATGCTGCTGACCTACGAGATGATGAACCGGGTGGCGCCGACCGACGCCACCATCCTGCTGGTGGGCGAGAGCGGCACCGGCAAGGACCTGGCGGCGACCACGCTGCACCTGTTGAGCCGGCGCGCCAAGGCTCCCTTCCTGCCCCTGAACTGCGGCGCCATCTCCCCCACCCTGATCGAGAGCGAGCTCTTCGGCCACGAGCGCGGCAGCTTCACCGGCGCCCAGCACCGCCACAAGGGCTACTTCGAGCGTGCCCACGGCGGCACCTTGTTCCTCGACGAGATCAGCGAGATGCCGATCGAGCTGCAGGTCAAGCTGCTGCGGGTGCTCGAGACCGGCACCCTGGCGCGCATCGGCGGCGACCAGCAGGTCGCCGTCGACGTGCGGGTGATCGCCGCCACGAACCGCGATCCGCACCGCGCGGTGGCCGACGGCAAGCTGCGCGAGGACCTGCTCTACCGGCTGCAGGTCTTCCCCATCCAGATGCCGCCGCTCTCCGAGCGCAGCGGCGACGTCGACCTCCTCGCCACCTACTTCCTCGACCAGCTGAACGAGCGCCAAGGCACCGCCAAGCGCTTCTCGGCCGAGGCGCTCGAGCGGCTGCGGAACCATTCCTGGCCCGGCAACGTCCGCGAGCTGAAGAACGTCATCCACCGCGCCTTCATCATGGCCGACGAGGAGATCACCCCGCGCTGCCTGCCGCGCGAGGTCGGCGGCGAAGCCGGGGCGGCGCGCAGCCTGCACTTCCAGGTCGGCGCCTCGATCGCGGACGTCGAGCACCGCCTCATCGTGGCGACCCTCGAGGCCCATGCCGGCAACAAGCGGAAGACGGCCGAGATCCTTGGGGTGAGCCTGAAGACGTTGTACAATCGCCTCAACACGTACCGCGTGAGTGAGGCCTAGACGCCCGAGAGAAGCCCGACCCCCAGAGACGCTCCCAGACCCTTCGCAGGGCGAGCCGCGGTTCCGCCTGTCGCCGCGCCGCCGTCGCACCGCCGGTCCAGGCACAGTTCGCCGGCCCGGCACCCCGGCAACCGGCGCGCCGCAACCTGCGAACGCAGCGGACGAATCGGCGGCCCTCTTGAGGAGCCGTTCGGGAGAGTGTATACTCCCCGATCGTCCAGGGACTTGGGACGGTCTTGGACAGGAGGCTGTGGCACAAAACCTGCTTGGTTCGATGTGGGGGTCCCTAGTCCAGCCCCACCGGCACCATGGAACGTCGCGACGCTTGCTGCCGCGATCGCTCGACCCGGTCAGAGGAAGTGACGGAAGAGGATGCAGATGCTGCTGATGCCGCGGATGCTGGACGAAGAGAACGCACAACGATGGACAGTCACAGCCAACGTAACTCCCGCCAAGCCTTCGGCGTCCTTCGTGCGCCCACGTTGAGTCTCGCCATGCTGGCACGAATCACCGTCGCATCGGCGGCCATGTTGGGAGCTCTGAGCGGCTGTGCCGCCTGCAGTACCGCCGAGGAGGCGCGCATGCGGGCGACCGACTCGACCATTACCTCGGCGGTCAAGGCCAAGCTGGCCGCCGATGGCGACCTCCACGCTGCAGAGGTCGCCGAGATCGTGGTGACCGCCAAGGAGGGTGTGGTAACTCTGAAGGGGCGGGTAAAGACCGACCTCGCCCGCGAGAGGGCAGAGCGCGACGCGCGCGAGACGGACGGCGTGCGGCGGGTCATCGACCTGGTCAAGGTGGGCGATCTGCCGTAAATCGCCCTGTCATCTTCAATCCAGTTACATGTCAGAAGGGAGACAAACCATCATGAAGAAGTCGCTCGTTTACCTGTCCTTGACGTGCTTGCTGGTCGGCCTGCTGAGCCTGGTCGGCTGCAAGAAGGAGGAGACCACGGAGGAGACGACTCCGGCGACCACCTCCACCACCACCACCACCGAGTCCACCACCACCAGCTCCGACATGGGCACCGGCGCGATGGGCAGTGACATGGGCACGGGGTCCTCCTCGATGGGCACCGACAACATGGGCACTGGCACCACCCCGCCGCCCGCCAAGTAACCGGCGTTTCGGAGCTGCACTTGCGAAGGGCGCTCGCGCGGCGGGCGTCCTTTTTTTTTGCTCTTCTCGCAGATCCGCTCCCCGCGGCCCGGATCGGAGGGAGATTCCCCGGAGGCTCCCCGGAGGCCCCTAGGACGCGGGGCGGCGGATGTCGAGGAGGAAGCGGGCGGCGGCGGCGCGGAACTCGTCGGTCCACTCGTGGCCGCCGTCGAAGATGAGGGGGTGGATGTCGACGCCCTTGGTGCGCAGGAGCTCGACGTCGTGCTCCATCTTCACGGCGTCGTACCACTCCTCGCTGCTGCCGCGGCCGAGCAGCACCGGTGGGAAGCCGGGGAGATCCCGCTCCGCGATCTCCGGCGGCAGGTCGCCCCCCAGCACGATCACGCCCTGGCAGGTATGGCCGCACGCGGCGGCCGCGCGGTAGGCCATCGCCGCCCCCTGCGAGAAGCCGAGATAGACCAGGCAGGTCTCGGCAGGCAGCTCGCGCCGCACCTCGGCGACCACGCCGCCCACGAAGGCGATGTTGTCGGCGATGGCCTGCTCGCGGTTGAAGCGGGTCATCCAGCTCGCGATCACCTCGCCCTGGCGGTTGTAGAACGGGTGCAGCGCCTGGACGGCGCACAGCGCCCAGCCGGCGGCCCCGGGGATGCGCCGCAGCTCCGCCAGGTGCCGCTCGGCGTTCTCGCCATAGCCGTGGAAGCCGACCACGCACCCCGCGGGCGACGGCGGCACCTCGAGCAGGTAGGTGCCGTGCCACTGGTCACGATCTGGCGGGACTCCACCGAAGCCTCTCTCCTACGCGGCAACGCGCGACCTGGGAACGCCGGGAGGCGCCCCGGCTGTCACAAGCCGGTAACCCCGCGCCGGGCATCGGCATTCCACCTGCGCTCACGGGGAATCCGATGCGGACATGAAAGTTTGACCGGGCTTTCTCCGTGCCGCATGATTCTCTCGTACCGGGAACCAGGAGGTCGCCATGCCGGAGTGCCGGAGCGCTTGTGCTGCCCAGGTGTTCGCGCTGTTCAGGGGGCAGAAGCCCGACCTGGCGCTGATCGCGGGCTGCGGCTACAACCCCAGCGGGTCCCAGAACTGGCCCCACGGCCAGAAGCTCGCCCAGCAGGATTGGGACGGCCTCGGCGAGCTGGCCAGGATCGAGCGGCGGGAGGGCCTGCGGCGAACCGAGGCGTTCAGCGAGCTCTACGACCCCGACGTCGTCGCCTACCGGGTCGGCGGCCTGGCGCGCATGCCGGCCGCCCACGCCTCGCGCTCCGACGTCGCCGCGGCGCTGCGCGCCCAGCTCGCCTTCTACGCCATCACCGCGCAACCGGGGCCGCGCCGGCACACCTCCCTCGACATGGCCGGCGAGATCTCGGAGACCGAGGGTGACGCGGCGTTCTACAGCGGCGGTGTCTCGGTCGCGGTGCCCGGCCATCGCTTCCACCCGTCGGTGGTCGGCCAGGGCCTCCTCGGCCCGATCCTGGCCTGGGCGCTCGGCTACCCGGCGACCTACGTGCGGCGCCGGATCTCCGCCGACGTGAGCACCAACTTCTGGCCGCTGGCGCTGCTCGAGCTCGCCCTGGGAGCACCCTACGGCCAGGAGACTCCCGAGGCGGCGTGGGGGCTGCAGCCCGGCGACCGCGCCGCGCTGTGCGGCCTGATCGACACGGACGACCCGGCCGGGCTCGACCACGCCCTCGCGGCCCTCGGCGACTTCCCGCTCTTCGGACCCCTCGAGATCGAGGCCGTCGGCACGGAGGGCGGCCGAACGGTGCGGCTGATCCACGCGGTCAATACGATGAAGCCGCAGCTGGTGGCCTGCCATCTCTCCGACGGGAACTACTTCGCCGCCGTGCCCCAGCGCTTCAGCAGGCTGCAAGCCGGGCTGGCGACGTCCACTGACACCGGCGCCGCCTTCCGCGCGGTGGGATCGGACGGCAGCACGATCGACGTCCCCTACGCACCCGGAGCCGAGCTCTTCCGCTGCCACTGGGGCGGCGCCTTCACGCCGGCGCGTCGTGCCGGCACGGCCCCCGGGCCGCGCCCCATCCCCACGGAACCCACACCTCCGGAACCCGCACCCGCTCCTTCGCCGGAGGTGCCGCTCGTGCAGCCGCTGCAGCCGCTGCAGCCGGTGGAGCCGGCGCAACCGCTGCCGGACCGCGCGGCCGAGCTTCGCGCCATCGCCGCGGAGATCGCCGGCCGCCAGCTCCCCGCCAAGGCCGCCTTCGCGGCTCAGCGCGAGCTGCAGCGGCGCATCGTCGCCGAGCTCGAGAGCGGCGCGCCGGCGAGGCCGCTCGCCAGCATTGCCGACGACCTCGACAGCTTCGACATCGGCGCCTGGGCACCGCTCGCCGCGCAGCTGCGCGCGATGGCCGCGAACATGCCTCTCGGGCGTTCTTGACGCCTACGCTAAGATGCGGCAGCATTCTGTCCTGCCGAGGAGTCCGGGCGATCGATGGCGAAGCGCTTCCAAGGAATAGGGCGAGACCTAACGGTCAATATCGTCAGCGGAGCAGTGGTAGCTCTCACCGCAGGACTGCTCGCAGCCATCGCCGCAGGGGTGGCAATCTGGTGGTTGACCAGGTCCAATGGTGTCATCAACCCGACACCACCTCCCCCTCCCTCGGTGTCGAAGCCGGGTGACGAGGGGGCGCGACACTCGGGCGACCCCGACCCAGTCGACATACGCCCACTGTCCCCACTCGAGCCACGGCATGGCGGCTCGCCCGGAAGATATGTCCGAAGCATGCTGCTACACGACGGCCAGCAGCAGGTCATCCTTGATGGGCAGGCTTCTCTCGGAGCCGATTTCACGCGCGTTGGCGAGATGGAAGTGCCAACCCTGCATGTCACGGCTCCAGGCAAGGACGCCGTGAACTATGCACTCCTGGGCGCTAGTGAGCGCTTCGAGATAGAGGTTGCGAACCGGACCTACTCCATCTTTGTAACGGGAAGGGATCCCGCGGCAAGAACCGTGAGCGTGCGAATCGAGCAAAGGCCCTGAAGCCAGGGAGGATGACGACATGAGCGGACCCCATAGAGCGCTGCTCCCTCTCTTTGCCGGCGCGCTGCTCTGCATCCACGCCGAGCGCGCTGCGGCACAGGTGGCTTTGAGCCAGGGGATCAAGGACTTGGCCGCGGACATCCTTGCGAAAGTCACCAGGCAACAGAAGCATCGGGTTGCTGTCCTACCTTTCCGTGAGATCAACGGCCGCAAGACGATTCTCGACTCCCACCTCTCGGAGACCCTTCTGACGGAGCTCTTCGCGGCAGGAACGCTGGAGGTCGTCGAGCGCTCCCTGCTCGACAAGGCACTCGCTGAGGTCAAGCTCGGTCAGACCGGGCTTATCGACTCCGCGACCGCGCGGCGCGTCGGCAAGGTGGCGGGTGTCGATGCGATCGTCACCGGTACAATTACAGAGCTGAGAACGTCGATTGTGGTCAACTGCCGCCTTTTCGATGCCCAGACGGGTGTCGTATTCTCCGCTGCGCAGACCCGCATCCTCAAGGACGCCGACGTGATGACCCTGCTGTCCCAGCTCGAGGCTGGTACGTCCGAGGTTCCAGCTCCGCCAGGTCCGGCCCCCCCGAGAGCCCCCAGTCAGCCGCTTGCCTCTGAACGCGAGAACGGCTTCACCATCGATCTGCTCGAATGTCGAGGGGAAGGTTCCGTGATCTCTTGTGATCTGCGGATCACCAATCGACTTTCAGATCGATGGATCTGGTTGTCTACAGGCTATGGCTCCAGAACTTATCTCGTCGATTCTCAAGGAAGGACCTGCGCAGCGACGAAGAGCAACTTCGAGTGGGGTGTACTGCCAAGCGGAGTCCCACGACGAGTCACCGTGGCATTCTCCAACTGTCCTCGAGATGCTACTGCTCTGTCTTATGTTGAGCTTGGCATGCAGCTCGACAATCCGGCCCTGGGAACCCAATTCAAAGTACCCTTTCGGCACAGAATCCCGCTCGTCTACAAGTAAGGCAAGGCGCCAAGGGCGATCCGCGCGCCCCTGTGCGTCCAAGCCAGACCGGAAATGAACGGGAAGCTGAACAGCTCGCCGCCGGAGATTAGGTCCCGCCGCCGGTGCCTACCTCACGGCCCGCGCGCCGGGCTGATCGCCGCCGACCGGCAGGGGCTGCTCTACGGCCGCATCTCGACGAAGCCGGCCGCGCCGAAGTCGCCGTCGAAGGCGAGCGCTTCGGTGAGCCGGCGGCGTCGCATCGTAGCAAAACTCGTGGCATCGACGAAGGAATAGGGCCTCTCGTCATGCCTCTGGAGCCAATCCCATGCCTCATGCTCGACCGCGTCGCTGACGTGCTCGACGGCCAGGCGCGGAGAGCGGGTCGCGGCGTCCACGAACCGCCAGGCCGCGGCATGACCTGAGCGCCGGCGGAGAAACATCCAGGTCTCGCCGATGACGTGATTGGTGGTGAACAGGGACCCACGAGCGCTCTGCCAAAGGTCGCGCGCGAGGGCGTGGTGCTCGTCGCGGGCGAGCTGGAGCGCAACCCAGAAACTGGTGTCGACGAATCTCACCGCTTCCGCCGCGGGCGCCGGCGAAGGATGGCTACAGCCTCGCCACTGCCAGGTCCGTACACGACCTCGTCGACGTTTCCGGGCTCGACGTCGAGCGAAGCCACCAGCTGATCGAGAGGATCAGTGCGCAGCGCGGAGCTCCCGTAACGCAGGGCGATCGCCTCCCGGATGAGCGCCGCCTTGGAGGTGCCCGAGCCCGCGGCTTCGGTACCCAACCGCTCGTCCAGTTCCTCCTCGATATAGATCTGTATACGCCGCATCCAAGGAGTATACACCGAACCGTAGCACGCGGCTCGTCGCTGGGGTTGTGGGGATCGTCTACATCAGGAACCGGAAGACGGCCGGCCAGTCGGTGCCTACCCCGCCGCCCGGGCACCGGACGGGGCGGCGTGGAGGGGCGCGGCGAGCTCGCGGACGCGCAGCTCGAGCATGGCCGGGAGGTCCGGGTCCTCTCCCATCTGCTCCACCAGGCGCACCAGGGCGCTGCCCACCACGACGCCGTCGGCGACCTCGCTCACCGCCGCGACCTGGGCGGCGCTGGAGATGCCGAAGCCGACCGCCAGGGGGAGGTCGACGCGCCGGCGGAGCCGCTTCAGATCGCGCATGAGGTCGGGCGGGAGGCTGGAACGCTCGCCGGTGGTGCCGGTCCGCGAGACGTAGTAGACGAAGCCGGAGGACGCCGCGG
>DATDGZ010000517.1:0-5497 GCA_036521795.1 Thermoanaerobaculia bacterium | reverse complement strand
CCGCCTCCTGGCCTTCCTGGAGAGGCTCTGATTATGCCGAGTGCCGCTCACGGAATGGGCCGAGATCCGCCTCGCCCTTCAGGCACTTGCGAAAATCGGGCGCAGGTCACTCGGCATAATCCGGCACTCGGCATAGTGGCGCTTATGCCGAGCTCGGCATAAGCGCCATAGCTGGGCCAGCACGGGCGCTGCCGGCGGCCTGGGCCTGCCGATCCTCGGCAAGATCCTCGGCCACCTGCACCCGATCACGACGCATCGCTACACCCACTTCAGCGATGACCCGCTGCGCGCTGCTGCCGACCGGGTCGCAGGCGAGATCGACGGCGCCCTGCGAGGCGGCCCGCGCGCCGAGGTTTTCCGGATGAGAACCGGCAACGCTGCGAAAGGAGGAACGAGCAAGGGTTGAAGCTGGGGAGGGAGCGCCTCTCCCCGATCACCACCAGACGGCCCCGACACGGGCGGCAACCCAATGCCGGGACCTGACTCCGCAAAGGACCAAGCCCGATGCGAAGCTCGAAAGAGTGTACCAACCCACCCTCTGACGCCACGGGTCTCGACCTCGAGACCTACTCCGAAGCCACCCGCCGCGTTCTCTACGACATCGTCGTCGCCGTCCACTTCACGGCGCCGCCCGAGGTGGCGCCCGGTGACTGCTACCCCGACTACACGCCTGATCAGGCCGGCCTGGTCGTCGACTTTGTACGCGGGCGCTACCTGGCCGGCTGGTGCCGGCTCGAGGAGACGGACTCCGACCTGCCCGGGTCCCGCCGCCAGGCGCTGGTGCGCATCCAGGCCCATCCGGGGGCACCCTTCGGGGTGGCGTTCTATGAAGTCTGACGACGGCTCCTTCGAGCACCGCCGCTGGACATCCTATGAAGTCGAGCGCCACCTGCACGCACTCCTGGACGCTGAGCTGCTCGCCATTGTGCTCGCCGCCGGTTGCGTCCGGGAGAAGTCGGTCCGCCTCGGCCGCGAGCTCCTTGCCGGTATGGGTGGGCTTTTCGGCTTGCCCGGAGCCTCCGCGGCGATGCTTCGGCACGGCGGTCTGCGCGACGCCCAGGCCTCGGCGCTGCTGGCGTCCCGCGAGATCGCCAGCCGCCTGGCCCTGCAGAGCATCCCGAAACAGCGATTTCTCGCCTCCCCCAGGTCCGTCGCTCGGTACCTGCTGCTGCGCTACCAGCAGCGCGACCAGGAGGTCATGGGAGCGGTCTTCCTGAACGTTCGCCATCGGATCGTCGGCGACACGGAGGTCTTTCGCGGCACGCTCCATCGCGCCGAGGTCGAGCCGCGCGAGATCCTCAAGGAGTGCCTGCTGCGCGGCGCCGCCGGCGTCGTGATCTTCCACACCCACCCGAGCGGCGATCCGACGCCGAGCGACGCCGACCTGCAGTTCACGAAGCGGATGGCCTATGCGGCGGCGCTGGTCGGCGTCGACCTGGTCGACCATCTTGTGCTCGGGGCCATCGGCCGCTGGGTGTCGCTCAGGGCACAGGGAGGATGGTAGGACCCGCGGACAGCAAGCCTGGCAGGCGCTGAGCCACCGCGAGCGGTGCGCCGGCGAGCGGCGGCGGGAGGGAGGACGGTGAAGGGACCATGTCGGGCGCATGTCGCCCAGCTGTCCCGGACCAATCCCCGCTATAATTGGAGATTCATGAGCGAGCTCATCTTCCTCGTCGAGGAGGCCCCTGAGGGCGGCTATACGGCCCGCGCTCTCGGCGAGGCCATCTTTACCGAGGCCGACGATCTGGACAACCTACACGGGCAGATCCGCGACGCCGTGCGCTGCCACTTCGATGAGGGCAAAGAGCCCAGCGTCCTCCGCCTCCATTTCGTCCGCGAAGAAGTCATCGCCCCGTGAGGTTGCCCCGCGGCCTGTCCGGCGATGACCTTTGCCGTGCTCTCCGAAGCCTCGGCTACGAGGTCACGCGTCAAACCGGCAGCCATCTCCGCTTGACCACCCTCCAACACGGCGAGCACCATGTCACCATACCGCGGCATGATCCACTGCGAGTTGGGACCCTCTCAGCGGTCATCGGTGAGGTCGCGAGACATCACAGCCTGAGCCGTGAGGATCTCTTGCAGCTCCTCTTCTGAGCCAGCCTCCAGCGTGGCGGGTCGGGGTGCTATCGACCGAGCCCAAGATCGCGGACCAGGTGGATGGCGCGGTCGAGCGCCTGTACGGCTACGCGGATCGGCAGCTGTAGGCCTTTCGGCAGCAGCGAGGTGGCGGTGTTGACGGCGGCGGCGCCGAGCCGTTCGACGGTGCGCTCGAGAGCTTTCTCCGCCGATCCGGTCGCGGCTCGCACGTGTTGCAGGGATGTGGCGACGCGGCCGATCTGGGCCCGGACCTGATCCATGCTGGCGCCGACGCCGCCGGCCGCCTCGACGGCGCGGGCGGCGGTCCGCTCGACGTGACGATGGTCCTTGAGGCGCCAGCGTAGGTGCGGCAGGGCCTGCTCCGCGGCGCGGCGCTGGCGATCGCCGCCGAGCAGGGGCAGGGCGTGGCCACGCTGCTGCCCGTAGGCCTGGGCCTGGCCGGCGGCCAGACGGTCGGCTGCGCGTGGGTCGGCGAGCAGGGCGCGGACGGCGTGCTGGGGATTGGTGTAGACCCGGGCGGCGTCGCGCTCGAGCGCGGCTCGCGATGGGCCCAGCTCGCTCGTTGCCTTCTGCGCGTGCTCCAGGGCCTGCCGGTCGCGGCTGAGCTGCTGGTGCTCGTGGCTCAGGGCCTGGTGCCGCTCCTGCCATTGGTGGACGCGGCTGGCGGTGCGCTCGAGCTCGGCGGCGCCGTAGTCGCGGGCCAGGTCCTTGCGGCTGTCGCGCGAAAGGGCGCGGTCGAGATGGTGGCGATCGGCGAAGGTCTCGCGGTCGGCGTAGAGGTGGACGCCCTCGCGGTGGCGGGTCATCGCGACGTAGGCCGCGTGTCGGTCCATCAGCGGGTCGGCCACGGCGTAGGTGCGGTCCACGGTGGCGCCCTGGCTCTTGTGGATGGTAACGGCGTAGCCGTGGGCGATGTCCTTGTACTCCCCCGGATGGAAGGCGACGGCGCGGCCGTCGTCGAGGCGGACGGTGAGGCGCTCGGGGGCGGCGTGCTCGATGGTGCCCAGCGTGCCGTTCTTGACGCCTGAGCCCTGGGCGCCGCGGTCGAGGTTCACGACCTGGTGGCCCTGGTGGTCGTTGCTGAGGAAGACGATGCGGTCGCCGGCGGCGTAGTCCTTGCCGCCGATCGGGACGGCGGGCTGGGCGAGCTCGCCGGCTGCATGGCGGGCGTCGCGCACGGCGTCGTTGAGGCCGCGGGCGTCGGCGTTGCGATAGGCGACGATGAGCTGGGAGCCGGCCGGGTGCTCGGTGCGATCGGCCATGTAGCGCGCCACGAGCTCGGCGCGGGCGCCGGCGCGGGTGTCGGTCCAGTGCAGGCGGCCGGCCTGGTCGTAGGCGTCGAGCGCGGTCGGGACGCGGCCGGCGGCGAGGTGCTCGGAGGCCTGCTGCTGCCAGGGCTCGAGCTGGCGGCGGATGGTTTCGAGGCTGACGCTCGGGTGGGTCTCGAGCAGGCCGCGGTAGGCGTCGCCGGCGCCGATCGCCTTGAGCTGCGCGGGATCGCCCAGGAGGACGACCTTGGCGCCGCGGGCCTGGGCCTGGTCGAGGACGCGGGAGAGCTGGCGGGCGTCGACCATGCCGGCCTCGTCGATCGCCAGCACGGTGCCGCCGTGGAGGAGGTCGCGGCCCTTGTTCCAGGCGTGCTCGAGGCTGGCGAGGGTGCGCGACGGGATGCCCGCCTCGAGCTGCAGGCCCTCGGCCGCCTTGCCGGCCAGGGCGGCGCCGCGCACGTCGTAGCCCTGGTCGCGGTAGGCGGCGGCGATGGCGCGCGCGGCGCTGGTCTTGCCGGCGCCGGCGCGGCCGACGACCTGGGCGAGGTCGTTGCCGGTGGTGGCGTGGAGGACGGCCGCGCGCTGCTCGTCCGAGAAGTGAGGGAAGCGCTCGAGGGTCCTGGCGACGCCGGCGACGTCGAGGCGCAGGTTGGCGCGCGCGGCGAGCTCGCCGGCGGCGGCGAACATGCGGGCCTCGACCTCGACGTACTCGCGCGAGGCATAGCGGACGGGGCCGTGGGCGTGCCGGCCGAGCTCGAGGACGTGCTGGCTCTGCGTGGCTTCGCGCACCAGGGCGACGCTCTCCGCCTGGTAGAAGGCGGCGCGCTCGAGGTCGGCGACGGTGAAGCTCGCGCGGGTCGAGCTGACGCGGTCGACGAGCGCGCCGGCCCGCTCCTGGAGCGTTCCGCCCACCAGCTGCTCCACCTCCTGGCCCGGCGGCGGGGTCACCCGCGGCGGCTCCGGGGTGTGGGCGCGGTAGTCCCTGAAGGTCTCGCCGAAGCGCTGGGCGAGCTTCGGCCCGCTGAGGGCGCGGTCGACGCGGGAGAGCGAGGCGCGGCGGCGGCCGTCGGTCACCACCACGCCCGAGCCGCGCGCGGCGCGCTCGAGGCGGTAGCCGAGCTCGGCCAGGCGCAGCTCGAGGTCACGCCAGCCGGTGGCCTGGGCGAAGGCCTCGCCGGCCTGCTCGCGCACGCGGTCGGCGAGGGGCTGCTGGCCGGTGCGCAGCGCCTCGGCGTAGGCGCCGCTCGAGGGCTGCGGCGGGTCGAGCTCGCGGGCCGCGTCGCGGCCGGTGCGGCGCAGGCCGAAGTCGCGCTCGATCTGGGGGATCGGCCGGCGGGCCTTCACCATGTCCTGGAACGGGTCCCAGACCTCGCCGTCGTCGCCGACGCGGTTGACCATGATGTGGACGTGCTCGCGAGGCGTGTCGTTGTGGGCGATGAGCAGCGCCTGGTGGTCGGCGAGGCCCATGCTGTCGAGGACGCGGTCGATCGCCTGGCCCCACTGCTCGCGGGTGAGGTGCTCGCCCTCCGGCAGGCTCAGGCCGAAGTGGTAGACCGGCAGCTCGACGCGGGAGCTCAGCTCGTCGGCGTGGGCGCGCATCACCAGCGCGGCGTCGCGCGGGTCGTCGATGCCGTCGAGGTTGCGGGTGGCGGTCCAGTCGACGCGGTCGAGGCTGGGAGCGGACTTGGGGCCTCGCTCGAGGTAGGCGGCCAGGCCGGTGAAGCTCGAGCCCAGGCCGGTGCGCTGGCCGGTCTTCGAGAGCCTGCCGCCCTTGAAGGTGGTCACGCGCCACTCTTCCTCTCCGGCTCGTCGCGGAGGGCCGCGAGGAAGGCCTGGCGCAGGGTACCGATCTCGGCGCGCACCGCGTGGATCTCGCGCAGCAGCTCGGGGGGCAGCAGGATGCCGCTGTTGGCGAGCTTGACCAGCTGGTTGAAGTTGGTGCCCACCCGGTTGACGGCGACGATCGCCGAGCGCACCTCGGAGCGCCGGGCGATCGGCGTGCCACCGAGCACCAGGACGCGGATGTAGGCCGACACTGAGAGGCAGCAGTTCCTGGCGCGCTCCGCGACGGCGGCGTGCTGGTCCGGGGTGAAGCGGGTGGCGGACGTTCGGCCGAGGTGGGCGGGAGGCCC
>DATDGZ010000516.1:0-1553 GCA_036521795.1 Thermoanaerobaculia bacterium | reverse complement strand
GCATCGCCGTCGAGCGCCAGCAGGCCGGCATGTCCGGGCGCCCGCCGCAAGGCTTCGGCAATCCACTTCCTGGCCTCGGCGGCGTTGCCCTCGCGCAGCAGGCTGAGGCCAAGATCGGCGTAGCCCAGGGGGTCGTCCGGCGCCAGCTCGATCAGTTTGCGGAAGCTCGCCGCCGCCGGCGCTGGCTGCTCGTTCTCGAGCTGGGCAAGGCCGAGGTTGCGCAGCTCGACCGCCGCCGGCGCAGGACCGCCGCGGCCGCCGCCGCCTCCCGGCGCGAGCGCCAGGGCCAGGACGGCCAGCAGCCGCCGCGGTCCGGCGGCAGAGACGAGATGCGCCATTCTAATCAAGGTGCCCTTGCACGGCCGGAACCGACCTCATCCGGTCTCGGTGCCGCGCAGCCGGTGGAGGCGCCGGCGCAGCTCGCCGGCGCTCAGGCCGACGCGGTGGGGGTGGCGAATCAGCGGCCCGAGGTCCACCGGATAGAGGCGGTTGCGGGCCGGGTCGGCCAGGCCCGCGACGTTGCGGGGCGCGATCCGGCGGCGGACGCCGGCGGCGAAACGCCGGCGCGCCTCCTCGTCGGGCGCCCCGCCGCACAGGCCGCGGAGCTCGGCCAGGGTGCGCTCGACCGCCACCGCCAGCAGCGGATCGGTGGCGCCGAGGAATCCCTCCCAGGCCCAGGCTTCGCCGCCCTCCGGGCAGAGCCGCTGGCGAATCTCGGCGAAGCTGGCGGCGGCGAAGTAGAGGTCGGACCAGGCCGCGAACAGATCGAAGTCCCGCAGCGCCGCCAGGTAGGCGCCGGCCACCAGCCGGTGCAGGTGGTCCGCCTCCCGCGCGAGCAGCCTGCCGTAGCGGTCCAGGCCGCACGCCAGCGACTGGCGGTCGGGCGCGCTCTCGACCAGCTGCGCGAGCCGCTCGACGGCGATCAGGCTCCAGGCGATGCCGGTCGAGAACATCGGGCTCCAGAAGCAGAAAGCATGCGGCAGCAGCGCCCAATCGCCGCCGGCGGCCTGCTCGCCGCGGCGCTGCAGCCGCGGCACGACGCCCGGCGGCCGGGAGGGCCTGGCACCGCCGAACTGCGCTGCGAGCGTCGGATAGCGGCCGAGAAGCTCCTCCCACGCGCGCTCCGGCGCCAGCGGCGCCAGCCAGCGCCGCGCCGCCGCGGTGGCCAGCACGAAGCCGGCGCTGACCGTGCCGTGATCGAAGGGGAGGACGTACATCCATCCCTCCTCGAGCAGGTGGTGAACGGCGGCCTGTTCCTCGGGATAGGGGCCGGCGGGCAGCTCGGCCCCGCCGGCCGCCGCCGCGTCCGTGAACCGGCCGGCACCGGTGAAGTGGCCGAAGACCAGGCTGGTGTGCAGCTCATCGCCGGCGGCGCGCGCCGGCAGGGCGAGATGGCGCGAGAGGAAGCCGCCGCCGGAGGCGTCCAGCAGCAGGTCGGCAGCGAGCCGCAGCGGCTCGCCCTGCCAGCTGCCGGCCAGGCGCCAGCCGCCGCCGCGCCGCTCCACCTGCCGCACCTCCGCCTCCTCGAGGCAGGTGACTCCCGCCGCCGCGGC
>DATDGZ010000515.1:0-1871 GCA_036521795.1 Thermoanaerobaculia bacterium | reverse complement strand
CTCCGCGAGGGCGTCCGCCACGGCCTGGCGCTCCTGGGCAAGGCGGCGGGCGGCGGCGCAGGCGGCGCGGTAGCGGCGGACGGCGGCCGGCCAGGAGGGACGCTCGGCGGTGGCGGCGGCCTGGAGAAGCTCGAGGAAGCCGCCGGCGCTCGCGGCCGCGGGCTCGGCGCAGGGGTCGGCGCCGGCGGCCGGTGCGGGCTCGTTGCCAGGCCGGTCGGCGGCGGTCGGTGCGGGCTCGCCCCGGGGCCGGGCACGGGCGGCCGGCGGGGTGTCGTCGCGGCTGCGGCCGGCGTCGCCGGCGCGGGCGCCGCCGAACCAGAAGCCGGTCACGAAGCGGGAGCGGTTCTGCTTGTTGCCCAGGGCGGCGGCCAGGAGGCCCCAGGCGGGGCGGCCGATGACGGCGCTGGCGACATCGGCGAAGTAACGATGGTGCTCGAGCCAGGTGGGGTCGACCGCGTCCGCGGCGGGGATCTCGCGGCTGACGTTCTCGACCGCGCCGTTGTTGCTCGAGGCGACGACGATCTCGTGGCCGCAGAGGTCGGGGTGGAGGGCGCGGAGGGTGCGGAAGTAGGAGCCCGACTGCCAGCGGCCGGCGACGTCGCCGAAGGCGTCCTCGGGCGCCCGGAGCTGCGCCAGGGCGTCGGCGCGGCGGACGACCACCGCCGCCACGAGGTCGCGCAGGAGGGTGGTCTTGCCGGTGCCGGGCGGGCCGTTGACGCCGAGGATGCCGCCGCTCTCGGCCAGCTCGGCGAGCGCCAGGTTTACGGCCAGCTGCTGGGAGAGCACCAGCGGGTGGTGGTCCCTGCTGGGCCAGCGACCGGCGGGGAAGCGGGCCGGCAGGAGGGCGCGGGCGACGGCGGCGGTGTCGCTGCGGACGTCCACCCGCGGCTGCGCGGCGATGCGGGCGGGGGCGGCGAGGTAGGACACGAGGGCCTTGCCGGCGCGGCCCTCGGCCACGGTGCGGGCGGTGCGGGCGAGGTCGCGGAGGAAGAAGCTGTTGAGGAAGTCGGCGTCGTCGGCCGCGTGCCGGCGGGTCTTCGCCACCGGCGCCGAGCGCAGGAGGGCGAAGGCGCGGAGGTCCGTCGCGCGGCTCGGCCATCCCAGCTGGCGGAGGAGGAGCTGCAGCTCCGTGGCGAGGGCCTGCGAGCCGAGGGCGGGTCCCACGCGGACGCCGAGGCCCTGGATGCGCTGGCCCTCGTCGTCGCCCGGGTCGAGGGCCATGCGGGTCGCGAAGGCGTCGCGGGCGGTGTCGAGCGCCTCGTCGAAGCCCTCGAGCCAGTCCGGGGAGGCCGGGCCGGGGCGCCGGGTCCTGCCCAGGGACCAGGCGAGGCTCGAGAGGGTGTAGGAATCGACGAGGGGCCTGCCGGCGGCGGTGACGTGGAGCGCCGCGAGGCACGCCTGGCCGGGCGCGGTCTCGCCGCTCGCGTCGGGGTCGCGGCCGCAGTGGCGCTCGAGCTCGGCGACGCCGAGGGCGAGGTCGTAGACGCCGAGGTAGACGACGTGGCGCCACTCGGCGCCGTCGCGGGGCGGGCGGCGGCGGAGGTCGTGGCCTTCCTGCCAGGGCAACGGGTCGCCGGGCTGCCAGAGGGCGATCGGCTCGTCGCGCCGCGATTCTCGGGGTCCCCGGAGGGGCTGGGGGCTCAGGAGCTCGACGGCTCGCCAGAAGCGGAGAATGGTCTCCGGGGAGTGTTCCTTCGCTGTTTGGATCGGGCCCGGATCGGGGGCGAGCATGGGGAGCACCTTTTGCGAGTGTGCCTAGAGTCTGACACAACGGTACCGGGTCTGCACAGATGGGGGCTCTGGGTGGGCGGTGGGCGAGGGGTGCGTCGGTACGGTGGTCACATCCTGACCCGGCGGTGGGGCGGTGGGCG
>DATDGZ010000514.1:0-1917 GCA_036521795.1 Thermoanaerobaculia bacterium | reverse complement strand
GCCGCCAACCGCTCGAGCAGCCCGCCATAGGCCGCGAACATGGCGTCGAGCAGCCCTGCCGGGAACAGCTCCTCCACCGCGTCCCAGTTGTAGACCAGCGCCCCACCGTGCTCGCCCACCTGGTGGTCCAGCAGCACCTGCGGCGTCTGCGAGATGCCGTAACCCGCCTCGCCGGGAAGCGCGGCACTCGGCGCTCCGGCCATGGTCAAGGTGCTGGTGAACACCACCGGCATCGCCACCGCGCCGGCATCGCCGCGGCCGCGCGCCAGCTCGCGCAGCACGCGGACGCCGCTGAACGTGCGATGGTCGAGGTCCCGCCACAGCCGCTCCTGGATGGCCCGCGCCCGCTGCTCGAAGACCGCCTGCGCCGGCGGCTCCACGGCGAGCAGGTTGAGCGAGGTGAAATCGCCGACCAGGGAGTTGACCTGGGGATGGAGCGGCAGGCGTTGAAAGAGGGTCAGGTTGAGGGTGAGACGGGGAACGCGGCTCCACGCCGCGAGCACCTCGCAGAAGGCCGCGAGGACGACGCCCGACGGGGTCAGCCCGGCCGCCACGCCGCGCTGCTTGAGCGCGCTCCACGCCGCGGCGTCGAGCCGGGATGCGCGGCGCTCGAAGCGCGGCCGCTCGACCGCCGCGAGCTGCTTGGTCAGCGGCAGCTCGGGGGCGGCCGGCAGGCTGGCGAGGCGGCCCTGCCAGTACGCGGCGGCGCGCCGGTACTCCGCCGTCTCGCGCCAGGCGATCTCGGCCAGGACGTAGTCGCGGAAGGAGAGCGCGAGCGGCGCCAGCTCGGCGGCAGGGTCGGCATAGAGCCGCGCCAGCTCGCCGATCAGGATCTGCCAGCTCCAGGCGTCGCCGATCAGCAGGTCGAAGCTGACGTACAGCCGGGTGCGCCCGCCGGCGAGCGCGGCCCGCAGCTCGAACAGCGGCCAGCGGTCGCTCGGCAGGACCTGGTGCGACATCTTCTGCCGCACGCCGGCGAGCGCCGACTCGGCCGTCGCGGCTGGACAGCGCGAGAGGTCCACGGTGGCGATGCGGTAGGCCGGGGTCGCGGCCAGGATCTGCTGCTCGCCGTGCGGCAGCACGATCGCGCGCAGCATGTCGTGGCGCTCGACGAGGCGTTGCCAGGCCCGGCCCAGACGCCCGAGGTCCAGCTGCCGGAAGTCGATCTCGAGGTAGTTGTGGGTGGCGACGTTGCCGAGGCCGAACTCGGCGTGGCGGCCGAGCCAGTACGCCTGCTGCACGTCGGTCAAGGGGAACGGCTCGTGGCGATGCTCGGGATCGGGGACGAGGGCGGGCAGCTCCGGCGCCGCCACCGCGGCCCGCTGCGGCGTTCCCCGGCGGCCGACGGCGGCGACCATGCCGGCCACGGTGGGCTGCGCCAGCAGCTCGGCGAGCGCGATCTCGGCCTGCAGCTCCTCGCGCAGGCAGGAGGCCAGCTGCACGGCGAGCAGGGAATGGCCGCCGAGCTCGAAGAAGTTGTCGTGCGCGCCCACCGGCCCGACGCCCATCAGCCGCTCCCAGAGGGCTGCCATCCGGCGCTCCTCGTCGTCGCGCGGCGCCACGTAGGGATTGGCCAGGCCCGGGCGGGCTTGCAACGCGGTGTCGCCTCCCGCCGGCAGCGCCGCCGGCGCCGCCGGTGCCGCCGCCAGGGCTGCTGCACCGCCCGCCGCCGCCGCGTCCACCACCGCCGCGCCCGCACCAGCAGCCGCCGCGCCCGCACCTGCCGCGCCCTCGCCCGCCGCCGCCGCGCCCGCACCCACCGTCGTCGCATCCGCCGCCGCGCGCGGCACCGGCGCGGCGTCGATCCAGCAACGCTGGCGCTCGAAGGGATAGGTTCGAGCACAACCGCGCCGACACCCCGCAGTTCGGGATCGTTGATCAGACGGCGTGTCAGGACGCCCTCGGTAAGGAAGCGCA
>DATDGZ010000513.1:0-2210 GCA_036521795.1 Thermoanaerobaculia bacterium | reverse complement strand
CTGGGCGGGATCGAGCGGCAGGTAGGTGGCGCCCGCCTTGAGCACGGCGAGCATGGCGACGACCGTCTCCGCCTGCGGTGGCAGCAGCAGGGCCACCCGCTGTCCCGGCGACACCCCAAGGTGGCGCAGGCGGTGCGCCAGGCGGTTGGCCCGGCTCTCGAGCTCACCGAACGACATGGTCTTGCCGCCGAAGAGCAAGGCCGCGGCGTAGGGTGTGCGGCGGACCTGCAGCGCAAACAGCTCGTCGAGCGCCCGCTCTCCGGGATAGCTCGCCGCGGTGTCGTTCCATTCGCGGAGCAACTGCGCGCTCTCGCTCTCGGCCAGCAGCGGCAGGTCGAGGATCGGCGTGCCAGGGTTGGCGACGATGCCGGCGAGGAGGGTGCGCAGATGGCCAAGGAGGCGTCCAGCGGTCGGCGCGTCGAAGCGGTCGCGGCGGTACTCGAGAGCGGCGGCAAGCTCGCCGCCGCCGCGCGTCCAGGTGAGCGTGAGGTCGAACTTCGCCCGCCGGGTCGCGACCGAGTAGGGCGCGAACGCGAGCGCCGGCAGCGCCTTGGGCAGCGGCGCGGCGTCCTCGACCGTGAACATCACCTGGAACAGCGGGCTGCGCGAGGCGTCGCGGCCCGGCTGCAACTCTGCGACGAGCCGCTCGAAGGGGAGGTCCTGGAGCTCGTAGGCGTGGAGGGCCGTGGCCCGCACCCGTGGCAGCAGGTCGATGAAGCTCGGATTGCCGGGGAGAGCGAGGCGCAGCACCAGGGTATTGACGAAGTAGCCGATCAGCTCTTCGACCTCGCGGTGATGGCGGTTGGCTATCGGCGCGCCGAGCGGCAGATCTTCCTGCTGGCAATAGCGAGCGAGCAGGGTCGAGAACGCGCCCAGCAGGGTCATGAACAGGGTGACCCCCGTCCGCTGGCCGAGGAGCTCGAGCTCTAGCGCCAGCTGCGGCGGCAGCTTCGCGGCAACGCTCGCGCCGCGCGAGCTCCAGCGCGGCGGCGGCGGGCGGTCGGCGGGCAGGTCGAGAGCCTCCGGTAGACCGTCCAAGCGGCGGCGCCAGGCGTCCAGGAGGCCGCCGAGTGCGTCGCCCCGCAACCATGCACGCTGCCAGTGCGCGAAGTCGCCGTACTGCAGCGGCAGGTCGGGCAGTGGGGAAGGCGCGCCGCGCGAGAAGGCCTCGTAGAGCGCGGCCAGCTCGCGGATGAGGACGGCGACCGACCAGGCGTCGGCGACGATGTGATGCAGGGTCAGGAGCAGCAGGTGCTCGGGACCGGCAGCCGTGCGGCCCAGGAGCATCCAGGTGAACCGCGCCGGCGGCCCGGCGGCGAGGTCGAACGGCCGTTCGGCCTCGGCAGCGGCCAGGCGCCTGGCCGCCGGCTCCTGAGCCGCCGGGGGCAGCCCGGAGAGGTCGACGCAGGGCAGCGCGGGCGGCGCCGGCAGGGAGACGACCTGGATCGGGCCAGCCGCAACGGCGCGGAAGGTGGAGCGCAGGATCTCGTGGCGGCGGACCACCTCGCCCAGGGCAGCGGCCAGCACGGGTGGCTCGAGGCGACCGGTCAGCCGGACCGCCCACGGCAGGTTGTAGGCGGGCGAGCCGGGCTCGAGCTGGTCGAGGAACCACAGGCGCTCCTGGGCGAAGGAGAGGGGCGTCTCCGGGCCGCGCGGCATGGCCTCGAGCGGCGGCGTGCGCAGGGTTGCGGGGCGCTGCATCCGCCGCTCGACCTCGGCGGCCATGGCCGCGAGGGTGGGCAGCTCGAACAGCCGGCCCAGCGGCAGGTCGATGGCGAGCACCTGGCGCAGGCGCGAGACCACCTGGGTGGCGAGCAGGGAGTGGCCGCCGAGGTCGAAGAAGCTCTGGGAGCTGCCGATCGGTCCGTCGACTCCCAGCACCTGCGACCAGATGCCGGCGATCAGCTCCTCGACCGGCGTGCGGGGACGCTCCTGGCCGTCCTCGTCCTGCCCGGCCGGCGTCGGCGGCGCCAGCCGCTCGAGCGCCAGCCGATCGACCTTGCCGTTGGCCGAGAGCGGCAGCGCCGGCAGGCTCACCGCGGCGACCGGCAGCATGTAGCCCGGCAGACTCTCGGCGGCATGCTGGCGGAGCGCGCGCAGGCTCGGGGCGGCGCCTCCCTGGCGTGCCACCACGTAGGCCACCAGCTGCCGGTCGCCCGCGCTCCCAGGCCGCGCCAGCACGGCCACCTCCCGCACTTGCGGATGACGCT
>DATDGZ010000512.1:0-2199 GCA_036521795.1 Thermoanaerobaculia bacterium | reverse complement strand
CTGATCTCGTGGCGGCCGGCTGGCTTGCCGTCGTCGTCGCCGTCGTGCCGCCGAGCGCCGACGAGCGGGCGCCGCTGTGGCTCCTCGCCGGCCTGCTGGTGGCGGCGGGCCTGGTGGGGACCGTGCTGCCGCTGCTCCCGGGGGCGCCGCTGGTCTTCCTCGGACTCCTGGCCGGAGCCTGGATCGACGGCTTCCAGCGGGTCGGTCCCGTGACCCTGTCGCTGCTCGCGCTGCTGACCCTCTGCTCCTTCGCCATCGAGCTCTGGGCGACGCGCCACGGCGCCCGCCGCGTGGGCGCGAGCGGCCTGGCGGTCTTCGGTGCCGTCCTGGGCGGCGTGGCCGGCCTCTTCTTCTCCCTGCCGGGAGTGGTCCTCGGCCCCTTCCTCGGCGCCTTCGCCGGCGAGTACCTGGCGCGCCGCGACCTGCGGCAGGCCGGCCGCGCCGGCCTCGGCACCTGGCTGGGCCTCCTGCTGGCGACCGCCGGCCGCCTCGCCATCGTCTTCACCATGCTGGGGCTCTTCGCGACGATCTACCTGCTCCACGACTAGATCAGCTTGCGCTGGGGCTGGCGGGGTGCGCTCAGGGCGGATCGGCGAGGCCGTGCAGCTCGACGGTCGAGAAGCCCTGGTGCTTGATCACGATCACCTGCTGGGCGAACTCGTCGCGCAGCTCGGGGATGTGGGTGATGATCCCGACCATGCGGCCGCCGACCCGCAGGCTCTGCAGGGTCTCGGAAACCATCGCCAGGGTGTCGGGATCGAGCGTGCCGAAGCCCTCGTCGATGAACAGGCTGTCGAGGTTCACGGCGCCGACGGCCCGCTGCACCTGGTCGCTGAGCTCGAGGGCGAGGGCGAGCGAGGTCAGGAACGTCTCGCCACCGCTCAGCGTGTCGCTGATCCGCGTCTCGTCGGCGTTGTCATGATCGACGACGCGGATCTCGTCGTCGACGAATCTCAGGGAGTAGCGCTCCCCGGTCAGCGTCCGCAGCCGCGCCGAGGCGCCGCGCACCAGCTCGGTGAACACCTCGTTCAGCAGGTACGCCAGGAAGCGGTCGCTGCGCAGGTCGGCGGCCAGCAGCTCGTGCACCCGCAGCTTCGCCTCCTCCGTGCTCAGCGTCTCGCGCAGCTCCCGCGCGCGCTCGATGCGCTCCCGCTTGCGCCAGATCTGCTCCTCGAGCTGCTTTTCGCGGCCGAGCGCACCGTCCACCAGGGCCGCCACCTTCGCCGCCCGCTGCTCGAGCCGCACCAGGTGCCGGTCGGACACGCGCTCCTCCCCCAGCTCGGCGGCGAGCGCGCCGCGGCGCTCCTCCAAGGCATGGCTCTCCTGCAGGTGCCGCTGGACCTGCTCCTCGAGCTGGCCCGCCACCGCATCGTCGAGCAGGGCCGCCCTGACCGCGGCCTCGTCCGCGAAGCCGGCGCGCACGATCGCGGCGTCCCGCCGTTCGACCCGCTTCAGGGCATGATTCATGGCCGACAGGGCGGCGCGCGCGGTGAGCTGGTGCGCCTCCTCGGCGGCCGCCAGCCGGATCCGCGCCGCCGCCTCCTCCGCGGCGGCCGCCTGCAGCGCGCCCTCGATGCGCAGGATCTGCTCCTCGAGCGCCGCGGCCTCGCCAGCCGGATCGGCGGCGCGCGTGACGGCACGGATCTCGGCCGCCAGCGCCCGCAGCCGGCCGCGGCTGGCGTCGCGCTCCTCGGCGAGCCGTGCGAGCGAGGCTTTCTTCTCGCCGAGCCGCGCGCGCGCCTCGGCCTCCGCGGCCCTTGCCGCCTCCAGGGCCCGCTCGGTCGCGGCCCGCTGCGCCTGCGCCTCGTCGTCCGCCTGGCGGCGCTTGCCGAGCGCCACGATCTGCCTTTCGATCCAGGCTTCGATGGCGCCGCGGCCTGGCGGAGCCCGTTTGCCGAGCGCGCGACGGATCGCCGACTCGCCGGCCTGCACGGCGGCCGCGAGCTCGGCGCGGCGGGCCTCGAGCTCGACGAGCCCTTGCCGGCCGGCTGCCAGCATCGCCTCTTCCCGCGTCCGCGCCGTCTCGCTCCGCCGGGCGAGCGCATCGGCGGCCGCCTGCTCCTCCCGTGCGCCCAGGACCGCGGCCCTGGCCGCCTCGACCTTGGGCGCCGGCTGGGCCGCGGGCGGCGAGGCCACGATCTGCTCGCACACGGGACAGGGCAGACCGGGCACCAGTTGCTCGCGCAGGTGACTGGCCTC
>DATDGZ010000511.1:0-14240 GCA_036521795.1 Thermoanaerobaculia bacterium | reverse complement strand
CGCGAACAGGCGCTGCAGGCGCTCGGCGGCAATCTCCCGGTCCACCTCGCCGTCGAGGCGCGGCGCCGCGGTGCCGGGTCGCGGCGAGTAGAGGAACGCGTACACCGAGGCGAAGCGCACCTCGCGCACCAGCTCGAGGGTGTACTGGAAGTCTTCCTCGGTCTCGCCCGGAAAGCCGACGATGATGTCGGTCGACAGGGCCAGGCCCGGCCGGGCCCGGCGGAGCTGGGCCACGAGGTCGAGGTACTCGGCTCGCGTGTACCCTCTCCCCATCCGGCGCAGCACGCGGTCGGATCCTGACTGCGCGGGCAGGTGCAGGTAGGGGCAGATGTTCGGATGCTTGCCGACCTGCTCGACCATGCGCGGCGTGAAGTCGCGGGGGTAGGAGGTGACGAAGCGGAGCCGCCGCAGGCCGGGCAGCGCGGCGACCCGCTCGAGCAGGTGGGAGAAGTCGAGGGTGCCCTCCTCGCGCGGCGGACCCGCGGGACCGGCGACCGCCGCCGGAGCCGCGCCGGCTGGACCCGCCGGATGGGCCGGCTCGCGCCAGTGGTTGACCGTCTGGCCGAGCAGCTCGATCTCCAAGAAGCCGTACGCGAGCAGGTGCTCGACCTCCCGCACGATCTCCGCCAGCGGCCGGCTGCGCTCGGGACCGCGGGTCTGCGGCACGATGCAGAAGGTGCACCGCTTGTTGCAGCCCTCGACGATCGTGACCATCCCCTTGTACTCGCCGTGACGGGCCACCGCATCGATGTCGTAGGCGCGCTGCTCGGGGAAGCCGGTGCGCACCACGCGCCGGCCGGCTCGCGCCTCGGCGACCACCTCCTGCAACTCGCCGACCCGCGCCGGCCCGAGCACGAAGTCCAGGTCGGGCACCCGCCTCAGGGCCCTCTCCCCTTCCTGCTGCGCGACACAGCCGCACAGGCCGATGAGCAGCCCGCGGCGCGTCTCCTTGAGCAGGCGGTACTCGCCGAGGCGGGAGTAGACCTTCTGCTCGGCCTTGTCCCGCACACTGCACGAGTTGAGCAGGATGAGGTCCGCGTCCTCCGGGTCGCGCGTCGGCAGCACGCCCTGCTGCATGAGCTGGCCGGCCATGCGCTGGCTGTCCAGCTCGTTCATCTGGCAGCCCCAGGTCTCGATGAAGGCGCGGCGCGCCGGCGCGGGCCGGACGCCATGGCTACCGGCGGTGCCGCTCATGGACCGCTGTCTTTGTAGATCGGGGTCTCGATCGGCTGGGTCGGATCGACCGGCTTCTCTTCCTTCGGCTCCAGGTCGATTCCCTCGCGCAGCCACCCCGGCAGCGCGCCGGCGATGCGCCCCTCGTCAAGGAAGTCCGTCAGCTCCTTCTTTGCCGCCTGGACGGCGGCGCGGCTCTCGCGCAGCTCGTCGAGCGCGTGGTCCCAGGCCGGCTTGATCTGGCCGTCCCGCACATAGGGATCGTCCTGGGCGTAGAAGCGGCGCCGCAGCAGCCCGATGTCCTCCTCGAGCTCCTTGATGCGGTCGGCTGCCTTGCGCCAGCGCTGGCGGATCTCGAGCGCTCTCCCGCGCCAGTACTTCTCGTCGCGCACGAGCGCCGCGGTCGCGGCCGGCGCCTGCGACCCGGCGGCGGCCGCAGGTGCCTGGGAGGCTGGGACCGGGGCGGGGGCGGCCTTCTTCTTCGGTTCGGCGACGGTGAGCTGCCCCCCCTTTGCGTAGCGATGAATTGTCTTATTATTAATTACTATGCGCGTTGGAATGGCCTCGGCCTTGCGGTCCCGCTCGGCCTTGGCCGCCTCGGCCAGGGTCAACTGGGCTTCCGGATCGAAGTCCGGCGTGTCGACCACGATGACGGACGGATCGCCGGGCTTGGCGGCGCCCGCGGTGGGACCGCCCGCCGCTGTCCGAGCCGCTGGCGTGCCGGTCGGAGTCCCCGCCGCCGCCGTGCCGGTAGCGGCCCCCGGCCTTGCCGGTGCCGCCGCCGTGCCGAGAGGAGCTCCCGTGGCTGCCGGGGTCGTACCGGCGGAGGCCCCCGGCGTGGCCGAGGCGCCCACCGCGATTGGAGGCCCAGCCGTTCCGGTGGCCGCGGTCGCGCCCGGGGCACCAGCCGCCGCCGGAGCGCTCGTCGTGACCACGGGCGGCAGCGGAGCCACCGGCGCCCTCGCCGCGGAAGCTGCCGCCGAGGTAGCCGCCGGACCGGAGGTACCGGCTGCGGCAGGCGCAGCAGCCGCAGCAGGCGCGGCAGGCGCCGCACCGGCCGGCGCGGGCCTGGGCTCGGCCTCGCTGCCGTGCGGCGCTCCCGCGGCTGCGGGTGCGGACTTCTGGCTGGCGCCGGAGGGTGCCGCACCGTCCGTGTGGCCGGCCGGCGTGTGGGTCGAAGGCGCGCCCGAGCAGCCAAGGACTGCCAGGCCGCCGGCCGCGATGATGACCGCCAGCGCCGGCAGTGCCGCCAGCGCGACGGTCGCCGCCAGCGCGACGATCGCTGCCAGCCTCGCCGTCGCCGGGAGGATTGCATCGAAAGCTGCGGCTACGACGACCGGCATCGAAGATCGGAACGACGCGCCAGCCACCATCCGCTCGCGCGCTGCCCGCGCGCTCCTGCCCCCAAAACCAAGCTTCATCGCCAGATCAGGATAACCTAACCCGCGCCCGAAGGCACCATCGCGGCCGCGAAGAAGCTCTCGACGTGCTGCTGCACCTCGCCGGCGGTGCTGTAGCCCATGCAGCGGTCCGCCAGCTCGGCCAGCTCGGCCGCGGACATGCGCCGCAGCCAGGTCTTGATCTCCGGGATGCGCCGCGGGCTCATCGACAGCCGTCGCAACCCCATGCCGATCAGCAGCAGGGCATGGCGGGTGTCGCCGCCCATCTCGCCGCACAGGCCGACGTCGATGCCGGCCACGCGGGCGCTGTCGATGACGTGGCGCAGCATGCGCAACATCGCCGGGTGCAGCGGCTGGTAGAGGCTCGCCACGTGCTCGTTGTTGCGATCGACCGCCAGCGAGTACTGGATGAGGTCGTTGGTGCCGATCGAGAAGAAATCGACCTCGCGCGCCAGCAGGTCGGCGATGACCGCCGCCGCCGGCACCTCGATCATCACTCCCAGGCGCAAGCCGCGCTGGAACGGCAGGCCCTCGCGCTCCAGCTCGGCCGCCACGTCGGCCGCGAAGGCGCGGAAGCTGCGCAGCTCGTCGAGGGTGCTCACCAGCGGCAGCATCACCCAGAGGTCGCCGAACAGGCCGGCGCGCAGCAGCGCCCGGATCTGGGTACGGAAGATGTCCGGCCGCGACAGCGTCAGGCGGATGCCGCGCAGGCCCAGCACCGGGTTCTCCTCGTGCGTCTCCATCACCTCGGCCGCCAGCTTCCTGCCGCCCAGGTCGTAGGTCCGGATGACCGCCGGGTGAGGCGCCGCCGACTCGATGAGCTTGCGGTAGATGGCGACGTGTTCCTCCTCGCTCGGCAGCTCGGGGCTCTTCTCGATGTAGAGGAACTCGCTACGGTACAGGCCGACGCCCGCGGCGCCGTAGCAGATCGCCTCCTCCACCTCCTCGGGCAGGTCGATGTTGGCCATCAACGAGACCGCCACGCCGTCGCGGGTGACCGCCTCGAGCTCCCGGGTCATCATCAGGTCGCGATCGCGGCATTGCAGGTCGAAGCGCCGCGCCCGGTAGCGGTCGACCATCTCGGAGGTCGGATGGACGATCACGATGCCCTCTTCGCCATCCACGATCAGCGGCACGTCGTCGGCCAGCTGCTTGGTCAGCCCGGTGAGGCCCGCCACAGCCGGCAGGTTCAGCGAGCGCGCGATGATCGTGGTGTGCGAGGTGCGCCCTCCTGACTCGATGGCGAAGCCGAAGACGTGCTTGCGGCCCAGGCGGATCGCATCGGAAGGCGTCAGGTCATCGGCGACGATGACCGCGCCGGGTGCCAGCTCGGCGATCTCGCGGCCGGAGGTCCCTTGCAGGCTGCGCAGCAGGTGCCGGGCGACGTCGGCGAGGTCGGCGCCGCGTTCGCGGAGATAGGCGTTGTCCATCTGGGCGAAGCGCTGGTCCAGCTCCTCGGCGGTCTTGTGCACCGCCCACTCGGCGTTGACCCTCTGCTTGCGGATCCGCTCCTCCACGCGGCCCAGGAACTTGACGTCCGAGAGCATCAGCAGGTGGGCGTCGAAGATGGCGGCCAGGTCGCCGCCGAGATCCTCCCCCACCTCGGTGCGGGTCTTGCCGAGATCCTGGCGGGCATTCTCCACCGCCTCGCGGAGGCGCGACACCTCGACGTCCACCTGCTCCTCGTCGATCGGCAGCCGGAAGACGTCCTGCGCCCGGGTCTCGACGATCACCGCGCGGCCGATCGCCACCCCCGCGGAGACCCCCATGCCATGGAGGACCTGCATCGCGGGACTCTCCGGCGTCTCCAGCGGCTTCGCCATCAACTCTCCTCTTCGAAACGGTTGGCGATCAGGCCCGACACCGCCTGGATGCACTGGTCCTCGTCCTCGCCCTCGCAGCGGATGGTCAACTGCGTCCCCTGGCTCGCGGCCAGCAGCAGCACGCCGAGAATGCTCTTGGCATCCACCTCCTCGCCATCCTTCGTCACCGTCACCCGGCTCTGGAAGCGGGCCGCCGTGTTCACCAGCTTGGCCGCGGCGCGCGCATGCAAGCCAAGCCGGTTGACGATCTCCGCCTCGCGCTCAATCATGCGGCGTGGCCGTCACCACGGCTTCCGGGAGGGCGGCATCGGCGGCATTGTCGCATTTCTTACCTGCCAGGAGATCGCTGGCGAGGCAGACGCTCTTCTGGGTCTTGGCCTGCAGCCAGCGCGCCAGCTCCTTGAGGTTGCCCTCCTGCCGCGGCTGGCAGGCGAGACGCATCACCATCGGCAGGTTGACTCCGGAGAGGACCTCGACCCGCCCTTCGAGCAGGAACGAGCTGGCGACGTTGCACGGCGTGCTGCCGAACATGTCCGTCAGGATGAGGACCCCGTGGCCGTGGTCCAGGCGTTCGACCGCGGCCCGCACCTCGGCCTTCTGCTTGTCGACGGGCTCGTTCCAATCCAGGCCCAGCGCCTCGAACTCCGGCAGCGGCCCGGCGATCTTCTGGGCGGCGGCCAGCAACTCGTGCGCCGCGCCGCCGTGCGTGAGGATCAAAGTACCGATCATTTGGGTTTTGTTGGGGCCTCGCGGCCACCCTCCAGTATCAGCAGATTCAGTGCAATGAAAATTCCCGGGGCCTCTTGAAAAGCCAGTTCCAGCCTTCACCGCCGCGTCGAATGGGCCGCCACCTCCCTCCCCCTCGATGGGGAGTGTCTCCTCCTACCGCGCGATGTCGCGGTGGATCAGGCGCGCCGGCCAGCCGGCGGCATCGAGCCGCTTCTCGAGACGCTCGACGATCGCCACCGAGCGGTGCCTCCCGCCGGTGCAGCCCACCGCCACCGTGAGATAGCTGCGATTCTCGCGCCGGTAGCGGGGCAAAAGGAAGGCCAGGAGGTCGGCGAGCCGGCTGATCAGCTCCTCGAAGTCCGGCTGCTGCTCGAGGTACTCGAGCACCTCCGCATCCTGGCCGGTCTGCTCCCGCAGCCCCGGCACGAAATGCGGGTTGGCCAGGAAGCGCACGTCGAACAGCAGGTCGGTGCCGGCCGGGACGCCATGCTTGAAGCCGAAGCTCACCAGCGAGACCACCATCTCCGGCTCTTCGCCGGCGGCGGCAAAGGCACGGTACACCTGGGCGCGGGTCTCGTGGATCGACCAGTGGCTGGTGTCGAACACCAGGTCGGCACGCGGCCGCAGGCCGGCGAGCAGCTCGCGCTCGCGCCGGATCCCCGCGATCGCCGGTTGGTCCGGGGCGAGCGGATGCGGGCGCCGGGTCTCCGAGAAGCGCCGCACCAGGACCTCGTCGCTGGCTTCCAGGAAGAGCAGCGTCGGGCGCGCCTGGCTCTGCTGTGGACACTCGCGGTCGATCTCGGCGATCAGCTTCGGGAACTCCTCGGCGAAGCCGGGCGCCCGCAGGTCGGCCACCACGGCGATCCGCTCGTGACCGAACACCAGCTCTCCCGGGCGCTCGAGGAACTCCCGCAAGAGCGGCAGCGGCAGGTTGTCGACGGTGTAGAAGCCGAGATCCTCGAAGCACTTGGCGACCACGCTCTTGCCGGAGCCCGACAGGCCGGTGATCAACACCAGGCGCAAGCGGTCCGGCGGCAGGGCGCGAGATCTCTCGTCCTCGACGTCGATGGGCCGCTGCGCCGGAGCGCCGAGCTGCCGTTCCCCTGGGAGGCTGTTGGAGCTCATCGCCTCAGCGTGCCGGTCAGCGTGCCGGGACCTTCCGGTTGCGCTCGAGCTCGGCCTCGAGCTTGCGCGCGAACTCGCGCGCCGAGTGGTGGCCCTGCAGCTTCAGCACGTGGTTGCGCGCCGCGATCTCCACCAGGATGCCGACGTTGCGGCCCATCGCGAGCGGCATGCGGATGTAAGGGCAGGGCACGTCCAGGATGTGGAACACCGACTCGTCCAGGCCCAGGCGGTCGTAGGCCTGCCCCACCTGCCAGTGCTCGAGCTCGATGACCAGGTCGATGGTCTTGCGCTCCCGCACCGAGGCCAGGCCGAAGAGGTCCTGGACGTTGATGATGCCGATGCCGCGCAGCTCCATGTGCAGGCGCAGCGGCCCTTCGCTGAAGCCGACCAGCTCGCCGCTGGGATAGCGCTTGACGTAGACCCGGTCGTCGGCGACCAGGCTGTGGCCGCGGCTGATCAGATCGAGGGCCGACTCGCTCTTGCCGACGCCGCTGTCGCCGATCAGCAGCACGCCCAGGCCGTAGATGTCGAGCAGCACGCCGTGCAGGCAGGTGGAGGGCACCAGGTGATCTTCGAGGAAGTAACTGATCGCCTTGATCACCGTCGACGACAGCGCGGTCGACGACAGCACCGGCAGCTCGGAGCGCTGGCAGCTCTCGAGGAAACCAGGCAGCGGCGGCAGCCCCTTGGTGATGACGAACACCGGCACCGGCAGGCTGGCGATGACGTCGAAGCGCCGCAGCCGCTCGGTCTCGTCGAGCGTCATCATGTACTCGGTCTCGCTCTCGCCGACGATCTGGACGCGCCCCGCCTTGATGTAGGCGAAGTAGCCGGCGAAGGCGAGGCCGGGCTTCTGCACCCGGGGATGGGTGATGGGATTGTCGAGGTGCGACTCTCCCGACAGCACGCGCAGGTTGAGGCTGGCGAGCTCCTCGCCCAGCAGCTCGCGCACCTTGACCGGCGCCGGCACGATGGCGGGCGGCGGATTCTGCATTCAGACGCTCTCTTTCAGGAAATCGTAGATGGCGCCGCGGTCTGCCAGGCCCAGCAGGGTCTCGACGTGGCGATCGGCCCGCACCCAGCGCGAGATCCGGGCCAGCGTCTGCAGGTGCTCGGCCGGGCTGTCGTCCGGCGACAGCACCAGGAAGAACAGCGCCACCGGATCGCCGTCGGCGGCGCCGAAGTCGACCGGCGGCCGGGCGATGCCGACCGCCAGGATGCCCTGCTCGAGGCCCACGAGCTTGCAGTGCGGGATCGCCACCCCGTGGCCGATCCCGGTCGAGCCGAGCTGCTCGCGCTCCAGCAGCGCGCGGAAGAGCGCGCCGGCGTCTTGCACCAGGCCGGTCGCCGCCACCCGCTCCGCCAGCTCCAGCAGCACGCCGCGGCGGTCGGTCGCCGGCAGATCGGAGAAGATGAGCTCCGGCCGGGTGAGCGGGCCGGCTACGGGCATGGGACACCCAGGGCGCCGGCGCCGGCTGCCCTCGCCGCCCGTCCGCTTCGGGTGGAGCATGCCCACCTGGGCATGGCGTCAGGGCTCGGGGGCGATCAGCCCGTAGTTCTGGTCCTTGCGCCGGAACAGCACGTTCAGGCGGTCGGTGTCCGCATCGCGGAACACCACGAAGCCGTGCTCGGCGGTCTCGAGCTCGATCGCCGCCTCCGCGATGGTCATCGGCTTGATCTCGACGTGGGTCGTCTCGACGACGCGCGGCGTGGCGCCGTCGCCGACCGAGGCGCTGTCCAGCACCTCCATTGGCCAGCGGGGCCAGCGGTGGCCGTTCGTCCGATCGGCACGGCGGCGCTTGTCGACCAGCTTCTTGCGGAATCTCCGCACCTGCTTCTCGGCCTTGTCCACCGCCAGGTTGACGGCGTCTTGCAGGTTGCCGGTCTCCTCGGTGGCCTGCGCGATGCCCAGCCGGTGGCTGATGTGCACCTCGGCGATGTGGCGGTGCTTCTCGATGTCGAGCAACACCTTGACCTCGACCGGCTCTTCGACGAACTTCATCACCTTCTGCAGCTTCTGTTCGATGAATTCGCGCAGGCGGTCGTCCAGGTGCACGTTGCGGCAGGTGTATTCGATCTGCATGGCTGCGTCTCTCTAACGATCTCTCCGTGGGTTACCGCCAGCGCACGGCCGGGTATTTAAAGCCGTGCGCTGTTCGGCTCTCATCAGAAGACCTGCTTGCGGTCGGTGGACGAAGGGATGCTGAGCTCGTCGCGGTACTTGGCCACCGTGCGGCGGGCGATCTGGATCCCCTCGCGGTTCAGGATGCGCATCAGCTCGCTGTCGGAGAGCGGGCGCTTGGGGTCCTCCGCCTGGATCATCTGCTCGATCTTGCGCTTCACCGTCAGCGACGAGATGTTCTCGCCGTACTCGCGATCGATGCCGCTGTGGAAGAAGAACTTCATCGGGAAGAGGCCGCGCTGGGTGTGGATGTACTTGTTGGACACCACCCGGCTCACCGTCGACTCGTGCATGCCGATGTCCTCGGCGACGTCGCGCAGCACCATCGGCCGCAGGTGCTCGATGCCCTTGTCGAGGAAGTCGCGTTGCTGGCGGACGATCGAGGCGGCCACCTTGTAGATGGTCCGCTGGCGCTGGTCGAGGCTCTTGATCAGCCAGACGGCGGAGCGGATCTTGTCCTTGATGAACTGCTGGGCCTCGGATTGGCGGCCCTCGGTGCGCATGGTCTGCAGCATGCGGCGGTAGGAGCGGCTGACGCGCAGCCGCGGCAGCCCGTCGTCGTTGAGCTGGATCACGTACTCGTCGCCGACCCGGCGCACGAAGACGTCGGGCTCGATGTAGTGCGGCCGCTCGGTCGAGAACTTGCGGCCGGGATTGGTCTCGAGAGTGCGGATGAGCTCGACCGCCTCCTCGAGCGTCGCCAGCTCGATGCCGAGCTTCCTGGCGACGGCCGGGAACTGGCGGCGCAGGAACAGGTCCCAGGCCTCCTCCACCACCCGCCGCGCCAGGGCGTCGGCCGGCACGCCGCGGAAGTCCATCTGGCGCACCAGGCTCTCGCGGAGGTTGTTGCAGGCGATGCCCGGCGGGTCGAAGCTGCGCACCAGCTCGAGCGCCGCCTCGACCTCGTCGAGGTTGTACCGGCGGGGGCGGTCGTCGGGGTCGGCGGACGCGCCGGCGCCGATGCCCATCATGCCGGCAACGCCGGCCATGCCGGCACCCCCCCCGGCGAAGGAAGTCCCTTCCAGGTCGCCCTCCATGCCCGAGGCGTCCTCGGCCCAGTCCGCCGTCCGGTCGCCCATCGCCCGGATCTCCTCCGGCGTGGCGACCAGGAAGCCGTCCGGGTTGAGGTTGCCGATGATCAGCTCCGCGATCTCGCGCTGGCGCGGCTCGACCTCGGCCATGTGCAGCTGCCAGAGGAGGTGGTCGTAGAGGTCGGGCTCGCGGGTGAGGCTGTTCTCGATCGGCGGCTCGTCCCGCTCCTCCGCCATGGACGAGTAGCCGGAGCCTTCCCAGTAGTCGCCGAAGTAGGCGTCGAGGTCGATGTTCTCCATCGACTCGCCGTGGTTCAGCTCCTCGCTGCCGTTGGTCGCGGCGGCCTCCTTGCGCTCCTCGAACGGCGGCTCCGCCTCCTCCTCAGGGTCGGGGTTGTCGGCGGCTTCCGCCGCCTCCTCCAGCACGGGGTTCTCGACCAGCTCCTGCGTGAGCAGGGTGTCGAGCTCCATGCGGGTCATCTGTAACAGCTTGATCGCCTGTTGCAGCGACGGGGTCATCACCAGCCGCTGCGCCAACTTGAGGGAGAGTTTCTGCTCTAATGCCATGCCGGGGATCGGACCTTACAGGGTGAAGTCTTCGCCGAGGTAGACCTTGCGCACTTGCGGGTCAGTAGATAGCTCCAGCGGAGTCCCGGCGCGCAAGATCTCGCCATTGTTGATGATATAGGCACGGTCGGTTATTTTCAATGTTTCCCGCACGTTATGGTCGGTGATCAGGATCCCGATGCCCATCGATTTGAGGTGCCGGATGATGCCCTGGATGTCCAGGACGGCAATCGGGTCGATGCCCGCGAAGGGCTCGTCGAGAAGGATATACCACGGGCTGATCACCAGCGCGCGGGCGATCTCCACCCGGCGGCGCTCGCCGCCCGAGAGCGAGTAGCCGCGGTTGCGCCGCACCTTCACCAGGCCGAGGTCGTTGACCAGCTGGTCGATGCGCCGCTCCTGCTCGGCGTGGGCGAGGTCCAGGGTCTCGAAGATGGCGCGCAGATTGTCCTCGACCGACATGCGCCGGAAGATCGACGGCTCCTGGGGGAGGTAGCTGATGCCGCGCTGGGCGCGCAGGTACATCGGCAGATCGGTGATGTCCTCGTCGCCGAGGAAGACGGTGCCGGCGTCGGGGGCGGTCAGGCCGACCACCATGTAGAAGGTCGTGGTCTTGCCGGCGCCGTTGGGGCCGAGCAGGCCGACGATCTCGCCGGGGCCGACCTCGATCGACATCTTGTTGACCACCGCGCGGCCGCGGTACACCTTGCGCAGCCCCTCCGTGTAGAGCCGCTGCGGCTCCTGGTCCTCGGTCACCGCGCCGTCCTCCGGCGGCCGGACGGCGGGGCGGCCGAGGTGGGAGAGGCTGAGGACGCGGGCGCAGCGGCCGGGGCCGGGGAGGAGGCGCCCGGGGCGGGTGCCGGCGGCTTGGCTTCGTCTTTGCCCAGTACCTCCACCTTGCCGTCGTCGATCGCGTAGCGCAGCCGCTTGCCGTGCACCAGGTTGCCGTCGCGATCGCGCATCACGACCGGGTTCCCGAAGACGTCGATCTTGCGCGTCTCGAGACGGTAGACGCCGGTCTCGCCGTCGATCTTGCGGCCGGCGGCCGGGTCGTCGAGATGCGTCCCGCCGGTGCAGGTCATCTGCTTGGCCTTGTGGCCCTGGTCGAGGTTGACGTCGAGCTGCTTGCAGGTCAGGGTCTTGCCGTCCTGGTCGACGTGGACGTTGCCAGTGTAGGTCAGCACCCCGCTGCCGTCACGGTAGAGCATGTTCGCCGCCAGCACGGTGATCGCGCCGCCGCTCTTCTGGCGGGCGTCCCGACCCGCGGGGGTGGCGACTCCGCCACCGCCCGTTCCTGCGCCTGCCGCGGTCCCGGTGGCGATCTTCGCGGTGGCGGCCTTCTCGGTGGCGGCCTTCCCAGCCGCGGCTTTCCCGGCGGCGGCACTCCCCTTTGCCGGGCCGGGATCGGCGGAGCCCACGGCGGGCTTGCTTGCCACCCTGCCGCCTCCCCCGCTGCCCGGAGTTGCAGCGCCCTGGGGATTCGCCGCGCCCGCACCGGCGGCCGCGCCCCGCTCAGCCGCTGCTACCCGCGGCGTCACGCTCTCCTCCTGCTGCCCCGGGAGCCAGACCGTCTTGACGCCACCGCTGGCGGCCAACTGGTCGCCCTGCGGCAGGCGCTCGCCCTGTAGCTCCGGAGCGAGCAGCAGGTTGTCGCCGCGCCAGGCGCGGACGTCGCCGCGGAAGATGAAGGTTGCCTGGGGGCGCTGCCAGTAGGCCTCCGCCGACTGCACCATCACCGGGCCCTTGCCCTCGCCCAGCACGCTGCCGGCGAGGTTCGCGTCGCTCGCCTGCTGGATGATCGCGTGCACCCCTTCGACGGCATGGACCAGCTGGTCGGCCGAGGTGTAGATCACGTGCGGCGCCTTCATCTCGCCGCGGGAGCTGACGACGTTGACCGGGTTGCCGAAGAACTCGCCGCGCCCGGCGTCCATGTCCATGGCCGCGCGGTCGCCGGTGGCGTTGACCTCGCCGTCGCCGTAGGTGACCTGCTCGACCAGGACGACGTTCGAGATCTGCCCATCCGTGCGGAAGAGCGCATCCGCCCGCTGCCCGTGGACGTGGCGCACCACTGGCTGAGGCGGCGCGCCCGACGCGGCTGGCGCGGCGGCTGCCGCAGCGCCTGCGCCGGCCACCCTGGAGGAAGCTGCCATGGGCGAGCTCGCCTTGGGGGAACCCGCCTTGGCACCGGCGGCGGCCGCCCCAGGAGAGCCCGCCTTCGCCGCGGGAGATCCTGGTGGACCCGCCTTCGCGCCCCGAGGCCCTGGTGGGCCCGCCTTGGCTCCGGCGGGCTTGGCCGGCTGCGGCGACGCAGTGCCCGCCGTCGCACCCGCCGCCGGCGGCCCGATCTCCTCGATGTCGACGCCGCCGTAGGCGTTGGCCGAGCGCAGCAGGTCCTTCTCGGCGAGCAGCCCCTCGATGTGCGGCGCGACCAGAGTGCGGGACACACCGTTGCCGGTGGTGTGCAGGCTGGCGGGCGTGGCCGCGGCGCCCTCGAGGTCGATGCGCCGCACCAGGTTGCCCTTCGGGGTCAGCATCACCGCCAGGTCGTCGCCCGCCCAGCTGACCTTCGTCGTGCCGGGGGCCGCGCTCTCCGCCGTCTCGCCCGTGACATGGTAGAGGGCGCGCACGAAGGTGAGCGAGCTCTCGTCGTCCGACAGCAGCCCGCTGATGCGGTCGGCGTCGAGCTTGGCGGTGCCGCGATGCAGCTCGGCGCCGTCCTCCACCCGCAGGAGCCGATGCTTGCGCTCGTAGATGGCCTTGTCGGCCTCGAGCTTGAGCGGCGGCTGGACCTCGGGGAAAGTCTCGAGGCGCATGTTGCCGACCATCGAGTAGATCTCGTCGGGCAGCCACGCCTGCAGCGAGTCGCAGCGCGCGAAGTACTTGCCGGCGTAGAGGATCCTCGCGACCCCGGGGGTGACCAGCAGGTTGCCCTTCTGCTGGATCAGCAGCTCCTTGCTGTAGATCTCGAGGTGGGAAGGGCCCTTGATCGAGACGTCGCCCCAGAGGCGGCCCTCGTTGGTGGTGCGGTTGATGCTCGCCTCGTCGCTCTCGGCATCGAACTGCCGGCCTTCCTTGTCGAAGAGCGTCAGGCCGACCGTCTCGAGATACACGGTGTCGTCCTTGTCCACCCGCACGCTGTCGCCGCGCACCCGGAAGACCGCCTTGTCGCCCTGCGAGAAGGTATAGTCGAAGTCCTTGCCCACCAGCCTGGTTCCCTCCTCGAACGGCGGCGTGTCGTTGCGCGCGCGCCGCGGCCGCGGCGCACCGGCCGCGCCGAACAGATAGAGGGCGAGGACCACGCCCACCGCGGCCAGCAGCGTCAACATCAGCACGACGCGGAAACCGGTCACCGTGCGGCGGGTCTTCGGACGCGGCATGCGGGCCATTCTATGGGTTTACGGATCCGCCGGGCCGGAGCGGCCGGCGCTGAACGGGGCACTGCCGCCGAAAGCGGGTGACGAGAGGGTGTCGCGAGCGGCGTTCCGCCATCTCGGCCCGGCGGCGGGCGGCTGGCGAGCCGCCGCTCTCAGACTCCCCGGCTGTCGACCAGCCGCAGCACCGGGCCGCCGTGCCAGCCATCGATCTCGGGATGGGCGAGCACCTCGAAGCGCCCGGCCAGCTCGTCGGCCCGCGCCGCCCACCGCCACCCCAGCAGCTCCACCCGCGAGCCGTCGTCGGCCTCGGCTTCGGCCGACAGGTGGCCTTTGCCGAACAGGCGCGGCGGCCGCCGCAAGCGCAAGGGACCCGTGCGCAGCAGCGGCTGAAAGTTGTCCTGGCCGAAAGGCTCCAGCCGCCGCAGCTCGGTCACCAGCTCGCCGGAGACTGCCCGCGGCGGCAGCTCGAGATCGTAGAGGTGGCGCTTCTCGAGCCAGGCGGGCTCCCAGGACGCCGCCGCCGACCGCTCCCACTCGCCGCGCAAGGAGTCCAGCTGCTCGCAATCCAGCGACAGCCCGATTGCCTGGGCATGGCCGCCGAAACGCCGCAGCCGCGGCTGCCAACCGGCCAGGAACGCGTGCAGCGCGACGTCGGGCACGCTGCGGCCGGAGCCGGTGGCGAGACCGCCTTCGACGCTCAACAGCACGGTGGGCCGGTGCATTTCCTTGGCGATACGGCCGGCCGCGACGCCGACGACGCCCTTGTGCCAATCCGGGCTCCAGGCGACCAGGATCGACGGCAGCGGCAGGCGCTCGAGGAGCAGGCGCCTGGCGTC
>DATDGZ010000510.1:0-8067 GCA_036521795.1 Thermoanaerobaculia bacterium | reverse complement strand
GAGGTCGAGCACGAGGTCGGCGGCGGCGGCGGCTTCCGGCGCTGCCAGCCGCAGCACCTCGGAGGCCGGGAAGCCCGCGCCGCGGAGCACCGCGCAGCGCCAGAGAGCCCAGCGGCTCCCCGGCAGCAGCACCAGGTGCTCGCGCCGTGCGTCGCGGCCGCTGGCGGCGCCGCTCACGCGTCAACCGGCCTGGGCGCCGGCGGTCACCGGCCCGCTCATCGCCACCAGGATCTTGCGCGGCCCCGCGAAAGGAGCGCGGCCGTGGCTGACCAGCATGTTGTCGACGATCAGGAAATCGCCTTGCCGCCAGGGGAAGAAGACGCAGTGCCTCCGGGTGACGGCGCGGATCTCCTCCAGCATCGCGACCGCGATCGGCGTGTCGTCGCCGAAGCGGACGTTCTGGGGCAGGTCCTCTTCCCGCTCGCCGTAGAGCGACATCAGGGCCGCGTAGACCTCCGGCGGGTGGGTCGAAGGGTGGAACTGGTCCGCCTGGTTGAACCAGACCTCCTCGCCGGTGCGGGGATGCCGCGCCAGCGCCGGCCGCAGGTGGCTCAACCGCAGCCCGTCGCCGATCCACTCGTAGCTCGCGCCCGACTGCTCGCAGAGCCTGGCGACCGCCTCGCGGTCGGAGGTCTCGAAGGTGTCCTGCCAGGAGGGTCCGAGGCCGCTGCCGCCATGGAGGTTGCGGATGTACTTGACGCCCTTGGCGCGGAACTCCTCGACCAGCGCCGCGGGCAGGCTGGCGAGGATGGCGCGGCTGCTCGCCAGCACCGTCTCGCCGGCCGCGAGCGGCGCCACGAGGCAGCCGAAGAACAGCCGCAGCGGCCAGCGTGGCGAGTAGGAGAGCTCGTTGTGCAAGGAGATGACGTACTTGGCCGGGTACTCGGTCGAGGTGTAGATGCCGCTCCCGAGCTTGGTGCGCGGCGAGTTGCCGTCGACGTAGTCGAGCAGCTCGCCGGCGAAGGCGCCGGTGGCGCGCCGGAACGCCTCTTGCGTGTCGACGCCGAAGGCACGCAGCAGGATCGCGCCGTGCACCAGGAGCCGGCGCTCGACCTCCTCCTGGTGCCGCCGCGCGAACGCCCCGAGCGGATCGCCGGGATCGCTGTCGCCGGCCTCCGGCTCGATCAGCAACGGCAGGTTGTGCTCTGGATCGACGACCTTGGCGTTCATGACACCTCCCCGACTCTCGGCCTGGCCGCGGCATGCAGCCAGTCAGGCGCCTCCCGCGGCGGCTCCTCTTGCAGGCAGCGCCGCAGCTCGGCGGCAAGCGCCTCGATGTTCGGCCGCCGCAGCAGCGCGGTGTGATCCCCCGGCACGTCATGGACCTCCACGCCCTGCGCGGCCAGCTCTCGCCAGCCCACCGCCGGGTCGATCGCGGTGCCGGCGAGCGGCCGCTCGAGCGCCCGGAAGAGCGCGATCCTGCCGGCATAGGGCCGTGGCGAGTAGCGGCGGCTGGCGTGCTCGTTGGCTTTCCAGACCTCGAAGTAGCGCCGCGCCTTGGCGATCTCGAAGCCCGCCGGCAGCAGCCCTTCCTGGTGCCAGCGCGCCAGCAAGGTGGAGATCTGCTCGTCGAGCTCGCCGTCGAGCTGCAGCGCCTCGCCGCGGGCGATGCGGTTGGCTTCGAGGAACTCCGCGAGCAGCTCGGCGTCGGTGGGCTCCGCGGCCTCCGCGTCCGGCCGGAAGGTGTCGAGCAGCGCCAGCAGCGCCACCTGCTCGCCGGCCGCGTCCAGCTGCTGCGCCATCTCGAAGACGATCAGCCCGCCCAGCGACCACCCCGCCAGCCGGTAGGGACCGCGCGGTTGCACCGTGCGGATGGCCTCGAGGTAGCAAGCCGCCATCTCCTCGACGGTCGCGAGCGGCGTCGCGCCGTCCTCCATGCCGCGGGACTGCAGCCCGTACAGGGGCTGGTCCCTGCCCAGGTGGTAGGCCAGGTCGACGTAGGCCGCCACGCCGCCTCCGGCCGGGTGGACGCAGAAGAGCGGCGAGCCGGCAGCCGCCGGCTGCAGCTCGACGAGAGGAGAGTCGGGAAGGGGCAGGTTCTGCCGCAGGACCTCGGCCAGCCGCTCGATGGAGGTCGCCCGCAGCAGCATCGCCAGCGGCAGGTCACGCCCCAGCCGGCCCTGGATCTCCGCCATCAGGCGCACCGCCAGGAGCGAGTGCCCGCCGAGCGCGAAGAAGTCGTCCTCGATGCCGATCGGGCGGAGATCGAAGAGGTCCTCCCAGATTCTCGCCAGCTGCAGCTCCAGCGGATCGCGCGGCACCCGGAAGCCAGGTTGCTGCGAGAGGTCGAGCGCCTCGGCGGCCTGCAACGCCGCGTGGTCCAGGCGGCCGTCGGGCAACACCGGCAGCGCCGGCAGCGAGGTGAAGGCCACCGGCACCATGTGCTCGGGCAGGGTCTGCCGGAGCCAGGCTTGCAGCTCGCCGGCGGCAGAAAGGGAGCCACCGGCGGCGGCGACGAACGCGCTCAGCCGCACCTCTCCGGCCCGGCCCGGGCTGACGGTGACGACGGCGTCCGCCACGCCGGGATCACGCCGCAACGCCGCCTCGATCTCGCCAGGATCGATGCGGCATCCCCGCATCGTCACCGCGCGGCCCGCAGGACCCAGCCACTCGCAACCGCCCCGGGGCAGCCGGGGCGCCGACTGGCCGGTCGCGAGCAGCACGGCGCCCGCGCGGCCGCCGTAGGGGTCGGGCGACCAGCGCACGGCGCTCGCGGCCGGCTCCGGCGCCGCGGCCTCCAGGCCGCGGCCGCCGAGGTAGAGCTCGCCGGGGAGGCCGATCGGCACGGGCGAGAGCCAGCGGTCCAGGACGTAGAGCTCGCCGGGAGCGGCCGGCGCGGCCGGCGCCGGGCCGGCTCCTGGCGCCGGGTCGGCTCGTGAGCGGGAGAGCCGCGGGCTCAGCTCGCGGCGCAGACGCTCGGGGAGCCGCTCGAACCCCTGGCCGTCTTCGACCAGCAGCTGGTGCCGCTCGGCGGCTGCCAGCAGCGGCAGCTCGGCGAGCGGCGGCGCCGAGGCGGCGAGCAGCCCCTGCAACAGGTTCCCCAGGTGGTCGAGCATGCGGCTCACCGTGGTGCCGTCGAACCGCCGGCCGTCGAAGTGGATGCGCAGCGTCATGTCCGGGTCCGGATAGCAGACCAGGGTGAGGGGATAGGCGGTCTCGAGGCGGCCCTGGAAAGAGGTGACGCGCAGCACGCCGGCCGGCTCCGCCAGGGGAGCCTGGCCGGCGGGGACGTTCTCGAACACCACCAGGCTGTCGAACAGCCGCTGGCCCCAGGAGACGTCGCTCCACTCGTGGACCTGGGCCGGCGAGCTGTGCTCGTACTGCCGCACCTCGGCCTGGCGATGCTGTGCCGCTTGCAGCCACGGCACCGGCAGCTCGCCGCCGGGCACCGCCAGGCGCAGCGGCAGGTTGTTGACGAACATGCCGAGCATCCCCTCGACTCCCGGGAGATCCGCCGGGCGCCCCGAGACCGCCATGCCGAGGACGACGTCCTCGCGGGCGCCGTAGCGGCCGAGAAGCAGGGCCCAGGCGGCGAGCGCCAGGGTGCTCTGGGTCAGCTGGTTGCTGCGCGCGAACGCCTTCCACGCCGCGCTCAGGCCGGCCGGCAGCTGCAGCTCGCGGTAGCGCGAGCCGCCCGCCACCCGCTCGCCGGCGGCGGGCAGGCGGTCGACCACCAGCGGCGTCGGCTCGGAGAATCCCGCCAGCGCCCGCCGCCAGAAGGCCTCGGCTTGCGCCTGGTCCTGGCGCTCGAGCCAGGCGACGTAGTCGCGGAACGGGCGGGCCGCCGGCAGCTCGAGGTCGCGGCCGCGGCGGAGTGCCTCGTACAGGGCCATGACCTCTCCCAGCACCAGCGGGCTGCACCAGCCGTCGAGGAGGAGGTGATGGCGGCTCCAGACGAAGTAATACGCGGTCCGGGAGATGCGGAGGAGCGCGACGCGCAGCAGCGGCGCCCGGCCGAGGTCGAAGCCGCGCTGTCGATCCGCGGCCAGGAAGTCCGCGAGCGCCGGCTGCCGCCTGGCGGCCGGCAGGTCCTGCCAGTCGAGCTGCTCGATCGCCAGCCCGACGCCTTGCAGCACGACCTGCAGCGGCCGCGGCAGGCCCGCGGAGACGAAGACGGTGCGCAGCGCCGGGTGGCGTTCCATGACGCGGTCCCAGGCGCGCACGAAGGCCGCCACGTCGAGATCGCCCTCGAGCAGGCAGCTCGCCTGCTCGAAGCTCGCCTGCGAGCCCGGCGCGGCGAGGGCGTGGAAGAGCATGCTCTCCTGCAGGAAGGTGAGCGGGTAGACGTCCTCGATCGCCACCTCCGCCGGCTGCTCGGCGCCGGCAGGCAGCAGCTCGCCGAGGCGCGCGACGAGCGCCGCGATCTCGGCCGCATCCAGCCGCGCCAGGGGGAAGTCCGCCGCCAGGTAGGCGGGCGCCGCGTGCAGCGACTGGCAGCGGCGTACCAGCCAGCGCAGCGCGTCGAGGAAGGCGGCCGCCAGCCGGCCGACCGTCGCCGGCTCGAAGACGTCGGCGCTGTAGGTCCAGATGACGCTCAACTTGCCCTGGCTGACGAAGGCGTCGACCTCGAGCAGGTAGGCGCACTCGCCGCGCCGACTCTCGGTCGCGCCCACCTCCTCCCCGGCAGGCAGGAACAGCGAGGTCTCGCCGAGCGTCTGATCGAACTGGCCCAGGTAGTTGAACGACACCTCCGCCTGGGGCAGCCGCGCCAGCCGCTCGCCTTGCGGCGGGTTGAGATAGCGCAGCAGGCCGTAGCCGAAGCCGTGATTGGGCACCTGCCGCAGGCGTTGCTTGACGTCCAGCAGCACCGCTTCCGGGTCGTCGCCGGCGGCTTCGAGGAGCAGGGGAGCGACGGCGGTGAACCAGCCGACGGTGCGCGTGACGTCGATGCCGGCGATCTCCTCGCGCCCATGGCCCTCGAGGTCGACGAGCAACGAGGGGGTCCCCAGCTCTCGCCGGAACGCCAGCAGCAGCGCCGCCAGCAGCGGCTCGTTGACCTCGGTGCGGTAGCGGACCGGCAGCCTGCGGAGCAAGACCCGGGTCTCGCCGGCGTCGAGGGATTCGCCGTGCTTGCGCAGCGCGGCGCGGCGGTTGCGGGCGCCGGGATGGTCCTGGCGCAGGCGCTCCGCACCGCCCGCCAGCGTGGCTTCCCAGTAGGCCATCTCCTGCTCGACCTCGGGCGTCTTCGCCTGCTCTTCGAGGCACGCGGCCCAGTCGCGGAACGAGCTGGTCTTGGCCGGCAGCAGCGGCGCGGCCCCGCCGGCCAGCTGGCGGTAGGCCGTCTCGAGATCCTCGAGCAGGATTCGCCAGGAGACCCCGTCGATGACCAGGTGGTGGACGATGATCAGCAGCCGATCGCGCGTGCCGGCTGCTGCCGCGTCGCCGGCCTCGCCGGTCTCGCCGGCCTGGCCGGGGGCGTCGCCCGCGCCGGCGCCGCCGTGGAACCACAGGACCCGGAAGAGAGGACCGCTGGCGAGATCGAGGCTCGTCTGCGCGGCGGCGGCGGCCGCCGCCAGCGCCCGCCGCGCCGCGGCCGGGCCCAGGGCGGAGAGGTCGAAGGCCGCGAAGGAGGACCGCGGGCCGCGCGGGCCGCCCGCGCCGACCGCGCCGCCCGCCGGCGGGGCGTTCTCCTGGCGGAAGCCCTCCGCGGTGGGCACCAGGCGGAGGCGGAGCGCGTCATGGTGCGCCACCAGCTCGGCCACCGACCGGGCCAGCAGCGCCGCGGCCAGGGGCTGGCGGGCCTGCAGCAGGACCGCGTGGTTGAAGTGGTGCCGCTCGGGCAGCGACTGGGCCAGGAAGTGGCGCTGGATCGGGGTGAGCGCCACCGGGCCGGCCACCGGGCCCTGGGCGGCGACCACCGGCTGCCGGCCCTCCGCCACCGCCGCCAGCTCGCGGACCGTCTGATGCTGGAAGAGCTGCCGGGGGGTGAGATAGAGCCCCACCTTCTTGGCTCGCGCCACCACCTGGATGCTCACGATCGAATCGCCGCCGAGGGAGAAGAAGTTGTCGTCGATGCCGACCTCGCCGAGTCCCAGGGTCTGGCACCAGATGGCGGCGAGCAGCATCTCGCGCGCGTCGCGCGCCGCCGCCGAGGGCTCCACGCCGGCGCCTGCCGGCCTCGGCTCGGGCGCCGGCAAGGCCCGCCGGTCCAGCTTGCCGGCGGCGGTCAAGGGCAGGGCCGGCAGCACGACGAAGAGCGCCGGCACCATGTACTGGGGCAGCCGGCCGGCCAGCTCCCGCTGCAGCTCGGCGATCTCGACGCCGGCGCCGTCCTCCGGCACCACGTAGGCCACCAGCCGCCTCGCCGCGCCGCCGGCTTTCCCCGCATCGGCCACCACCGCGGCCTGGCGGACGCCGGGCGCCGCGGCCAGCGCCGCTTCGACCTCCCCCAGCTCGATGCGGAAGCCGTGCACCTTGACCTGGTGGTCGATGCGTCCCAGGAAATCGAGGCTGCCGTCGGCGAGCCGGCGGGCCAGGTCGCCGGTGCGGTAGAGCCGCGCGCCCGCCGCCTCCGGCTCGCCCGGCACTCCCGGAACGCCCGGAACGCCCGGAACGCCCGGAATGCCCGGAACGCCCGGAGTCTGGGCAGCGGCGAAGGGGTCCGGCACGAACGCTGCGGCGGTGATGGCGGCGGCGCCGCGGTAGCCCTGCCCGACGCCGGCGCCCCCCACGCACAGCTCGCCCGCGACGCCGATCGGCGCGACGCCCCCCCGGGGATCGAGGACGTAGAGGCGGGTGTTGCGCAGCGCCCGCCCGATCGGCGTCCGTCCCGCCGCGGCGGCGAGGGGCCGCGCGATCACCTGGTGGGTCACGTCGTCCGAGCACTCGGTGGGGCCATAGGCGTTGAGCAGCGGCACGCGCGGGCGGGCGGCGAGCCAGCGGTTGCACAGCTCGGGCGGCAGCGCCTCGCCGGTCGCCAGCAGCCAGCGCAGCGAGGACGGCGCGGCACGCCCGCCGTCCTCGCGCTCCACGGCTTCGAGCATCAAGGCCAGCAGCGAGGGCACGGTCTCGAGGACGCTGACGCCGTCCTCGTCGCAGCGCGCCAGCAGCAGGTCCGGGTCCTCCGCCACCGCATCGGGATAGATCACCACCCGGCCGCCGACCAGCAGCGGCGCCAGCAGTTGCCAGATCGAGATGTCGAAGCACTGCGAGGCGGTCTGCGCCACGGCGTCGCCGGCGCCGAGGTCCAGCGCCTCGATCTTCGCCTGCAGGTGGTTGAGCATGCCGCGGTGCTCGACCAGCACCCCCTTGGGCACTCCCGTCGAGCCGGAGGTGAAGATCATGTAGGCGATGGCGCTCGCCGCCGGCGGCGCAGCCGCCGGCGAAGGAGAGGGGACGACGCCGGCCAGGCGGGCGAGCGGCAGCACGCGCGGCCGCTCCTCCGGCGCCAGCGCGTGCAGCGCCGCGGCGAGGGCCGGCAGCTGCTCGCCGGCGGCGAGCACCGCCAGCGCGCCGCTCTGTCCCAGCACCTGTGCCTGCCGCTGGGCGGGCTGCCCGGGCTCGAGCGGCAGATAGACGGCGCCGGCCTCGAGCAGGCCGGTCAAGGCGACCAGCAGGTCGAGCCCGCGCTCGGCGAGCACCGCGACGACCGCCGGCAGCCGCGGCGGCGGCAGCGGCGCGGCGAGCTCCCGCACCTCCCGCGCCAGCCCCCCGGCACGGGCGGCGAGCTCGCCGTAGCTCAGCGCCTGGCCCTCGCAGACCGCGGCGACGGCTGCCGGCGTGCGCCGCGCCTGCGCCGCGAACCGTGCGGCGAAGCCGGCCGTCGCCGGCGGCGGCGCGGCGTCGGTGTCGTTCCATTCGCGCAGCAGCATCTGCGTCTCGCCGGCGGCGAGCAGCGGCAGCTCCTCGACCGGCACCGCGGGCGCGCCGGCCGCCGCCGCGAGCAGGGCGCGCAGATGCTGCAGCATCCTGACGACGGTGACCGCGTCGAAGAGCTCCGTCCGGTACTCGAGGTCCAGCCCGACGCTGCCCTCCGACTGCTCGCAGCTCAAGGTGAGGTCGAGCTCCGTCTGGCCGACGTCGCTCGGCATGGGCGAGAACCGCAGGCGGCCCAGCTCGAAGGTCGGC
>DATDGZ010000509.1:0-10096 GCA_036521795.1 Thermoanaerobaculia bacterium | reverse complement strand
CATCTCCTTCGTCGTCCTTGGCAAGAGCATCGAAGTATGCGGCGCGCTGGTTGGAGAAGATGACCAGTGGGATCGAGAGACTCTTGTACAGGTACACCGATCCCAGTGCGCGTGCAACTCTGCCGTTGCCATCCGCGAACGGGTGCACCGCGGTCAAGGCAAAGTGAGCATATGCTCCTTGCTCGACCGGGTGGGCATCCTCGAAGGCCGAGGTGCGAAGCTGCTCGAAGAGGCGGCGCATCTCCGGCGCGACCTCCGCGACGGGTGCGTAAGCATGGTACGAGCCATCGGCCAGCCGAACGTGATTCGGGGACTCCTTGTAGCGGCCTTTCTGGAAAGGCTGCTCCTGCCACCCCATTGCGGTGAGCACGCGATACGTCTCCTGCGGAGCGCAGATCTGCTCGTGTAGCGATCTCAGCCATGCTTCGCTCAACGGTGTCTTCCCCGTGACCGCATCGATCGCCAACTCGTATCCCGCCAGCTGAGCCTCGAACAGCTCGCGGACTCCCTCGCCGCGCTCGCCGAGGGCATGCTCCCAGGCCAGGGTCTGGAGAGCCACGCTCATGGTGAAGCCGCGATCCACCTGGTACAGTCCCTCGATCGCGCCAGTGTCGATGGCGGCGGCGCGCACCGCCACGGTCAGGGCCCGCGCGAGCTGGCCTGCTGTCGCCCTGCCCTTCTGATCGTTCAGCTCGGCGGAGAAGCGCGCCCACAGATCACGCTGAACGGGGGCGAGTCGGGGCCAGCTCGAGAAATCCGGGAAAGGCCGGTAGAGGGCATCGACCGCGGCCACATCGTCCCGCTGTCGCGGCGCGCTGGGCTGCTCGGTCATGGCCGCAAGTCTCTGTCCTCGTCGGGCATGTCCGCAATCCTATGCTCTTTGCCGTGCACCAGCACGGCGGGAACCGGCCCGTCCGGCGGTCCGCCGCATTCGGCTGCGATGGCCCTCGCCGCCACGCGGGCTGCGCTGCGGCGGCGCGGCTCAGCGCAGGTCGGAGGGGAGGCGCGGGGAGGAGATGAGGCGGACGAGCTCGCGCCAGCGCTGCTCGGGGTGGCCGGCGGTGCCGCCGCGGGCTTCGATGTAGCGGCGCACGAGGTCCTGGCCGTAGTTGTAATTGATCACGTAGCTGCGGTAGGTGTCGATGAAGCGCAGGCGCTGCGCCGCGCGCTCGGGCGACATCAAGGCGTAGCGCACCAACCAGGCTTGCGCCGCGTCGCGGGTGAGCTTGCCGTCGAGGTAGCCGCGGGCCGCCTCGTTGCCGGCATAGCCCAGGTCGCGCAGCAGCTCCTGCAGACGGTCGTACCGGGCCGCGCCGCCGGGGTCGAGGCCGGCCAGGGGATAGAGGACCCGGCGCTCGAAGATCACTCGCTCGGGGCCGGGAAAGACCACCTCGACGCCGAAGTTGGCGGTGCCCTCGGCGATCAGCGATTGGGGGCTGAACAGCGGGTAGACGGTGAGCTCGACCCAGCCGCGGTCACGCACCAGGTGCTGCTCGAGCAGCGCGTTGTAAACGTGGTGGCCCGGGTAGCCCTCGTGGCCGGCGAGATCGAGCGCGCGGTCGATGTAGATGGGCAGGTCGGTGTTGACCTGGATCAGGCTGCGGAAGCCGCCCTGGTACCAGTTGTAGCCGCTCCACGGCTTGTCCTTGACGTAGGCGACCGTGAAGCTCTCGCCGGGAGGCAGCGGGACGTGGGCGGCGGTGCGCCGCCGGCACTCGGCGATGGCCGCCGCGAAGACGCCGTCGACGCGGTCGGGCGGGATCACGAAGCGGCGGCGGTACGCCTCGATGCGGGCGGGGAGCGGGCCCTTGCCGGGGACGATACGGTCGATGCGGTCGAGGATGGCCTGGAAGTGGGCGGCGTCGTAGACCGGAGCGACGGCATCGTAGAGCGCCTTCGACTCCTCGTCGAACGTCCGGCGCCGCCCGCCGAGGGCCTCGACGTGCGCCGCCAGGGCGCTCAGCTGGCGCTCGAGGAAGCGGCGGCGCAGCCGCGGCAGCTCGTCCGCGGAGTCCGCGGCGTCGGAGGAGGCGGCGGACGGGGCGCCGCCGCGAGCCGGCGCCGCGGCCGTGGCCGGCGCGGGTAGGGCGGGCGGCGCCGGCGGTGGCGCGGGCTCCGGCTCGGGCGATGCCGGCAGAGCCGCTAGGGCCGCAAGTAGGCGACGCGCCTCGGCGAGCAGGTCGGGCAGCGGCCGCTTGCCGGCGGCCTCCGCCGCCTGCTTCCACTCGGCCGGGCCGTAGAAGGCATCGACGTAGTTGGCATCGTGCTGGCCGACGGCCAGCACCAGCTTGACGTAGGACTCGGCGATGCGGTTCATCGGCATGGGACCCTCGGCGCCGCGGCCGGCAGGGGTGGAGCTTGCCATGGAGACCGCGACGGCACAGGCAAGGGTGCCGGCGAGGGCGGCGGCCAGCGGTAACGCCACCGTCGCCGGCAGGGGTCTCGAGCGCGAGCGCATGAACGGTGCCGCAGGCTCCGGCGACGATCGATCCTCGCCGGCCACGACGGCTAGTTCCGCTGGAATCCGGAGATCTCGCCCTGGTGTGGGCCGAAGCGGGGCTCGAATCGGCGCTGCAGCTCGGCGGCGAGCGTGCGCACGACCGCCAGGTCCGAATCGCTCAGATGTTCGCCGAGCTCGGCCAGGAGCGGTTCGATCTGAGGCCGATACGCGTGCAGCAAGGTCGCGGCGTCGTTCTCGAAGAGGCCGATGCGCACGACCTCGCCCTGCCTGTACAGCGACGGCAAGGCGTAGAGCTTGAGCAGCACGAGGCCCTCGACCGTGGCGCAGGGCACCGGCTGCTGCGGCAGATCCTCGAAATGGTGGGTGATCGTATAAGTCCGCAGGACCTTGGCGAAGAGGGGATCCGTGGTCAGGAGGAGGTCGAGCCTGACCTCGGCGAAGCGTGCGCGTGCGAAGTGCTCTCCCCTCGCCTCGACCTCGATCTCCGGCAGGTCCTCCAGGCAGGAAGGCGCCACGATGAGGTCGACGTCCTTGGTGTTGCGGCCTTCGAAATACTTGAGCATGGCCATGCCGCCGACGAGAGCGTACGCGACATGCCGCTCGGAGAGCAGCTCGAACAGCAGGGTCACCGCGGGTCGGAAATTCTCCGCGACTCCCATCCGATCCCCTCGCCACAGCTTCGGGTCGAAGGCCCAGGCATCGTGGAGGACATCGCCGATGCGGAAGTCCTTGCCGCGCGGCTCGATCTTCATGGCGCCTTGGATCATAGCACTCGAGTCGTGGACTGCTGGCTTCAGAACCGGTAAGAAATTCCCACCGAGAGCGGCGCGCGCCCTGACTCCGCGGCCCCCGCGCATCGGGTGTCGCCGCGCCAAGCGCGCGTGGCTCGCGCTGCCGCGGCCCGGCCGGCCCGCGGCTGCAAACCGGCAGGCGCCGCTCCGCCGTAGGTGTCCCTGGCGGCGATGTCCGAGATCGGCGCGAGATCGGTGCGAGATCGGCGGTAGTAGACTGTCGCCGCTGGCGGCGGACAAGAGACCCGGCATGGGGTCTGGAAAGGTGCGGAGAGCGATGCAGATAGCGATGATCGGGCTGGGCCGGATGGGCGGCAACATGGTGCGGCGGCTGCTGCGGGGCGGACACCAGTGCGTGGTGTTCGACCGGAGTCCGGAGGCGGTGGCGGAGCTGGCCAAGGAGGGAGCGGTGGGGGCGTCGTCGCTGGCCGACGTCGTCGCCAAGCTGGAGCAGCCGCGCACGGTCTGGCTGATGCTGCCTGCCGGCGAGATCACCGAGGGGACGGTCGGCGCGCTGGCCGTGCATCTCGAAGCCGGCGACGCGGTGATCGACGGCGGCAACTCCTATTACAAGGACGACGTGCGCCGCGCCGGCGAGCTGGCGGGCAAGGGCATCCATTATCTCGACGCCGGCACCAGCGGCGGCATCTGGGGCCTCGAGCGTGGCTACTGCCTGATGGTCGGCGGCCCGCGCGACACGGTCGAGCGCCTCGACCCGATCTGGCAGACGCTGGCGCCGGGCCAGGGTGCGATCCCGCCCTCTCCGGGCCGCGAAGGCAAGCAGAGCACCGCCGCGCTGGGCTACCTGCACTGCGGTCCCGCCGGCGCCGGGCACTTCGTCAAGATGGTGCACAACGGCATCGAGTACGGCCTGATGCAGGCCTACGCCGAGGGCTTCGACATCCTTGCCAACGCCGGCTCGCCGGAGCTGCCGGAGGGGCATCGCTTCACGCTCGACCTCGCCGACGTCGCCGAGCTCTGGCGCCGCGGCAGTGTCGTCTCGTCTTGGCTGCTCGACCTCTCGGCGATGGCGCTGGCCGAGAGCCCTGACCTCGCCGGCTACACCGGCTTCGTCCACGATTCGGGGGAGGGGCGCTGGACGATCACCGCCGCGCTCGAGGAAGCGGTGCCGGCCGACGTGCTCGCGGCGTCGCTGTTCGCGCGCTTCCGCTCGCGCCAGGAGCACACCTTCGGCGAGAAGATGCTCTCCGCCATGCGCCAGAAGTTCGGCGGCCACCTGGAGCGGCCGGCGGGCGGGTAAGACGAAACTCCTTGCTCGAAGCGAAGGGGAGGGGACGCCCCCTTCCCCCCCGGAGGGGTGGGCCGCGGCTCCGCCTGTCGCCAGTCGCGGCACCCCAGCTGGGAGGAAAGGGGGTCGGGGGGATGCGGCGGGCGATCCGATAGACGCTTTGAGTAGGCCTCGAGAGCACATCGCACGCCAGTTCGTGCCTCGGGTCGCCGGCAGGCGATGTTAACCAAAGAGGAGAGCCCATGTCGGTTCCAGCCCAGTCGCAGCCCCCGGCGCAGGCCCATGCGGACCGCCAGCCGGCGCCGCCGTGCGCGCTGGTGATCTTCGGCGCTTCCGGCGATCTCGCCAAGCGCAAGCTGATCCCGGCGCTCTACAACCTGGCCGCCGGCAACTTCCTGCCGGACGAGTTCGCGGTGGTCGGCGTCAGCCGCTCGCCGATGAGCGACGACGACTTCCGGCAGAAGATGATCCAGGACCTGCACACCTTCGAGACCGGCACGCTCGATCCGCAGCGGGTCGAGTGGTTGAAGGGCCGGCTGTCATACATGTCCGGCGACCTCGACCAGCCGGAGACCTACGAGCGGCTGCGCGCGGCGCTGGCGGCGGCCGACGAGAAGTGGGGGACGCGCGGCTGCTACCTGTTCTACCTGGCCGTGCCGCCCAGCCAGTTCGCCGCCATCATCCGCCAGCTCGGCGAGGCCAGGCTGACCTGCGAGGAGAGCGGCAGCTGGCGGCGGGTGGTGATCGAGAAGCCCTTCGGGCACGACCTCGAGAGCGCCCGGCAGCTCAACCACGACATCCGCGAGGTGATCGAGGAGACGCAGATCTACCGCATCGACCACTATCTCGGCAAGGAGACGGTGCAGAACATCCTTGCCTTCCGCTTCGCCAACGGCATCTTCGAGCCGATCTGGAACCGCCGCTACATCGACCACGTGCAGATCACCGTCGCCGAGACCGTCGGGGTCGAGTCGCGCGGCGCCTACTACGAGGAGGCCGGGGCGCTGCGCGACATGGTGCAGAACCACATGTTCCAGCTGCTGGCGCTGACCGCGATGGAGCCGCCGATCTCTTTCGCGCCGGACGTGGTGCGCGACGAGCGGGTGAAGATCCTGCGCGCCGTGCGGCCGCTCGCGCCCGAGGACGTGCTGCGCGAGACGGTGCGCGGCCAGTACGACGCCGGGGTGGTGAAGGGCAAGCAGGTCCCCGGCTACCGCGGCGAGAAGGGCGTCTCGCCGGCCTCGAGCGTCGAGACGTTCGTCGCGCTCAAGCTGTACGTCGACAATTGGCGCTGGGCGGACGTGCCCTTCTACCTGCGCACCGGCAAGCAGCTGCCGCGCCGGGTCACCGAGGTGGCGATCCAGTTCAAGCGCGCGCCGTTCATCCTCTTCCGCGAGACGCCGGTCGAGCAGCTGGAGCCGAACGTGCTGGTGCTGCACATCCAGCCCGACGAGGGGATCTCGCTGTCGTTCGAGGGCAAGGTGCCGGGGCCGGTGATGCGGCTCGGCCAGGTGCGCATGCACTTCCAGTACTCGGACTACTTCGGCACGACGCCCGAGACCGGCTACGAGACGCTGCTCTACGATTGCATGACCGGCGACTCGACGCTGTTCCAGCGCAGCGACCTGGTGGAGGTGGGTTGGGGGATCGTGATGCCGATCCTCGACGTGTGGTCGGCGCTGGCGCCGCGCGCCTTCCCGAACTACGCGGCCAACAGCTGGGGCCCGCGGGCGGCGGACGATCTCATCCAGGCGGACGGGCGGCGATGGAAGGACAACGGGTGAGCGGCGGCGGGCCGCGGCGACGAGAGGTACGCATCTTGGAAGATGCCGTCGAGCTGACGCGCGCCGCGGCCGCGGAGGTGACTGCCGCGCTCGCGCTGCACCGCGACGCCTGGCTTCCCGAGACCGCGTCCGGCGCTGCGTCCGGTGCTGCGTCCGGCGCGGCCGCCGCTCCCTTCCCCAGCATCGCGCTGGCCGGCGGCTCGACGCCGCGTGCTCTCTACCGGCTGCTCGCCGATCCGGCGGCGCCGTTCCGCGCCCGCGTCGATTGGCAGGCGGTCCACTTCTTCTGGGGCGACGAGCGGCACGTGCCGCCCGATCATCCCGACAGCAACTTCCGCATGGCGCGCGAGGCCATGCTCGATCACGTGCAGGTGCCCGCCGCGCACGTGCACCGCATCGCCGGCGAGGAGCCCGACGCCGCGCGCGCGGCGCGGCTCTACGAGCGCGAGCTGATCGAGGCCTTCGGTCTGCGGCGCGATCGTGGCAATGGCAAGGACGCGCCGGGAGACGATGGCGCCGCGGGCGATGTGGAGGCGGCGCGCGACGCGGAAGCGGCGGGCGATGCCGCGCGCGAGTGGCCGCGGTTCGACCTGGTGCTGCTGGGGCTGGGCGAGGAAGGGCACACGGCGTCGCTGTTTCCCGGCAGCCCGCTGCTCGCGGACGAGCAACGCGGGCCCCGGAGATTGGCGGCCGCGGTGTGGGTCGAGAAGCTTCACACCTGGCGCATCACGCTGACGCCGCCGGTGCTCGATCACGCCACGACGGTGATCTTCCTGGTGAGCGGCGCGGCCAAGGCGGCGGCGCTCGCCGCGGTGCTCGAGGGCGAATGGCAGCCGGAGATCTATCCCGCGCAGGTGGTGGCGCCCGTCGACGGGCGGCTGCTGTGGCTGGTGGACCGGGCTGCCGCGGCGCAGCTGCGGTCGTCGTCTTAGTGGTCCTGGACCACTTGGTTCCTGCCGCTCGGCGGCGATCCCGAGGCACGACACTGGTGCTGGAAGGGAGTCTGCTTCCAGGCGCGTGGGCTCGCGATGGCGGCAGCTGCGAGGACGGCGGATGGTGTGAGCGGGGTGCGGCGGACGGCGGTGCGGGTGAGGAGCGTGTGAAGGCGACGCTGGGAACGGCAGCACCGGGACGACTGCAAGCGGGAGCGCCCAGAAAGATCCAGAACGTCGCCTGACAAAGAACCGTGCCGTGTCGAGCTCACCCGGGGAACGTGCTCACCGGGTGAGGTCACGGGCCTGCTACTTCTTCTTGGCGACGACCTTCTTCGCCACTGCCTTCTTGACGGTCTTCTTGGCCGCGGTCTTCTTGGCCGGAGCCTTCTTGGCCGCCTTCTTCGGCGCTGCCTTCTTCGCTGCTGGTTTCTTCGCTGCTGCCATGCACGTCTCCTTTCCTAAGAGGTGCCCATGAAGCTTGGGCGGAAGATTTGTAATAAGGGTACCCCCACAACATGTAGCGTGTCAAGATTTTTCGCACCTCTACCCTTAGTGCCGTTGACCAGCTGCTTGTGCAGCGTCCCGCGGGCGGCTCCAGCGGCCGCGGCGGCGCTCCGGAGCGCGCCCGGGAGGCCCGCCGCGGGTGCGAGAAAAAAGCCCGCCGGGCATGCGTTTCGCACGTGGCCGCCGCGCCAAGGACGAAGCTGGAGCGGCGCCGCGCGTGGCGATCGAGCGGCGCGTCGCGCCGGCGCGCGCAGCGCCAGCGAGCGAGGGCGCGCGCGGTGTCGCGCGGCCACGGAGCTAGTAGGCGTTGAGGCGCAGCGCGTGCCGCAGGGTGAGCCAGAGGATCTTGAAGTCGAGGGCCAGGGACCAGTTCTGGATGTAGTAGAGGTCGTACTGGATGCGCTTCTTGATCGAGGTGTTGCCGCGCCAGCCGTGCACCTGCGCCCAGCCGGTGATGCCGGACTTGACGCGGTGGCGGAGCATGTAGCGCGGGATCTTGTGCTTGAACTCGCGCACGAAGCTGGGACGCTCGGGGCGCGGGCCGACGATCGACATGTCGCCGCGCAGCACGTTCCAGACCTGCGGCAGCTCGTCGAGCGACCAATGGCGAAGGAAGGTGCCGACGCGCGTGCGGCGCGGGTCGTCCTTGATCGCCCAGACCGGCCCGCTGGTCGCTTCCGCGTCGACGCGCATGGAGCGGAACTTCAGGATCATGAACGGCTTGCCGTCCAGCCCCATGCGCTCCTGGCGGTAGAAGATCGGGCCGCGGTCCTCGAGCCAGATGGCCAGCGCCAGCAGCGGCGCGACCGGCAGCGCGACGGTCAGCGACGCGAGGGCGATCGCCAGGTCCATGCCGCGCTTGACCATGCTGTTCCAGCCCTGCAGCGGCACCTGGGAGAGGTTGATGACCGGCGTGCCGTCGACGTCCTCGAGGGTGGCGTTCAAGGTGGCGTACTGCAGGATGTCGGGGACGAGCCGGATCTCGACGCACTCGCGCGCCATCAGCTCGAGCAGCTGCAGCAGCTTCTTGTGCGCCTCGAGCGGCAGCGCCAGGAACACCTGGTCGATGCTGCGCGCCTGGAGCACCTCCGCGGCCTGGCGCAGCGTGCCGAGGACCGGCACGCCGCACACCAGGGTGCCGAGCTTGCCCGGATCGTCGTCGAGGAAGCCCTCCACCGCGAAGCCCATCTCGCGGTGCGCCAGGATCTTCTGCGTGATCTCGCGGCCGAGGCTGCCGGCGCCGACCACCAGGATGCGCTGCAGGTTGTGTCCCTTCGCCCGCACCCGGCGCATCGCCCAGCGCGCCAGCATGCGGGTGCCGGCGACGAAGAGCAGGTCCACCAGCGCGAAGAGGCCGAGGAACGCGCGGCTGTAGGTGAAGTACTCGTGGCTGCCCGGGGCCGCCGGCGGGCGGTACCAGGCGATCACGACCGAGAGCAGCACGGTGGCGAGCAGCACCGCCAGCAGGATGGTGACGACCTCGTCGACCTGGCTGCGGCCGCGGCGGCTCTGGTAGAGCCCATGGAAGTAGAAGACCAGCGGCCAGAGCACCAGCACGAACGGCAGCAGGTACAGGTAAGGACCGAAGCTCGGGACGCTCTTGGTCAGCGGGATGACCGCCAGCTCGAAGCGCAGCAGCCAGGCCGCGCCGAAAGCGGCCAGCGTCGCCACCAAGTCGGTGGCGAGGTAGACGCCCGAGGTGATGCGGTGACGTTGTCGGATCAACGAAGGTGTGCCCTCGACACTCGATGCGATTTCAGTGCGCGGCTCTCGTTGCAGGTCACCAGCGACCGCAAGCGGTCGGCGAAGTGCCCGGCGGCGAACGACTCCGCCCGGTTGCGCAGGTCCTCAGGATTCCAGCCGATCTGGCGCGCTTTGTCAATCGCCGCGGCCAGCGCGACGACCTCCGGCAGCTCCCGCAGGTGCGCCAGGTCTGCCGGATGCGCATGCCCCGCCGGCGCCGCGGGGTCCCCGCGATCGTCGTAAAGCACCCCGTGACGGCCGTCCTCGACCACGTCGAGCACCCCGCCGCGCGCCACCGCCACCACCGGCGTGCCGCAGGCCAGCGCCTCGACCGAGGCGATGCCGAAGTCCTCGATGCCGGGCTGCAGCAGCAGCCGCGCGCCGCGGTAGAGGTCGCGCAGCGCGGCGTCGCCGACCCGTCCGAGCAGCCGCGTGCCGGGGCCGGCGAGGCGCGCCAGCCGCTCGCGCTCGGGGCCGTCGCCGGCGATGCGCAGCGGGATGCCGGCGCGCTCGCAGGCGGCGATGGCGACCTCGACGCGCTTGTACGGGGCCAGCGCCGACACCACCAAGGCGTAGCCGCCGCTCTCGCGGTGCTCGCGGTGCTCGCCGGCGTCGGCCGCCGGCGCCGG
>DATDGZ010000508.1:0-2884 GCA_036521795.1 Thermoanaerobaculia bacterium | reverse complement strand
GCGCCAGCCAGCGGCCGGAGAAGCGCATGGCAGGCACCTCGGGGTCGCTGAGGGTCCTGCCGACGGCGAGGCTGCGCGGCGGTGCAAAGCGCGGCCGGCGCGGCAATGATGCGTGGCGTTCGGTGAGCGGTGCAGTGGGCTCGGCTATGCAGTCGGCGGCGGCCACCGCGACGGCGGCAGGGATGGTGAGTGCGAGGCAGGCGGCGCCCGAGTCCGTGGGCGAGACGGCGCCCGCGTTGGTCTCGGCGTGAAGCAGGGGCGGGGGGCCCTCGGGAAGATGCCACTCCACGGCGAGCAGCGAGCCGTCCACGGCCTCGCTGAGGCGGGCCAGCACGGGGATGTGCGCGGGAACGAATCGGCGCCAGAAGGCGAGGTCGTCCGGGCGGAGGCGCCGTCCGCGCGAACCCGCAGGAGCGAGGGAGAAGGCGAGCATGGCCCAGCCGCCCGAGAACTCGAGCTCCGCGGGAGCAGCGCAGGCGCACCGGACCGTGAAGCGTTTCCAAGGCGCGGGATCGCCGGCGGCGGTGAGGGTCAAGCGCAGCTGCTGGCCGAGAATGGTTACCAAGGTGGTCCGGTAGAGCCAGCGCTCGGCTGCGCTGCGGGGGAGAGGCTGCGTTCTCACGATCGCTTCTCTCGAGTTGGCAATGAGAATGGGGTAACTGCTGCTCTGATCGCGGCTCATGGTCGGGGTCCTTTCAGCTGGCAGCCGAGGCGGCGGGGCGCTCAGTCGGCGAGGCCGTTTAACCACATCGCATTGCCGCAGGGGCAGATCGGCAGGCCGGCGGCGATCCACTTCGCGGTGACCCGGACGGTGTAGCCGCAAGCGGGGCAGGCGACCTTCCGCAGGCGCGTCGTCTGCTTGCTGCGGGCGGGGTTCGCGAGCAGGCCGGCATGGGGAAAGGCGCCGAGGCCGGCGGCGAGCTCGGCGAGGCGCGCTGCAAGCTCGGGGCCGGCGGTCGTCGAGGTCATGCGGCCGCGCAGGCCGAGAGCAAGCGCGAGGCGCCGGAACGGTGGGCCGTGGCGGGCACGGAGGCCGACCGCGGCGTGCACCAGCTCGTGGACCAGGATCGCCAGGACCGGCAAGGGCTCGGCGAGCAGCGGTGACAAGAACAGGTGGTGCAGGCCGTCGCGCGAGGCCTCGGGCGGCCAGCACTCGCCGATGCGGCGGGAGCGCCGGGCGAGGGCGCCGGTCGAAGGAAAGCCCATCGAGACATGGACCGCCGGCGGCACTGCAACGCCCTGGGCCAGGAAGACCGGGCGGAGATGGTCGACGGCGCTCTGCAGCCATTGCTCCCGGGTGGGCACCAGGACGGTTGCGGGCGGCGGGATCGGGGAAGGTGCGGCGGCTACGAGCATAGATGGATCATAACGCATAATGCATTACATGTCAACAACTTGATGCAAGCGAGAACGCCGGCGACGCCAGCGGCGCAGGGCTTTCGCCACCTGCCGCGCAGACACCGTGCGCGCAGGTGGGAGGGAAGGGGCGGCAGTTACGACGAGGCGGGCCGGCGGCGCGGGCCGCCTGGCTTGAGCTTGGGGATCGCGTCGCCGCGGCGGCGAGCGCGCGTCCGCTGCTGGCTCAGGCGCTGCCGGCGCCGGGTGTCGGCGTCGGTCCTGGGCGGTGGCAGGAGCTTGGCCAGAGTGGCCGCAACCGAAGGGATGAGGTTGAAGGCCTCGGCTTGGACGAGGATGCCGAGGACCACGATCTCGGTCTTCGACAGGCCGCGGATCGTAACGAGCCGTTCGAGGAGCTCGAAGACCTCGGGCGAGAGGCGGAGGCTGGTGGGACGGTCCGGCACGGATGGGATTGTCGCACATCGGGTGCGGCTCCGCGGGCTGCGTCGAGGCGACGGGGTGAACGTGCCCAGGAGCGGCGATGCGGTGCCAGGGATCTCCGCCAGCGCTGCGCCGGCGCCGCAGGGCAACGTCCAGGGATGATCAAGCCGGAACGCGGCGGGACCGGCTCGGCCCGCCGCGCGACCCTGCGGCGGCAGCCGACGCCGCCAGGGGCGGCGAGGGGATGCGCGGAAGGATCTGGCGCCTTTACGGGAGCAACGATCCGGAGGCGGGATGGGTTCAATGCGAGTCAGCGGCGCGGGGGAGGGCTGAGCCGGTGGTGATGGGCAGCGTGCGTATTCCGGTCGAAGGCGACCACCCATTCCAGTCGAAGGCGACCACCGATTCCGATCGATGGCGACCACTGATTCCAATCTGAAGGCGACCACTTTGGGGTGGCGCACCGGAATGGTGGTCGCCATCCCCGGAATGCCGGTCGCCTTCCCCGGAATGGTGGTCGCCATCCGTCGTAAGCTCTAGCGAGACAAGGAGTTCGGGCGCGGGCTCCGATTCTGGCATCCTCGGCCGTTCCCCGAGGGGGTCGAGATGCCAGCACGGAGACTGAGCATGAGGAAGATCCGCGAGATTTTGCGTTTGCTGTGGGAGTGTAAGTTGAGCCAGCGGCAGGTCGCGACCTGCTGCGGGATCAGCAAGACGGCGGTGGCCGAATGTGCGGCGCGGGCGCGGCACAGCGGAGTGAGCAGGGCGGCCGCGGCGGCGCTGAGCGACACGGAGCTCGAGACGCGGCTCTACCCACCGGCCGAGGCGACGGCGTTGACACAGCGGCCGGCGGTGGATTGGCCGGAGGTTCACCAGCAGCTCAAGGGCAAGAGCGTGACGCTGCAGCTGCTCTGGGAGGAGTACCGGGAGCGCGAGCCGCTGGGCTACCGCTACAGCCGTTTCTGTGAGCTGTACCGGCAATGGCGCCGTCGGATCGACGTGACGATGCGCCAGACGCATCGCGCCGGCGAGAAGCTGTTCGTCGACTACTGCGGTCAGACCGTCCCGGTGGTCGATGGGCGCACCGGGGAGGTGCACGAGGCGC
>DATDGZ010000507.1:0-7154 GCA_036521795.1 Thermoanaerobaculia bacterium | reverse complement strand
GATGCATTGCTACATTTCGGGCTGAAGGTTACTTCCGAAATGAGGTTAGCGGTGTCGTTCTTGCAGGAGACAAACGGCTATGAACTTGTGCTGCGCCCGACAGCCGACGATAGTCTCTTCCCAGCCGATGAAATCACAACCTTCTGGGACAAGGGAAAGGGCTATCCGCGCCCCTACACACACGGCCTCTCTCCGGTAGATGGAGGGCGGGAAGCGGGTATCAGCGCACCGAACCTATCCGGAATTCCGAGTTGGGTCCAGAAGCGCATGGATCAATGGAGACTCTTCCATCTTCATGACACCAGCGATAGTGCGCCCATGCGAAGAACTGCTCAGATTGCCGACAATGAATTCCTCCGGCCAGACGGTGGTAATCTTCCAGCGTTCCTATATTTACTCAGGCAGCGTTATAGCGCGTCGTACGAGCTCATCCGACGTACCATCTCGATGGTGGCGCCTTTCTTCGACGACTTCCATCTCCAGCCCGACCAACTAAACCCTGATACGATCCGACTGGCGTGGCGGCATCGTGATTCTGCGAAGTATTTCGGAGCGGCTTCATTGTCTGATGGTTCGCTGCGTTTCATGGTCCTTGCGACTCTGTTCCTTCAGCCATCGGAACTTCGGCCACTAACTATCCTCGTCGACGAGCCTGAGCTCGGGCTTCACCCCTACGCGATCGCACTCTTAGCATCTTTAGCGCGCCAGGCGTCTGCCGAAACCCAGGTCCTCATCTCTACGCAGTCACCATTGTTGCTAGATTACCTTGAACCCGAGGACATCCTAGTGACTGAGCGGCATGATGGAGCCTCACAGTTGGTGCGGCTAGAGACCGAGCGACTGGCGAACTGGCTAGAGGACTATAGCCTGGGTCAACTTTGGGAAAAAAACGAGCTGGGTGCGCGACCGTCGGCGGGATGATCGATGGCTAGACTGCTCATATCAGTAGAAGGGCAGACAGAAGAGACTTTCGTGCGTGAAGTACTGCGCCCTTACCTGCAGAACGTCGGCTTCAGCGCTGTCGACGCTCGGCTGATGGGTAACGTGCGCCAGCGAAGCGGCCGTGGTGGAGTCCGCAAGTGGGCGTCCATAAAGGCCGAATTGCTCAGGCATCTTGCACAGGATCGCAGCGCAGTCTTAGGCATGATGGTTGATTTTCATGGCATGCCGAAATCAGGTGACGGTGGCTGGCCGGGCCGTGCTGCAGCGTCCGCGCTCCCCGCCCAGGAACGTGGTGCCGCAGTCGAGCGAGCCATCGCGCAAGAAATCGCGTCAGCCATGGGAACGTCCTTCGACCAGAGCCGTTTCGTCCCCTGTGTCGTTGTGCATGAGTTCGAGGGACTGCTGTTCAGTGACTGCGGGGCGTTTGCTCAGTCGATCGGGCGCCCGGATCTTGAGTCTCGATTTCAAGAGATTCGTGAGCAGTTTGGAACGCCAGAGGAGATCAATGATTCGCCGAACGCGTGCCCGTCGAGCCGCGTGAGAGCGCTTGTGAGCAACTACGAAAAACCCCTTCTAGGGACCCTCGCTGCGCTTGAGATCGGTCTGGCGACAATAGCGCGCGAATGTCAACACTTTGGCCGATGGGTAACCCGGCTGGAGCGGATCGGGGAGCGGCGCACCGAGCACGGACCGTAACTCAAAGCCGATTGGCGAAGCTACGATTCCGGCGGCCAAGTGTGGGGCTGGGGTGCCCATGACCAGAATCGAACCAAGCGCCCTCTGCGAGCCTCAGTCGTACCGCAGCACCACCGTCGGATCCACGTCCGTCGCCTTCCGCGCCGGGAGGTAGATCGAGGCCAGCGCCACCAGCGCCAGCAGCGGCGGGGTGGCTAGGAACGCGACCGGATCGGTCGGGCTGATGCCGATCAGCAAGCCGGCTGCGACGCGGCTGAAGGCGTAGGCGAGGAGGATGCCTACGACCAGGCCGGCGGCGACGAGCTTCATGCCCTGGGAGAGGACCATGCTCAGGACGACGCTGCGGCGGGCGCCGAGGGCCATGTGGACGCCGATGTCGTGGGAGCGCTGGGCGACGGAGAAGGACATGACGCCGTAGATGCCCATGGTGGCGAGGACGAGGGCCAGGGCGCCGAAGAGGGCGAGCATGGAGGCGGCGAAGCGAGGGGCCCAGAGGGAGCCGTCGATCTGCTGCGCGAGGGTGCCGTGGACGACCAGGGGCATGCCGGGGGCGAGGGTGCGCAGCTGGCGCAGGACGCTGGGGAGGACGGCCAGCGGGTCGCGGCTGGCGTGGGCGACGAGGGTGACGCCGGTGGAGTAGGCCTGGGCGAGGGGCTGGTAGACGTAGGGAAGGGGGTCTTCCGCGACAGCGTTGTACTTGGCGTCGCGGGCGACGCCGACGACCACGACGGGCGGCTTGCCGTGGAAGTGGAAGCGCTGGCCCAGGGGGCTCTCGTTCGGCCAGAACTTCTCGGCCATGGTGCGGTTGACGATGACGACCGGCTGGGCGCCGGCGCGGTCGGCGTCGGTGAAGCCGCGGCCGGCGACGAGCGGCACGCCGACGGTGTGGAAGAAGGCGGGGTCGACCGGGTTGACCTCGACCAGCAGGCCGTTGGTGCTGGCGCTCTCCCGCCCCTCGAGGAAGACAGAGCGGGCGAAGGAGCCCTGCAGGGGGCCGGCGTTCGCGAGCGCCGCGGCGTCGACGCCGGGCAGGGTGCCGACCTGCTCGCGCACGGCCCGGAAGAGCTGCTCGCCGCGACCGTGGTCGAGACCGTAGAGGCCGACGTCGAAGGAGACGGACAGCAGGTGCGCCGAGTCGTAGCCGGTGTCGATGTGCTGCGCCGCCGCGAGGCTGCGCAGGAAGAGGCCGGAGGCGATCAGCGCCATCAGCGACAGCGCCACCTGGCCGGCGACCAGCGCTCCGCGCAGCCCCATGCCGCCGCGGGCGGGAGGCGTCGTGGCCTGGCTCTTGAGCGCCGCGACGAGCTGCGGCCGCGAGCTCTGCAGCGCCGGCACAAGCCCGAAGAGCAGACCGGTCGCGAGGGTCACCACGAGCGCGAAAGCGAGCACGCGCGGGTCGGCGCCGAGGTCGAGGGTGAGGGTGATCGGGAAGGGCAGGGTGGGCAGGAAGGCCAGCAGTGCGTGGCTCGCCCAGGTCATCAGCAACAGGCCGAGGGCGCCGCCGAGCAGCGCCAGCACCAGGCTCTCGGTGAGCAGCTGGCGCACCAGACGGCTCCGCCGCGCCCCCTGCGAGAGGCGGATGGCGATCTCGCGACGCCGAGCGGTGGCGCGCGCCAGCAGCAGGTTGGCGACGTTGGCGCAGGCGATGAGCAGCACCAGGCCGACCACGCCGAGCAGCACCAGCGAGGCGCCCACGACCACCTGGCGCACCTGCGGACCCACGGCCGCCTGCGGCAGCGGCACCAGCACGACGGTGCGTCCCTTGTTGTCGTTCAGGTACTCCTGCTCGAGCCGGCGGGCGATGGCGGTCATCTCGGCCTGCGCGGCGGCCAGGCTGACGCCGGGGCGCAACCGGCCGATGGTGTTGACGAAGAGGCCGCGCCGGTCCTCGTACCAGTTCAGCTCGGGATCGCGCTTGATCTGGCGGTTCATCGCCATCGGCACCCAGAGCTCGGGCTGCACGCCGGTGTCGGTGCCGGTGAAGCTCTCGGGGGCGACGCCGATCACCGTGAAGGCGCTGCCGTTGAGGGTGATCGTGCGCCCGACGACACCGGGATCGCCTCCCAGCTGCTGCCGCCAGAAGTGATGCGAGACGACCGCCACCGGATGCGCTCCCGGCTTCGTCGCCTCCTCGCCCATGAAGATGCGGCCGCGCGCGGCACGGATCCCCAGCAGGTCGAAGTAGTTCTCCGAGACCAGCTGCCCGACGACCAGGGTCGCCTCGGCGCCGCCCTTGGCGAAGCTCATCGGCGCCCAGTCGTAGCCGAGGATGCCGCTGAACGAACGCGCCTGCTCACGGTAGTCCTTCCAGTTGAGGTGGGAGAGCGGGGCGGCCAGCATCGCCGGGTTCTGCGCGTCGCGGGCGTAGATCGCCACCAGGCGGCCGGGGTCCGCGACCGGCAGCGAGCGCAGCAGCAGGGCGTTGACCACGCTGAAGATGGTGGTGTTGGCGCCGATGCCCAGCGCCAGCGACAGCACGGCGACCAGGGTGAACGCCGGCCGCTTCACCAGCATCCGCACGGCATAGCGCAGGTCGGCGAGCAGGCTTTCCATGGGGTGGATCTCCTGGCCGCCGGAGAGCGGAGCCGCCGGGGCCTCTCCATGAGGATACGTCATGGCCCCCCGGCATGTTTCGCCGCCGGCGGCCCGCGGCGAGCGGGACACTCGCGCCCCGGTCTCAGTCGGCGGGTAGCAGGTGCTCGCCGGCCGGGGCGCGCATGTTGTAGTGGGAGCTCATCACCCGGCCGTAGGCGCCGGCGCCGGCGATGAGCAGCACGTCGCCTTCGGCGGCGGGCGCGAGCTGGCGCGAGCGGCCGAGGATGTCGCCGGTCTCGCAGATCGGGCCCACCACGTGCGCCGTCATCGTCGCCGGCTGGTCGAGCCGCGAGAGGTTGACGATCACGTGATAGGCGCCGTAGAGCGCCGGGCGGATGAGCGAGTTCATGCCGGTCTCGATCCCGACCCAGGTGACCTGGCCCTTGCGCTTGATCTGGGTGACGCGGGCCAGGAGGACACCCGCCTGGGCCACCAGGAAGCGTCCCGGCTCGAGCCAGAGCTCGTAGCCGGGGTTGGCGGCCTGGCAGCGGCGGAGGCCCAAGGCGACCTCCGCGAGGTCGAGCGGCGGCTGACCGGGTCGCTCCGGCACCCCCAGGCCGCCGCCGACGTCGAGCACGCGCACCTCGGGGAAGCGCTCGGCGGCGGCCGCCAGGAACAGCGCGATCTCGGTCCAGGCCTCGGGAGCGCGGATGCCGCTGCCGGCGTGGGCGTGGACGCCGACCACCCGGGCGCCGCAGCGCTCGAGCAGCGGCGGCAGCTCGTCCATCTGCGCCGGCGCCAGGCCGAACTTGGATTGCAGGCCGGCGGTGCGCACGTGCGCGTGATGGCCCATGCCGCGGCCGGGATCGAGGCGCAGGAAGATCTCGCGCCGGTGAAACAGCTCAGGCCAGGCTTGCAACGGGTGCAGGTTGTCGACCGTCACGCGCGCCCCGAGGTCGAAGCCGCGCCCGATCTCCTCGCGGCCCGCGAAGTTGGGGGTGAACAGCAGCAGCTCGCGGTCGATGTCCGGGAAGAGCCGCAGCACGTGCTCGAGCTCGGCCGCGGAGACGCACTCGAACCCCAGGCCGAGAGCGCGGAAGAGGCCGAGCACGCCCGGGTGGTTGTTCGCCTTGATCGAGTAGAGCACGCGGTCGGCAGCGCCAAGCGACAGCAGGCGGCGTGCGGCGCGCTCCAGGGTGGCGGCGTCGTAGACGTAGAGCGGCGAGCGCTCGGCGGCGAGCGCCAGCAGCTCGCGCCGGCGCCGGCGCCACCACTGCCCGCCGCCGGCCGGGTCGCCGTCGCCGGAGCCCGCGCCCGCGCCCGCGTCCGGTGCCGCCTCCGCGGCGGCCGCGCCGAGCGCGCCGAGCGCGCCGACCGCCAGGTTGGCCGCCCCCTCCGGCGCCGCGCTCGCAGCTGGCACCGCGCGGCCGGCGGCGTGCCCGGCCAGCTCGCTCCAGGTCGGCCCCAGCAGCGCGGTCTCGGCGGTCTGCCCGAAGAGCAGGCCGTGGAGCTGCCGCACCAGCCGCTCGCTCTGCTCCTCGTCGACGAAGAAGGTGAGGTTGAGGTCGCTCGCCGACTGCGTCACCATGTGGATCTTCAGCTCCTCGAACGCCTCCAGCACCGGGCCGAGCTCGTGCAGGATCGTGCGGATGCCGCGGCCGACCAGCGACAGCGACGCGGTCGGCGCGATGAGCCGCGGCTCGCAGAGGCCCGCCAGCTCGCGCAGCAGCTCCTGGATCGCCGCCGGCTCGACGGCGTTGGCGCCGGGGTCGAGGGACACCGTGACGTTGGTCTCGGAGGTGGACACCGAATCGATCGACAACCCGCGGCGCGCGAAGCACGCGAAGACCTCGGCCAGGAAGCCGACCTGCCGCCACATGCTGACGGTGTCCATCGAGACGAGGGTGATGCCGCGGCGCGACGACACGGCCTTGACCTCCGGGCCGCTCGCGGGGCCGACCCGAGAGATCACCGTGCCGGCAGCCTCGGGCCGGTCGGTGCATAGGACGTGCAGCGGGATGCCGTGCCGGCGCAGCGGCGGGATCGAACGTGGATGAAGGACCTGCGCGCCGGTGGTGGCGAGCTCCTGCGCCTCGTCGTAGTCGAGCCAGCGTAGCAGCCGCGCCGAGGGGATGAGCGCCGGGTTGGCGGTGAACAGACCGGGTACGTCGGTCCAGATCTCGCAGCGGTCGGCGCCGAGCTTGGCGGCGAAGGTGGCGGCCGAGGTGTCGGAGCCGCCGCGCCCGAGGAGCACCGTCTCGCCGGCGCGGTTGCGGGCGATGAAGCCCTGGGTGAGGATCGCCGCGGCCGGCTCCGCCGCCAGCCGCGCCCGCAGCTCCTCGTCGCGCTCGTCGTCGCAGGAGGCGGCCAGGTAGGAGCGGGTGGAATGGGCCGGCTGCTCGTCGCGCGCCAGCAGCGCGGTGCGCGCGTCGAGCCAGGCGGTGGGGATGCCGCTGGCGTTCAGATAGGCCGCGCCGAGCCGCGTCGCGAGCAGCTCGCCGAAGGCCATGACCCGGGCCTTCAGCGGGGCGCCGGCATCTCCCAGCAGCGCGGCGCCGAGCGCCAGCCGCGCCAGCTCCTCGAGATCCGCACGCAGCACGTCGGCGGCCGGCAGTCCCAACGCCTCTCCCAGCCGCAGGTGCCGCTCGCGGATCTCGGCCAGTAGTGCCTCCTGGTGGCTTCCCGCCACGGCGAGGGCGAGCATCTCCTCCAGCCGGTTGGAGACGCCGGCCAGGGCCGAGCAGACGACGAGCGGCCGCCGGCCTTCCGCCAAGCGGCGTTCCACCCGTCCGGCGATGATGGCCCAGCGCTCCGCCGTGGCGACGCTGGTGCCGCCGAACTTGAGCACCACCCAGCCGAGGTCCCTGTCCATGGCGCGTCGTACGGTAACACTAGAAGGAACGTGCTTCGTGAGGGGAAGAGGGGCCCCCGCTTCCTCGGGCCCCCCTCAGGGGCGGGCACGGAGACGGTTCGGCCGGAGC
>DATDGZ010000506.1:0-3868 GCA_036521795.1 Thermoanaerobaculia bacterium | reverse complement strand
TCGCCTCGTGCAGGGAGAGGACATCGGCCAGACCTACCAGTTCGTGGCCACCGGCAACGCCGAGCTCGGCTTCGTGGCGCTGTCGCAGGTGCGCGCCGCCGGCAAGCCGCAGGGCTCCCTCTGGATCGTCCCCGCCGAGCGCTACCGCCCGATCGACCAGCAGGCAGTGCTGCTCACCCGCGGCAAGGACAATCCCGCGGCGCGGGCCTTCCTGGATTACCTGCGCAGCGCGCCCGCCCGGACACTGATCCAGGAGTTCGGCTACGGCCTGCCCTGAGCGGACCGCGCCAGTTGTAGCGGATGGAGGCGGCCGGTCCAGTGCCCCGTCTCAGAGATTCGCGGCATTCGCCGGCGTGAGCCGTCAAGCCCCGCCATCTCCGGCCAGGCGAGTGTACGATTGCCTGGCAGGTGTCCATCGCCTCGACGAGGGGATCCACGTTGACGATCGATCGCCGTTCGCTGCTCAAGCTTGCCGGGCTGGCGCCGGTCCTCGGCGCCGTGCCACGCTTCGCACGAGCCGCCGATCCAGCCGCCGCCAAGGATGAGAGGGATGAGAGGGATGAGAAGGATGAGAAGGATGAGGAGGACGAGAAGGCCGCGTACACCCTGCGCATCGGCACCGGGCTGGTCGAGCTCGCGCCGGACCATATCGTGTCCACGACGCTCTACAACGGCCAGTTCCCGGGACCGCTCGTGCGCTTGCAGGAAGGCCGGCGGGTCGTCGTCGACATCGAGAACGACACCGACACTCCGGAGCTGGTCCATTGGCACGGCCAGAGGATTCCGAGCGCAGTCGACGGCGCCGCGGAGGAAGGCTCGCCGTTCGTTCCCGCGCACGGCAGGCGGCGGATCGCCTTCGTGCCGCAGCCGCCGGGCTGCCGCTTCTATCACACGCACGTGGTTGCCGGCGGCGACCTCAACCGCGGCACCTACACCGGCCAGGCGGGTCCGGTCTACGTCGAGCCCGCGAGCCATCCCGGCGCTTACGATCGCGAGATCTTCCTGGTGATGAAGGAGTTCGAGCCGGCCTTCAGCCGCGGCGGCGACATGGCGATGGATTTCCTGGCCGGCAGCCCGCTCGCGGAGCTGCGGCAGATCGGCAAGGCCGCCGACGAGGCTGCCAAGGGCACGCCGAAGGGCTTCGAGGTCGGCTACGAGCTGTTCAGCATCAATGGCGCGATGCTCGGGCATGGAGCGCCGATCCGCGTCAAGCAGGGAGAGCGCGTGCTGTTCCACGTGCTCAACGCGAGCGCCACCGAGATCCGCAGCCTCGCGCTGCCCGGCCATGTCTTCCGCGTGATGGCGCTCGACGGCAACCCGGTGCCGACCCAGGCGGAGGTGCCGGTGCTATGGCTGGGCACGGCCGAGCGCATCTCGGCGATCGTCGACATGAAGCACCCGGGCGTCTGGGTCATGGGCGATCTCGCCGACGACGACCGGCGTCATGGCATGGGAATCGTCGTCGAGTACGCCGGCCGCGCCGGCAAGCCGCGCTGGGTGAAGCCGCAGCCGTTCCATTGGGCCTACGCGCGCTTCGGCAAGGCCGGTGCGGCGCCGGCCACGCCCGACGAGACGATCGACATCACCGTCGTCAAGCGCAACGCCGCCGCGCACGGCTTCAACCTCTGGACCCTCAACGGCGAACCCTTCTCGATGGACACCCTGAAGCCGAGATACACGGTCCACCAGGGACGCCGCTACCGCTTGCGAGTCCGCAACGCCAGCGACGACATCCACCCGCTGCACCTACACCGGCACAGCTTCGAGCTGACCAGCATCGGCGGCAAGCCGACCGCCGGCGTGATCAAGGACGTCGTGATGTTGGGCGGGTTCCAGGAGCTCTCCCTCGACTTCGTCGCGGACAACCCGGGCCGCACGCTCTTCCACTGCCACCAGCAGCTGCACATGGACTTCGGCTTCATGGCGCTGCTCGATTACGCGTGAGGAGGGCGCTGTCGCCGGCGGCCAGGAGGCGGAGGTGGCTGGTCATCTTGTCCGAGGAACGGGGTATCATCCCCGCTTCGACCCGGGCATCCCCCCGGGTCCGGGACCTTCACGGGACCATCGAGACACGGGACCAACGAGACCATGGCGAAGACCGAGACCGCAGCAGCCGCGAGCACCGCGATCACCCCCACCCGCGAGCAGGACTACGCGGAGTGGTACCAGCAGGTCATCAAGGCGGCCGACCTGGCCGAGATCTCGCCGGTGCGCGGCTGCATGGTGATCAAGCCCTGGGGCTACGCCCTGTGGGAGAACGTCCAGCGCGGCCTCGACGGCATGTTCAAGGCCACCGGCCACCGGAACGCCTACTTCCCGCTCTTCATCCCGAAGTCGTTCCTGGAGAAGGAAGCCGAGCACGTCCAGGGGTTCGCCAAGGAGTGCGCCGTGGTGACCCACCACCGGCTGATCCAGGACCCGAAGGGCGGGCTCATCGTCGATCCCGAGGCCCGGCTCGAGGAGCCGCTGATCGTCCGCCCGACCTCCGAGACGATCATCGGCGACAGCTTCGCCAAGTGGGTGCAGAGCTACCGCGACCTGCCGCTGCTGATCAACCAGTGGTGCAACATCGTGCGCTGGGAGCTGCGCACGCGGATGTTCCTGCGCACCACCGAGTTCCTATGGCAGGAGGGGCACACCGCGCACGAGACCGAGCAAGAGGCGAACGAGGAGACCAGCCGCATGCTCGGGGTCTACAAGCAGTTCTCCGAGTCGTTCCTCGCCATGCCCGTCCTACGCGGCCGCAAGACCGCGAGCGAGCGCTTCCCCGGCGCGGTCGAGACCTACAGCATCGAGGCGATGATGCAGGACCGCAAGGCGCTGCAGGCCGGGACCTCGCATTTCCTCGGCCAGAACTTCGCCCACGCCAGCGGCATCAAGTTCCAGTCGCGCAGCGGCGGCGAGGAGCACGCCTGGACCACCTCCTGGGGCGTCTCCACCCGCCTGATCGGCGGCGTGATCATGAGCCACGGCGACGACGACGGCCTGGTGCTGCCGCCGCGCATCGCGCCTGCCCAGGTGGTCATCCTGCCGATCCTGCGCGCCGACGACACCCGCCGGCAGGTGCTCGACTACGTCGAGCGCATCGCCGCCGAGCTGCGCGGCCTGGTCTTCCACGGCGTGCCGCTGGGCGTCGAGATCGACCAGCGCGACGTCCGCGGCGGGCAGAAGAAGTGGGAGTGGGTCAAGAAGGGCATCCCGCTCCGTCTCGAGATCGGGCCGCGCGACGTCGAGCGCCGGACCGCCTCGTGCGCGCGCCGCGACCGGCCGGTCGCCGAGACCGCGGACCTCCCCGCCGCCGGCATCGGCGAGCAGGTCCTGCGCCTTCTCGACGAGATCCAGGACGGCCTGCTGGCCGGCGCCCGCGCCTTCCGCGCCCGCCACATGCGCCCGATCGGCGACGCCGAGGAATTCAAGGCCTTCTTCACCCCGCGCCACGCGGACAAGCCCGAGGCCCACGGCGGCTTCGCGGTCTCGCCCTGGTGCGGCGACGAGCAGTGCGAGGCGCGCATCAAGGAGTCGCTCAAGGTGACGATCCGCTGCATCCCGATCGACGACGTGCCGGACGGCGGCTTCGACCGCTGCGTCTTCTGCGGCGGCCCGCGGCGCGAGACCGTGGTCTTCGCGAAGAACTACTGAGCCTCGTCCGGACCGTACCATCGCCGGGTCGATGCGCCTGCCGCTTCCTTGCCGCACCGCCCGGTGTGCCGCCACGGCGGTGCCGGCGGCTCTCGGCCTGGCCCTGACCCTGGCCGCGGCCGCTCCGCCTTCCCAGCATCTTGATCTTGCCGGCGAGGTCGACCCGCTGATCGGCAGCGCCAACGGCGGCAACACCTTCCCCGGCGCGGTGGTGCCCTTCGGCATGGTG
>DATDGZ010000505.1:0-2397 GCA_036521795.1 Thermoanaerobaculia bacterium | reverse complement strand
GTGCACCGCGCAAGTGCAGCACGCACGGGCTGCCGGCATAGCCGCTTCCTGCTCTCTTGGATCTTCTCGCTCGCGACCTGGTTCCCGGCGATGGCGGACCGGGCCCGCCACCGCTGGCGGCTACTGGCGGAGGCGGTAGACGCCGCGGTTCCCGGTGCCGAGGAAGAGGAGATCGGGTTGGCGGGGATCGATCGCCAGCGGGCCGGCTGCGTCGAGCACTCCCGGAGGGAGGCCGCCGCTCAGCAGGGTCCAGGTCAGGCCGCCGTTCGTGCTGCGCAAGACGCCTACCGGGTCGACCGAGGCATAGAGCACGGAGGAATCCCGCGGATCGATGAGGAGCGCGGCCACCGGGCTCGGGAAGAGGATCGGAAAGGACGGGATGCCCGGCCCCTTGCTTGCCCAGGATTGGCCACCGTCGAGACTCTCCCACAGGGTCCGATCGAGCACCGTGTAGAGGTGGCGCGGTGCGGCGGGATCGATGGCGAGGAGACTGAAGCCGACGCCAAAACCGAAGTCTCCCGGCCGCATCGGCTGCCAGGTCCGGCCGCCGTCACTGCTCTTGGCGAAATCGCAATCGAGCGCCACTCCGGGGAGGACGGGCCCGAAGGCGTAGACCGTCTCGGGGTCGGAAGGATCGACGACGAAACCCGTCGCGTTCGTGAGCGGCAGGCATTCCCACGTGGCGCCGCCGTCGCCGCTGCGGAAGGTCTGGCAACCGCCGCTGCACGGGGGAGGGTTGTCGCCGGTGCCGCTCGGCGGCGAACCGCCGGCGTACACGGTCAGCCCGTCCGAGGGTGCCAGGGCCACGCTGGTGAGCTCGACGCAAGTCGCATCGGGCAGCGCCACCCGGCGCCAGAAGCTCCCGGCGGTCCGGCTGGCGACCAGTCTCCCGCCAACCGCCGCGAAAAGGCGGGCCGGGTTCTCTGGGTCCACCGCGAGATCCGTGATCGAGAGCGGAGCCGCCGGGTTGGCCTGCGGCAGCGCGAGGCGCCGCCAGGCCGAGCCCAAGGAGTTGCCGCGGTAGAGGTCGGCGCCGGCGACGGCGTAGACCGTGCCGGAGCTGGCGCCAAGGTGATCGATGCCGAGAATGCTCAGGCCGGCCTCGGACACCTGCCAGGAGGCGCCGCCGTCCGCCGAGCGCGCCAGGCCGCCGCCGATCGCCGCATAGAGAGCGTCGTCCGAAGCAACGCCGCCGCGTCCGGCGGCGGGCTCCGAGGGCGGGGCGAGCAGCACCGCGGGGCTGGGGGCCGCCGTGCGCCGCCAGTGCCGCCCGCCGTCGAGGCTCTTCCAGACCGCGGGCGGCTGCCCTGGCAGCGCGCCGCCGAGATAGAGGACACCGTGCCGCCCCACCACCACGGTCGTGGCCGCGAAGCCTGCCGGCAGCAGCTGCCAGCTCGCGGCGCCGTCGCGGCTGCGGTAGAGCTCGCCGGAATAGCCAGCCACCGCGTACAGGGTGCCGGCGGCTTCGGGATCGACGGCGACCTGGATCACGCCGGCCTGCAGCCCGAACCTCTCGTCCTTGGCGGCGGGCAGCCGGAGCCCAGAATTCTTCACCTGCCAGGTGGCGCCGCCGTCGGTGCTCTTGAAGACGCCGTTCGGCTGCGGCGTCGGGACCAGGTTCGACGGCTGCGGTGACGCGGCATAGACCGTTCGGGAGTCGAACGGGTCGACCGCGATCGAGCTCACCACGGTGCGCTCGATACTCAGATCGGCGGCCTCGAAGGTGAGCCCGGCATCGGTGCTCTTGAAGAGGCCGGAGTCGGTCCCGCCGTCGCCGGTCAGCCCGGCGCCGGCGTAGACGATGGCCGGATCCCGCGGATCCAGGGCGAGGGCCTGGAGCTCGACCGCGAACAGCATCTGCCCGCTGGCCTCGACGGGAATCGATTGCCAGGTGGAGCCGCCGTCGGCACTGCGGAAGATCCCGCTGTCCGTCGCGGCGAGCACCGCGGGCGGGTCGGAGGGGACGACCACGATGGCAGTGATGAAGTGGTCCAAGGACAGGGCCTCGAAGCGCAGCGCGGTCGAGCCGGTGCCGGTGCCGGCACTCTTGAACAGGCCATCGGTAGTGCCGGCGTAAAGCACCTGGGGCGCCCCGGGAGTCACGGCGAGCGACACCACCGGCGCCCCGAACGGTCCCAGCGGCATCCAGCGTCCCGGCGCCGCCGCGGCGGGTGCCGCCCCCATCAGGATCGAGCCGGCCACCGCCAGAAGCGCCCGCGATCGGTGGTTCCCCCGGCGGTCCGTGGTCCCGCGCCCTTCGGTGGCCGCCTGCACTGGCTTTGCTCTCATCTTTGACATCCTTCCTGATGAGGTTCGAGACCGTCTTTCGACTCCCGACCTGGACGCTGGCCGATGGCCGCTGAAGCCTAGATCGTCTTGGCAATGGTAGTGGAGCAA
>DATDGZ010000504.1:0-2801 GCA_036521795.1 Thermoanaerobaculia bacterium | reverse complement strand
GCTGGCCTTAGGCGACGAGCTGCTCGCCGGGATCTGGCGGCAGATCGACCTGCTGCCGCCGCTCTCCGCATGCCCGGAGGCGCCCAACCTCGGCATGGCGCACGGGTGGGCGGGCTATCTCTACGCCACGATGCGGTGGTGCCAGGCCGCCGCCCGGCCCCTTCCCGCCGGCCTTGCCGCCCGCCTCGGCGAGCTCGCCGACACCGCCGAGAGCTGGGGCCGCGGCGCACGCTGGCGCTGGCATGGGCAGCCGCTGGCGGAAGGCCATGGCCTCGCCGCCCCCGCCACGCCCCGCTGGATGGCAGGCTGGTGCAACGGCAGCGCCGGGATGGTGTACCTGTGGACCCTGGCGTCGCGGATGCTTGCTCCCTCCTCGGAGAGCAATCCCGGCCCTGCGCCCCGGGGCCGCGCCGCCGCCGCCGCCGCCGCCGGCTCCGACCGCTGGCTGCAGCTCGCCCACGCGGCCGCCTGGCACGCCTGGGAGGCTAACGATCAGGTCGAGAGCCTCTGCTGCGGGCTCGCGGGCCGCGCCTACGCCCTGCTGGACCTCTACCAGGCCGGCGCCGGCGCCGAGTGGCTCGACAGAGCCCGCATTCTCGCCGACCGTGCGGCCGCCGCCAGCACCGCCGCCGGCACCGAAGCTCCAGAAGCCTCCCAGCTCCACAGCCTCTACCGAGGCCAGCCAGGCATCGCCGTCCTCGCCGCCGATCTGGAGCGCCCCGAAGCCGCCGCCATGCCCCTCTTCGGCGACGAACGCTGGGCAGGGAGATAAGCCGGAGAGACCAATTACCGCAGGAGGACATGGAGGGCCGCGGGCGGCCCGGCCCGAAGCCGAGAGATGCTGCCCGCAGGCGTGCTAGCATCACCGAGCGCAGGGTCCGACCGCCTGCGCTCACCGCGCGCGCCTGCCCCCGTCACCGGTGACGACCCGGGTTCATCGATCGTGCTCCTGCATACCTCGGAAGCCCTCTTGCTGGATGTCCGCGACCTCGCCGAACGCGATCGCATCGTCACCTTCCTGACCCGCGAGCGCGGCAAGAAGAGCGGCGTGGCGCGCGGCGCGCGTGCCCGGCACAGCCGCTTCGCCGGCCAGCTGCAACCCCTCGGCAAGGCGCAGATCACCTGGTTCGAGAAGCCGGGACGCGACCTGGTGCGCATCTCCGCGGTCGAGCTGGTGCGGCCGGTCCATCGCCTGCAGGCGGACCTCGAAGGCATCCTGCTCGGCAGCTACCTCGCCGATCACATGCTCGAGTTCGCGCAGGAGGACGAGAGCTCCGAGCTGCTCTTCCGGCTCCTCGACTCGACCCTCGAAGCGCTGCTCGCCGGGGTGGACCAGGACGTGGCGGCGCGCTACTTCGAGTGCTGGGTCCTGCGCCTGGGCGGCATCTTCCCGGCGCCGGACGCCTGCCCGCGCTGCGCCGCGCCGCTCGCCGAGAGAGCGGTGCTGCCGCCGCACGGCGAGACCCTGCTGTGCCCGGCCTGCGCCCGGGGCGCCGCGGCGGGTCTCGAGGACGTGCAACGGGGGGGTGACCGTGGCGAGCCCCCTCAGCGCCCTCAACGCCCTCAGCGCGGTGAGCGCGACGGTGGGGTTGCCCCGGACGGCCGCACGCCGGGCATGACCGTCGGCGCGGAGACCCTCGAGTTCCTGCGGCGGATCGGCCGCTGCACGCTGCCGCAGGCCGGCCGGCCGGCGCCGGCGGGGCGGACCTTGCGCCAGGTCGAGGAGCTGTGCGCGCGCGTCCGCCGGCACTTCCTGCAGCGCGAGCTGCGCAGCTACGAGGTCATCCAGCGCACGCGCGCGGCGCTCTGAGGCACCGCGTTCTGACGACAACGCAACCGGTGGGAGGGGAGGCGGGCGGAGCCGGTGAGAGAGGAGGCGGGCCGCGTCGCGGCTCGAGAGAGGGAGCATGCAGACCCTTCAGGACCTGATCCTGCGACTTTCGGAGTTCTGGGCGCGCCGCGGGTGCGTGCTGCAGCAGCCGCTCGACCTCGAAGTGGGCGCCGGCACCATGCACCCGGACACCTTCCTGCGCGTGCTCGGCCCCGAGCCCTGGCGGGTGGCCTATGTCCAGCCGTCGCGCCGCCCCGCCGACGGCCGCTACGGCGACAACCCCTTCCGCCTCGGCAAGCACCTGCAGTTCCAGGTCATCCTGAAGCCGTCCCCGGCCGACGTGCAGCGCCTCTACGTCCAGAGCCTGGCGGCGATCGGCCTCGACCTGGCGGTGCATGACCTCCGCTTCGAGGAGGACAACTGGGAGGCGCCGACCCTCGGAGCCTGGGGCGTCGGCTGGCAGGTGATGCTCGATGGCATGGAGATCACCCAGTTCACCTACTTCCAGCAGGCCGGCGGCCTCGAGCTCCGGCCGGTCAGCGCCGAGATCACCTACGGTCTGGAGCGCCTGACCATGTTCCTCGGCCTGTCGCGCAGCATCTACGAAGTGGCCTGGGTCGACGGCCTCAGCTACGGCCAGGTCCGGCACCAGGAAGAGGTCGAGCTCTCCCGCTACTACTTCGAGGTCGCCGACGTCGCCTTCGCCCAGCAGCAGTTCGACGGCATGGAACGCGAGTCCATGCGCTGCCTCGACGCCGGGCTGGTGCTGCCCGCCTACGAGTGTGCCCTCAAGTGCTCCCACCTGTTCAACGTCCTCGACGCCCGCGGCGCCGTCTCGGTCACCGAGCGCGTCGGCCTGATGAAACGGGTGCGCGACCTCGCCGTCGCCTGCGCCAGGGCCTACGTCGAGAGCCGCGAGCGCCTCGGCTTCCCGCTGCTCGTGACTCCGGCCGCCACCGCTTCGGGCGCC
>DATDGZ010000503.1:0-10475 GCA_036521795.1 Thermoanaerobaculia bacterium | reverse complement strand
CGCACCCGCCGTGCCCGCCTGCAGGCGTTGCGGCAGCTCGAGCTTCTTCTCGGCCTCGATCTCCTGGCTCTCGCGGTCGATCTCGTCGCGGAAGAGGTTGTGCATGAAGAAGGCGAGGTTGAAGGTGGTCGAGCTGAACTGGCCGTCGATCATCAGCTTCGAGATCGTCTTGTGCCAGGTGACCGCGTCGGGGATGCGCTGCTCGGGGGGCGCCAGGCTCTTCTTGAGCAGCGCGGCGACGGCGGCAGGCAGGGGCGTTCCCTCGTTCGGCAGAACCAGCCCGTCGATCAGCGTGGCCAGCGGACCGTAGGTCACCCCGTCGGCCGGACCTCCCCGGCTGTTCAGGGACAGCGGCAGCCGCTCGCTCGCCAGCAGCTCGAACAGGATGGCGCCCAGCGAGTAGACGTCGTCGGTCTTCGCCGCCGCCGCGGTGGCCGCCGCCTCCGGCGCGAGGTACCCCCGCAAGTCGTCGCTGCGCCAACCGCCGGCCCACAGGTCGCGTAGGCCCGGCGCGGCCTCGAAGCCGAGCATGCGGGTCTCGCCTTCGTTCGAGATCATCACCAGGTGCGGCACCACGAAGCCGTGCAGCAGGCGCTCGTCCTGCACCCGCGTCTCGTGGGCCGCCGCCAGCGCCAGCGCCAGGCGCTCGGTGATCAGCAGCGCATGGTCGATCGGGATCGGTTGCCGCTGCCGCGCCGCCTGGGCGAAGAGGGTCGCGAGGTTCTTGCCCGAGATGTAGTCGTAGGCCGCGTACGGGAAGCTGCGGACCTTGCCGAGATCGACGCCGGAGCCGATGTTGGGGCTGCGCAGGGCCTGCTGCACCGAGGCGCGGCCGGAGATCCGCTGCCAGAGCCTCTCGCCGTCCATCCCCTGGCCGTTGAACACGCGCAGCAGCACGACCTGCTCGATGCCGTCCCTGCCCACCCGGCCGGCGCGGAAGGTCTCGCCGAGGGCGTCCTCTCGCAATTTCTTGAGCAGAAGGTAGTTCCCGAATTCTTCTGGGATGTTCATGGATGTCTCCTCCTGGCCCGGTCCACTGCCTCGGGTGCGGTCATGCTCAGGGCGGCGCGGCAGGTCTGCGCTTTTTCGCTTGATACACCACGCCCTCGGAACTGTCAATGAAACGTCATCTCGGGTCATCTCGGGTAGTGGGTCCGTCTCCCTCGTAGTCCCCAGTACCTCATCCCGCCGCCGCGCGCCGCGGTCCGCGGCGTCCCTAGCGGCGGCGGCCGTGCCCCCGGCCGCCGCTGCCGCGGCCTGGCGTGGCGCCCGGCGCCGATCCGCCGCCGGCCCCGCCCGCCGCGTCGCGCCGCTCCTGCTGGCGCCGCTCCCGCCAGTACCGCCGCTGCCAGACGTCGACGTTGCGGTTCTGCTCTTCGAGGGTGGTGGCGAAGACGTGGGTGCCGTCGTTGCGGCTGACGAAGTACAGATAGGGGACGTCCGCCGGCCGGGCCGCGGCCTGCAGGCTGGGCAGGCCGGGCGAGCAGATCGGCCCGGGAGGCAGGCCGGGATAGCGGTAGGTGTTGTACGGCGAATCGAGGCGCAGGTCGTCGTGATGGATGCTGCCATCCCAGCGTCCGAGGCGCCGCAGCGCAAAGATCACGGTGGGGTCGGCGTCGAGAGCCATGTGGCGCACCACGCGATTGCGGTAGACGCCGGCGATGATCGGCCGCTCGGAGCTCGCCCGCGCCTCCTTCTCCACGATGCTGGCGAGAGTGACCATCTCGCGCACCGTGGCAAGGTTGCCGGCCGCCGCGGCCGCTGCGCCCCCGGCCGGCCCGCCCCCGGTCCCCCCCGCGGGCCCTGCCCCGGCCCCCGCCGCGAACATGGGTCGGACGTGGCGCTCGAACCGCGAGCGGAAGGTCTTCACCAGGGTGGCGACGATCTCCGCCTCGGTGGTGCCGACGCGGAAGCGATAGGTCTCGGGATAGAGATAGCCCTCGAGGTCCGGGGCGGCGGGATCGAGGTCGGCGATCAGCGCCGGCGACCGCATCTTCTCGAGGAACACCTCGCGCCGGCCGGCGCCGGCCTGCGTCAGCTGGTCGGCGACGTCCTCCAGGGTGAACCCTTCGACGACCGTCACGCTCCGCGAGACCACGTCGCCTCGAACCAGCTTGCGGAGGACCTCGGGGAACGTCATCGGACCGGCGAAGCGATACTCGCCCGCCTGTAGCGGCGGGTTCCTCAGCACGTAGACCAGGTAGGCGCGCGCGATCAGCGGACTCGACAGCACCCCTTCGCGACCCAGCTGCTCGAGGATGCGGGCGGCGCCGGTGCCGGGAGCGACCTCCACCAGCTTCTCGGTGCCCGGGTAGCGTTGGTAGGGGAGGATGACCCACCAGCCGTAGGCGGCCGCGCCCGCCGCGGCGACGGCCAGCAGCAGCGCCAGGACGCACCCCAGGCGCCAGCGATGGCGGCGCCGCCGGCGACGCTCGCGGGCCCCGCGTGAGTCGCGGGCGCCGCCGGCCGGGGACCGGCCCCCGGGTTCGTCCTTCGCCGCCTTACCCTTGGCCGCCATGTCTCGGGATCTCAAGCGGTCTCAGGGTCCCCAGCCACCGGCCCCTGGGCATCCCGCGCGACGCCGCGGTCCAGCTCTTCCTGCAGGACGATCTGCGCCGCGAGCGCGTCGATCCGCTCCGGCTCCCGCCGCGGATCGACCCCGGCGGCCCGCAACCTCGCCGCCGCCTCGACGCTGGTCAGCGCCTCGTCCACGAAGGTGAGCGGCAGCGCCGTCCTCGCCGCCAGCCGTTCGCCGAATCGCCGCACCCGCGCCGCCGCCGGCCCGCGCGTCCCGTCCAGGCTCACCGGTTCGCCCAGCACCAGCCGTCCGACACCCTCGCGGAGAGCGATCTCGGCGATCGCCGCCATCGCCGAGCGATCGTCGCGGCGAGTCAACGTGATCAGCGGCACCGCTAGCCGCCCCGCCGGATCGGAGATGGCAATGCCAATCCGCTTCTCGCCGAAGTCGATGCCAAGAGCCCGCACCATCCCGCGCCGCATTCTATTCGCTCGCAGCCCGCCGCCACCGGTGGCCTAAGAACTGGATTGCCGACTGGGGGGAGAGAGGGCGAGGGTGCCCAAGAGGTGTGTGTGCTAGCATCGCTCCCTGCCCGCCCAGCCGTGCTCAGCGGCGGCCGTCTGCTCTTGCCCGGAGGCCGCATCTTTCCCTAGGAGCCGTCATGGAAGACGTGGTGATACTCAGCGCGGTACGCACCCCGATCGGCGCCTTCCAGGGCGCCTTGTCGGCGCTGCCGGCGCACGCTCTCGGGGCACGCGCCCTGGCCGCCGCCATCGCCCAGGCCGGCGTGACTCCCGAGGCGATCGAACAGGTCAACATGGGATGCGTGCTGACCGCCGGCCAGGGGCAGGCCCCGGCCCGCCAGGCCGCCCTCGGCGCCGGCTGCCCGGTCGCGACCGGCGCCGTCACCCTGAACAAGGTCTGCGGCTCCGGGATGCGGGCGGCGATGATCGCCGCCAACGACCTGCGCTGCGGCGACTTCCAGCTGGTGGCGGCGGGCGGCATGGAGAGCATGAGCCAGGCGCCCTACCTCGCGGCGGGAGTCCGCGACGGCCTGCGTCTCGGGCACGGCAAGCTGCTCGACTCGACCATCTACGACGGGCTCTGGGACCCTTACAACGACATCCACATGGGCAGCTGCGCCGAGCTCTGCGCCGCCGAGTACAAGTTCTCGCGCGAGGAGCAGGACGCCTTCGCGCTCGAGAGCTACCGCCGCGCCCGCGCCGCCGGCGAGGACGGGAGCTTCGCCGCCGAGATCGCCAGCGTGCCGGTGCCTCCGCGAGGACAGAAGAAGGGCGAGCCGGTCGTGGTCGACCGCGACGAGGAGCCCTGGAAGGTCGATCTCGGCCGCATCTCTTCGCTGCGCCCCGCCTTCCAGGCGAAGGACGGCACGGTGACCGCCGGCAACGCCAGCAAGATCAACGACGGCGCCGCGGCGCTGGTGCTGACCACGGCGGCCCACGCCGCGTCGCTCGGGGTCAAGCCGCTCGCGCGCATCGTGGCGCACGCCTCGCTGGCGCAGCGGCCGGAATGGTTCACCACCGCGCCGCTGGGCGCGGCGCGGGCGGTGCTGGCCCGAGCAGGCCTGCAGGCGGCGGACATCGACCTCTGGGAGGTCAACGAGGCGTTCGCCGTCGTCGCCATGGCCTTCCTTCGCGACCTCGGCCTGCCGCCCGACCGCGTCAACGTCCATGGCGGCGCGGTCGCCCTGGGCCACCCGATCGGCGCCTCCGGCGCCCGCATCCTGGTGACCCTGCTGCACGCCCTGCGGGCGCGCGGCGGGCGGCTCGGCTGCGCGGCCATCTGCATCGGCGGCGGCGAGGCTACCGCCATGGTGATCGAGCGCGTAGACTAGGCGCCGCTCATGTCCGCCTCGCGCCGCGTGCTGCTCAGCCTGGTCCTGATCGTGTGCCTGGTGCCGCCGGCGGCTGCGCAACCGGCGGAGCAACCTGCAGCGCCACCGGCGGCGCCGGCGCCGCCGGAGGTGACGCCACCCGCCGCGAGTCAGCCCACCGCGCCCGCGACGAATCCGCCCGCGACGCCGGAGCCGTCCACGGCGCCGTCGCCGGCGTCGGCGTCATCGCCCGCCGATGCCGCCGAGGCCGCGCCTCCATCCGCATCCACCCCGCCGCCGTCGCCGTCCCCGACGGCCGAGCCGCAGGCGGCCAACACCGGCAACGTCCCGGCGGGGGCGCCCGCGGTCAACCCGGCCGCGCCGCCCGGCACCGCGGCCGGCCAGCCGTCCCAGGGGTCGATCGGGCCGTCGCCCACCGGCACCGTGCCGTCGAGCTCGCCGGCGCCGGCTCCCGGCGGCGGCAAGCGCGTCAACCCGGCGACCGGCGCCCCGGCCGCGCCCGGTGGCCGGCCGAAGACCCCTCCCGGCGCCGCCCCCAACCGCATGGACTTCACTCTCCACTTCCAGGACGGCGCCACCGCCGCGGGCAGCGCCGTGACCTTCGACTACAAGCGCGACGACTACGCGGTGCTCACCGGCAACGTGCAGTTGCACTACCAGGACCTCGATCTGACCGGCGACCACGTCGAGATCGACCTCACCTCCAAGCAGGTGGTCGCCCAGGGCAACGTGATCCTGGACCAGGGGCCGAAGCGGCTGACCGGCACGACGCTCAACTTCGATCTCGACACCAAGACCGGCAAGATGCTCGAGGCGACCGCCTACGTGGCGCCCGACTACTACTTCAGCGGCGTCGAGGTCGACAAGATCGGCGACGACACCTACGTGGTGCTCGACGGCTTCTTCACCTCGTGCAGCCAGAAGACCCCCGATTGGAGCTTCCACCTCGGCCGCGCCACCGTCGACGTCGGCGGCTACGCCCACATGCGCAACGTCACCTTCCGGCTGAAGGCGCTGCCGCTGTTCTACACCCCCTGGATGCTCTACCCGGCGATGAAGGACCGCGCCTCGGGCATGCTGGTGCCGTCGATCCATTCCTCGGGCCAGCGCGGCTCGTCGCTCGACCTGGGTTACTTCCAGACCCTCGGCCAGAGCTTCGACGACACCATCCATCTCGAGCCCTACCTCCGCGGCTTCCTCGGAGTCGGGGACGAGTTCCGCTACCGCCCGACCGAGGGCACCTGGGGGGACCTCACCGGCTATGCGGTCAAGGACGACAGGAGCGCGTGCGCCGGGGAAGATCCCAGGGTTTGCGGCAAGCTGCGCTGGAAGCTCAATTTCAACCATGACACCGAGGACATGCCGTTCGGCATGCGCCTGGTCATGCAGTACCAGAAGTACTCGGACTTCGACTACCTGCGCGACTTCGAGCGCGACTTCGACACCAGCTCGCTGCGCTTCGTCGACAGCCGCGCCTTCTTGACCGGCAACTGGGGCCCGAACCTGCTCAACGTCCTGTTCAACGACCGCCAGATCCTGTTCAACAACGGCACCAACTTCGTGTCCGACGTCGATCAGAAGAAGCTGCCCGAGGTCGAGTACCAGGTGCGGTCGACCAAGATCGGCCCGACGCCGTTCTATCTCGAGATGGACAACTTCCTGGACTACCTCGACATCAACCGGCCGGGCTCGTACTCCGGCAGCTACGGCCGCGTCGACCTCTTCCCGCAGGTCACGCTGCCGGTGAACACGTTCTCGTGGCTCAACCTCTCGATGACCGGCGGCTACCGCTACACCTTCTACCAGAGAAGCCTCGCCACCACCTTCACGACGACGCCCGGCGTGCCGCCGGCGCCCGGCGAGCCGCCGCCGCCCCCCGTGACCACGGAGACGCAGGCTTTCGACAACACCACCCTGCACCGCGCGCTGCCTTACGGTTCCGCCCAGATCGTCGGCCCCTCGTTCTCCAAGATCTTCGAGAAGGAGATCGCCGACTTCGCGAAGTTCAAGCACGTCATCGAGCCCCGCGTGACGTACACCTACTACGGACCGTTCAGCGACTTCCGGCAGCTGGCGCTGCCGCAGTTCGACCAGATCGATGCGCCGCTGTCGACCAACAACGTGATGGTGGCCCTGGACAACCGGCTGCTGGCCAAGTCCGACGCGGAGAACGCCAGCGCGCGCGAGATCCTGCTCTTCGAGGTCTCGCGGATGTACAGCTTCGACCCGCTCGTGCCGGGCGAGACCTCGCTCGACCTGACGAAGCACTCGAGCGCCGGTCCCTGGGACTTCCTGCTGCGCTTCAACCCCAGCGAGAAGACCAGCATCAAGGGCGAGGTCCAGTACAGCGGCCTGTTCGGCAGGATCGCCTCGACCTCGCTGTCGAGCGACGTCTCGCTGCCCGGCAACCAGGTGGTCGGCCTGACCTGGTTCACCAACTACCTGCCGGAGACCGGCGTCACCGAGAGCAACCAGGTCCGCGTCAACACCGCCCTGAACGTCATCCCGCAGAAGCTCTCGATCCAGGCGCAGGTCGGCTGGGACGTGCAGAACCACCTGCTGGGACAGCAGTACTATGCGATCAACTGGTCGGAGCAGTGCTACGGCCTGCGCCTCGAGTTGCGCCAGTTCAAGGCGCTGATCGGTCCGCGGCTGAGCGACACCGAGATCCGCTTCTCGGTCAGCCTGAAGAACATCGGCACCGTGCTCGACCTCAACAACCGCAGCACCCAGACCGCACCTTGAGGGGCCGGAAAGGCCCAGCATGAAAGGCCTCATCCTCTCCGGCGGCAAGGGCACGCGGCTGCGGCCGCTCACCTACACTTCCGCCAAGCAGCTGGTGCCGGTCGCCAACAAGCCGGTGCTGTTCTACGCCATCGAAGCGATCGTCGCCGCCGGCATAAGCGACATCGGCATCATCGTCGGCGAGACCGGCAGCGAGATCCGCGCCGCGGTCGGCGACGGCTCGCGCTTCGGCGCCCGCGTCACCTACATCGAGCAGGACGCGCCGCGCGGCCTGGCGCACGCGGTGCTCATCGCCGAGCCCTATCTCGGCGACTCGCAGTTCGTCATGTATCTCGGCGACAACCTGATCGCCGGCGGCATCACCGGGCTGGTCGACGAGTTCCGGCAGCTCGGCTGCAATTCCGAGATCCTGCTCGCGGAGGTGCCGAACCCGCAGCAGTTCGGGGTCGCCGAGCTGGCGGCCGGGGGCAAGGTGCAGCGGCTGGTCGAGAAGCCGCGCGAGCCGCGGAGCAACCTGGCTCTCGTCGGCGTCTACATGTTCGATTCGACGATCTTCGAGTCGGTGCGCCGAATCAAGCCGTCGGCGCGCGGCGAGCTCGAGATCACCGATGCCATCCAGGACCTGATCGATCGCGGCCTCGAGGTCCATCCCCACCTGGTGCGCGGCTGGTGGAAGGACACCGGCAAGCTCGAGGACATGCTGGAGGCCAACCGCATCGTGCTCGAGGGCATCGAGCCGCTGCGCGCCTCGGAGGTCGGCGCCGGCAGCCGGATCGAGGGGCGGGTGTCGCTGGGAGCCAACGTCGAGATCGTCGACTCGCTGGTGCGCGGGCCGGTGGTGATCGGCGACGGCACCCGCCTCGAGAGCGCCTTCGTCGGCCCCTACACCTCGATCGGCGAGCGCTGCACCCTGGTGTGCTGCGAGCTCGAGAACTCGATCGTGCTCGCCGACTCGACCATCCGCGACATCCCGCTGCGGATCGACGGCTCGTTGATCGGCCGCAACGTCCGCATCGTCAAGACCGACCAGAAGCCGAAGGCCTACCGCTTCATGGTCGGCGACAATTCCGAGGTGGGCATCACCTGATGCGGACCCTGGTCCTGGGCGGCGGCGGCATGCTCGGCGGCGCCGTGCTGGCGGCGGCGCGGGCGCGGGGCTGGCCGGCGCTGGCCCTGTCGCACGCGCAGGGCGACGTCGGCGACGAGGCGCGGCTGGATCACTGGATGGCGGCCTTCGGCCCGGAGGCGGTGATCAACTGCGCCGCCTTCACCCGGGTCGACGACTGCGAGACGCAGCCGGAGCGTGCCCTGGAGGTCAACGGCGAGGCCGTCGGGCGGGTGGCGCGGGCGGCCGAGCGTCGCGGTGCGCGGCTGGTCCAGGTGTCGACCGACTATGTCTTCGACGGCGACGCCAGGCAGCGCCCCTACACCGAGGACGACGCCACCGGCCCGCGCTCGGCCTACGGCCGCAGCAAGCTCCTGGGCGAGGAGCGGGCCCTGGCCTACGGCCGCAGCCTGGTGGTGCGCACGAGCTGGCTCTTCGGGGCCGGCGGCCCCAACTTCGTGACCGCCATCGTGCGCCAGATCGACGGCGGCGCGCGGCAGCTGCGGGTGGTCGCGGACCAGGTGGGAGCGCCCACCTGGACCGGGTTCCTGGCGCGAGCGCTGCTCGACCTGGCGCCGCTCGCGGCCACCGGGATCGTGCACTATCGCAACTGCGAGCCCGTCTCCTGGTACTCTTTTGCCGCCGCCATCGCGCGCTGGTGCCCGGGTGCGGCCGGCAACGTGGAGGTGGTGCCGGTCACCACCGCCGAGATGCCGCGGCCGGCACCGCGCCCGGCCTATTCGGTGCTCGCGGTCGAGCGCTGCGAAGCGCTGCTGGGGCGGCCGGTGGAGAGCTGGGAGCGGGGGCTGGCCGAGTACCTGTCGCAGCTGGACGAGTCGCGTCCGTCGCGTTAGTCGCTTTCGTCGCCGGGTCGCGTCGTTCGCATCGTTCGCGTCGTTGGCGTCGTTGGCGTCGTTGGCAGCAAGGGAGGAGTCGATGAGGGCTTTGATCACTGGCATCACCGGCTTCGCCGGGTCGCACCTGGCGGAGTACCTGCTTGCCGAGCACCCGGAGGTCGAGGTGCACGGCACCTATCGCTGGCGCAGCCGCATGGACAACGTCGAGCACCTGCGCGGCAGCATCCACCTGGTCGAGACCGACCTGCGCGACTTCAGCTCGGCCCTCGCCGCTCTCGACCGTACGCGCCCCGACTACATCTTCCACCTGGCGGCGCAGAGCTTCGTGCCGGCCAGCTGGACGGCGCCGAACGAGACGCTCACGACCAACATCAGCGGCCAGGTCAACATCTTCGAGGCGATCCGCACGCTGCACCTCGACCCGGTGGTGCAGATCGCCTGCTCGAGCGAGCAGTACGGCCTGGTGTTGCCGCACGAGACGCCGATCAAGGAGAGCAACCCGCTGCGGCCGCTGTCCTCGTACGCGGTGTCGAAGGTGGCGCAGGACCTGCTCGGCTACCAGTATTTCCAGAGCTACGGCCTGAAGGCGATCCGCACCCGCGGCTTCAATCACACCGGGCCGCGGCGCGGCCAGGTCTTCGTCACCTCCAACTTCGCGAGCCAGGTGGCGGCCATCGAGCTCGGCCTGCAGGAGCCGGTGATCAAGGTGGGGAATCTCGAGGCCATCCGCGACTTCACCGACGTGCGCGACATGGTGCGCGCCTACTGGCTGGCCGTGACGCGCGCCAAGCCGGGCGAGGTCTACAACATCGCCACCGGCCGCGGCATCCACATCCGCGAGATGCTCGACCAGCTGCTGGCGCTCAGCTCCGCGAAGGTGAAGATCGAGATCGACCCCGAGCGGCTCCGCCCTTCCGACGTCGAGATCCTGATCGGCGACAGCTCGAAGTTCCGCGCCGACACCGGCTGGGAACCGCGCATCCCCTTCGAGCAGACCCTGCGCGACCTGCTCGCCTACTGGCGCCAGGTGCTGGCAGCGCGCCAGGCCCGGCTGGCGGCGGTGGAGGTCGGCGCCTCCTCCAGGGGGGCGGGCTAGAGCAGGGCGCTGCCCCCGCTCCTCCCGGCAAGGCACCCGCCATGCACCTGCTGCTCACCGGCGTCGGCGGCTTCGTGGGCTCGCGGCTCGCGCGCCTGCTGCTGGCGCACGGCGAGAGGGTGAGCGGCACCTTCTTCGAGGAGGCGCCGCGGGCGCCGGGCGTGACGCTCTACGAGGCCGACCTGCTGGACGCCGCCGCCATGGCCGTGGCCGTCCGGGCGGCCGACCCCGACGCCGTGGTGCATCTCGCCGGCCTCTCGCACGTCGGCGAGTCCTGGACCCGCATGGCGGAGTACTTC
>DATDGZ010000502.1:0-15755 GCA_036521795.1 Thermoanaerobaculia bacterium | reverse complement strand
CGGCTGGTCGCCACCGGCCGGAGCGATGGTGTTGTCGGACATCTGGGTCAGGTTCGAGTTGCTGACCGTGCAATAAGCGGCAATGCCGGCCGACTTGCCGAACGAGATCGACGGGCCCGGCGTGAAATCGATCGCCGGGATGGGGGTGCCCATCATGGCATGACTGTGGGAGGGGATCTCGGACTCGAGAAGCGAGACCGTGTCGGAGCCGCCGGTCTCCCCGAGGTCGTGAAGAGAAAGACCCGGCCCCTGGCCCGGGTGCATGGGCGCATTGCCCTGCATGTTCGGCAGGGCGAAGTTGGACTTGCCATCGCCGCCGTAGGTGGTGCCGAGCAGCGAGAAGAGCGCCGTGTTCTGGGAGAGCGGCAGGATCTGGCCGTCGCAGAACGCCCAGCCCTTGGGCGCGAAGTTGAAGGGGAAGATGCGGATCTCGGCCACGAATGGATTCGCCATGGTGATCTCCTCACGTTTGCGACGGGAAGACGCCGAAGAGCGAGATGATGAAGTCGATGCAGAGATAGGGCTGGAAGTTGTCGTGCGGCTGGCTGCCGCCGGTGGAGGTGATCGCGGTCGGCGCCATCACCGCGGTGGGCGCGACGCCGGAATACAACTTCACCAGGCCGCCGGAAGACAGCTGACCGGCCAGGCTGTTGGCCGGGCTCGCCGCGTTGTCGGGATTGGTCGTCGCCAGGTAGGGATGGCTGTGGGCCGGGATCTGCGACACCGTCAGCGTCACCGTCTCGACGCCGCCGGTCTCAGCCAGCGTGAAGCCGTTGCCCTGGTGGATCGGCAGCCGGCCGCGCAGGTCGGGCAGGCCGAAGGTGCTCTGGCCGTCTCCGCCGTAGGTGGTGCCGATCAGGTTGAACAGCGTCTCGTACTCCGAGATGGGCAGGAGCTGCCCCTCGCAGAACATCCATCCCGCGGGGGCGAAGTTCCCCGCGAACATGCGGATCTCGCCGACGTATGGTTGGGACATGGACTCTCCTCAGGTCTGCGACGGGAAGATGCCCTGGAGCGCGATGCAGAAGCTCAGGGTCAGGAAGGGCTGCATGTTGAGATGCGCCTGGCTGCCGCCCACGTTGCCGATGGTCGAGGGAATCATGGAGGTTAGGTTGGTGAGGGTCGAGCAGTACAGCTGCACGGCCGGGCTGGCGAGGATGCTGTTGGCCGGCGGATCGACCAGGTTGTTCGTCGTCTCGAGAGACGCCTGCGCGGTGTGGACATGGGTGGGGATCTCGGAGATTGACAAGGTATGGGCTTGTTCGCCGCCCCGCTCGCCGAGCGTGTGCCCACTCCCCATGTGCATCGCCGTCCTGCCCTGCAGGTCCGGCAGGCCGAAGTTGACCCGGCCATCGCCGCCGTAGGTGGTGCCGAGCAGCGAGAACAGGGCCTGGTTCTGGTTGATCGGCAGCAGCTGGCCGTCGCAGAGCGCCCAACCCTTCGGCGGGAAACCGAAGGACATGATCTTGATCTCTGAAAGGAACGGCTCGGACATCGTTTCCTCCTCCAGGGTCCTGGTTTGACTGCGTTACCGCGCCGCCGCTGTCCGGGTGCGGCGGCGTGGAGATCTCACCTTCGGGTCGTCACTCTCACGGCGGGGTCGGGCAGTTGGCAGGCGCGGCTTTCATCGTCCCCGCCCCCGCCGAGATCAGGGCCGGCGTCGGGTTGTCGGTGTTCGCGCCGTCGATGAAGCTGGCGATCGCCGCGGCATCGTTCGCGGCGCCGCCGTAGCTCTGGATGTTGAACGTCGGGCTCCCGGCCTCGGTGAGCAGGGCCACGCCGGAGCCACCGGTCGAGGCGTTCCCGGTGTCGGTATTGCCACTCATGTGGAGGCACAACGTCTGGGAATCGCCGGCCTGGCCGCCATCCACGATGATCGCGCCGAAGTCGCTGTTCGGAGAGGCGTTGTCGAGTGAGAAATGGTTGTTCGTCACCGTCAGGTTCAACGTGCCCGTGCCCTGAACGGCCGAGGCATTGAGCCCCTCGTTGTCGACCTGGACCACCGTGTTGCCGTCGACCATCGCGGTGAGGGTGCCGGCCCCGGTGGCGGCGACGCCCATGCCGCTGCCCTGTTGCGAACCCGAGTGAACGACACCCGCGTTCCCGATCGTGTTGTTGAGGATCTTGCCCTGGAGCAGTGTGGTGGCGGTCGAGGCGGAGCCCAGCTGAACGCCGATCGAGCCGCTGAGGCCGCCCACGGTCTGGCGCAGCGTGTTGTTCGAGATGTTGAAGCTCACCGTCTGCCCGGCGCCCTGGTGGAATAGGTCGATGTCGATGGCGTTCTGATCGAAGCTCGAGTTGGTCACGGTGAAGCCGCCGCCGGCACTGTCGGTGGTCTCGTACTGGACGCCGTTCGTCCGGTTGCGCAGGAAGGTGCTGACATCCACGGAGAGCGTGACGTTGGAGGTGTTCTGAAGATTGACCTGCAGCCCGTCGTTGCCGGACGCGGTGGTGGCCGTGTCGGTGAACTGGCTGTTGGTCACGGTCAGAGTCATCGTCGCGCTGCCGGTCTGAGATACGCCGAAGATGTCTTCCAGCGAGTTGTGGAACAGCGAGCTCGCCACGGTCCAGGTGCCGGTGCCGCTGTCGACGCGGACGTCCCACACGTGGGTGCCGGCGGTCCCGGAGGCGGAGGCGTTGTTGGTGACCTCGGTGTGCTGGAAAGCGACTCCGGCGACGCCGGTCGCGTGCACGCCGTTGTTGGTGGTCTGCCCCTGGATCAGGTCGTTGTCGAGCGTCAGGGCCGAGCCATTGGTCGCGTTGATGCCGTCGCCGCCGTCGTTGACGCCGGAGCCGCCGTTGTTCTCGATCGTCATGTTGCGCAGCGTCACGTTGGTCGCGGAGGACAGCAGGACGCCGGCGCTGGTGGCGTTCTGGATGGTGCCGCCGGAGCCCAGGGTCAGCGTGCCGCCGCCGTTCTTGGCGGTGGTGCGGCCACGGGTCGAATTCGCCGGGTCGGAGGCGCCACCGCCCTCGACGTCGAAGGAGCCGGTGGTCGAGGTGAGCGAGATGCCGTGCGTGCCGCCGCCCGAGGAGACCGCGTTCAAGATCGCGTCGAGGGCGCCGCTGGCGAGGCTCACCGCGGCGCCGGTGGTGTTGATGGTCAGGTCGCGGAGCTTCAAGCTGCCGACGCTGGCGCCGGTCAGCGCCGTGCCGGTGGAGTTGCCGAGGGTCATGCCCCAGACGGTGTTGCCCGAACCGAGGGTGACGGTGTTGCCGACGGAGGTGATCGTGACCTTGTTCGGGCTGCCGCCGCCGGTCGAGGGCAGCGTCGCGCTGCTCGTGCCCGGGGTGAGGCCGGTGATCGCCGAGAGGCTCGAGGTGGCGTCCTGGCCGATGAGCTTCTGGCCGTTCAGCAGGGTGACCGGGCCGGTGTAAGCGGAGGAGTCGTCGTAGAGGAAGACGTTGGCGTTGGCCGCCGGATGGTGGCCGGCGCCGTCGTTGACCGCCTGGAAGGCGGCCAGGCTGTTGAACGGCGAGGCCAGCCGGCCGTCGCCGGCGCCGGCGCTGTCGTTGATGAACCAGATGATGCCGGAGAGGGTGAGGCTCACCGTGGCGGTCGAGCTGCCGTTGGCGTCGCTGATCGTGTAGGTGAACGAGTCGGCGCCCACGTAGCCCGCCGCCGGGTTGTAGGTGAACTGCCCGATGCCGGCGCCCGAGGTGGTCATCGCGACGGTGCCGCCGTTGGCGCTCGTCGCGTCGAAGGCGGTGATCGTGATCGGCGAGTTGTGCTGGTCGTTGGCGGTGACGCTGAAGGCGATCACCGAGGAGTTGATCGAGACGTTGCCGATCAGGGTCTCGGGATAGGTGTCGGCGACCGCAATCGGCGGCACCGAGAAGGAGAACATGTAGTTCGACACCATGTTCCTGCCGGCCGCGTCGGTGACCTGGGCGGCGACGACGGTCACCGTGCAGCTGCTGTCGAACGGCAGGTTGGCCGACGGATGCAGCACGTAGCTGGCCGCGGGAGAGGCCGGCGTCACCGTGAAGCTAGGCGCCGAGCCGGGCGAGCAGGCCAGCATGAAGGTCGAGCCGTTGACGGTGACCGGCTTGCTGAAGTTGATCGTGATGGTGCTGGCGACCGGCACGCTGGTGGCGCCGTTGGCCGGGTTGGTGGTGGTCACCGTCGGCGGCGTGTCGACCGTGAACGACTGCTGCACCTGCGGCGCCGCGTTGTAGTTGGCGTTGCCGGCCTGGTTGGCGTCGATCACGCAGGTGCCGTCGGCGGTGAACGACACCGTCGCGCCCGAGATCGAGCACACCGAGCTCGCCGACGCGTCGATGGTGAACGTCACCGCGAGACCCGACGTCGCGGTCGCGCTCACGGTGTAGGTCGGCCCACCGGGCGTCGCCAAGGTCGGGGCGGTCGAGGTGAAGCTGATGGTCTGGTCCGCCTTGGCCACCGCGAACGACTGCTGCGCCTGCGGTGCCGCGTTGAAGTTGGCGTTGCCCGCCTGGTTGGCGTCGATCACGCACGTGCCCGCGCCGATGAACGACACCGTCGAGCCCGAGATCGAGCACACCGAGCTTGCCGAGGCGTCGATGGTGATCGTCACCGGGAGACCCGACGATGCGGTCGCCGTGACGTTGTAGGTCGGGCCGCCGAACTTGGCGCCGGCAGGGGCCGTCGAGGTGAAGGTGATGGTCTGGTCGCCCTTCGCCACCGCGAACGACTGCTGCGCCTGCGGCGCCGCGTTGTAGTTGGCGTTGCCCGCCTGGTTGGCGTCGATCACGCAGGTGCCCGCGCCGATGAACGACACCGTCGAGCCCGAGATCGAGCACACCGAGGCCGCGGACGCGTCGATCGTGATGGTCACCGGCAGGCCCGACGACGCCGTCGCCGTCACGTTGTAGGTCGGTCCGGCCACCTTCGCCCCGGCCGGGGCCGTCGAGGTGAAGTTGATCGTCTGGTCGCCCTTGGCCACCGCGAACGACTGTTGCACCTGCGGCGCCGCGTTGTAGTTCGCGTTGCCGGCCTGGTTGGCGTCGATCACGCAGGTGCCGGTGCCGATGAACGACACCGTCGAGCCCGAGATCGAGCAGACCGCGCTCGCCGAGGCGTCGATCGTGAACGTCACCGTCAGGCCCGACGACGCGGTCGCCGTCACGTTGTAGGTCGACCCGCCCACCTTCGCGCCCGCAGGAGCCGTCGAGGTGAACGTGATCGTCTGGTTGCCCTTGCCCACCGCGAACGACTGCTGCGCCTGCGGTGCCGCGTTGTAGCTGGCGTTGCCGGCCTGGTTGGCGTCGATCACGCAGGTGCCGACGGCGGTGAACGACACCGTCGAGCCCGAGATCGAGCACACCGAGCTTGCCGATGCGTCGATGGTGAACGCCACCGTGAGGCCCGACGAGGCGGTCGCCGTCACGGTGTAGGTCGGCCCGCCGACCTGCGCGTTCGACGGCGCGGTCGAGGTGAAGGTGATCGTCTGGTTGCCCTTGCCCACCGCGAACGACTGCTGCGCCTGCGGCGCCGGGTTGTAGTTGGCGTTGCCGGCCTGGTTGGCGTCGATCACGCACGTGCCGTTGGCGGTGAAGGACACCGTCGAGCCCGAGATCGAGCAGACGGAGGCCGCCGACGCATCGATCGTGAACGTCACCGTCAGGCCCGACGACGCCGTCGCCGTCACGTTGTAGGTCGGCCCGCCCACCGTCGCCCCGGAGGGAGCCGTCGAGGTGAAGGTGATCGTCTGGTCGCCCTTGGCCACCGCGAACGACTGCTGCGCCTGCGGCGCGGCGTTCCAGTTGGAGTCGCCAGCCTGGTTGGCGTCGATCACGCAGGTGCCGACGCCGATGAACGACACCGTCGCGCTCCCATCGTTCACCACCGGCCCCCGGGGTCCCCGGAGCGTCCTGGACGAGGCGACACCGTTGCGCGGACGGGGGCCAGCGCCGCCAGAGATCGTGCACACCCCGCTGGCGGAGGCGTCGATGGTGAAGGTCACCGCGAGGCCCGACGACGCGGTCGCCGTCACGTTGTAGGTCGGCCCTCCCACCGTCGCCCCGGCTGGTGCCGTGGAGGTGAACGTGATCGTCTGGTCGCCCTTGGCCACCGCGAAGGACTGCTGCACCTGCGGCGCCGGGTTGTAGTTGGCGTTGCCGGCCTGGTTGGCGTCGATCACGCACGTGCCGACGCCGGTGAACGACACCGTCGAGCCCGAGATCGAGCACACCGAGGCGGCCGACGCGTCGATCGTGAACGCCACGGTCAGGCCCGACGAGGCGGTCGCTGTCACGGTGTAGGTCGGTCCACCCACCTTGGCCCCGGCCGGAGCCGTCGAGGTGAAGGTGATCGTCTGGTCGTTCTTGCCCACCCCGAACGACTGCTGTGCCTGGGGCGCCGCGTTGTAGTTGGCGTTACCCGCCTGGTTGGCGTCGATCACGCACGTGCCGGTGGCGGTGAACGACACCGTCGAGCCCGAGATCGAGCACACCGAGGTGGCCGACGCGTCGATCGTGAACGTCACCGAGAGGCCCGACGACGCGGTCGCCGTCACGTTGTAGGTCGGTCCGCCGACCTGCGCGTTCGACGGCGCTGTCGAGGTGAAGGTGATCGTCTGGTTGCCCATGCCCACGGCGAACGACTGCTGCACCTGCGGCGCCGCGTTGTAGTTGGCGTTGCCCGCCTGGTTGGCGTCGATCACGCAGGTGCCGACGCCGGTGAACGACACCGTCGAGCCCGAGACCGAGCACACCGAGGCGGCCGACGCGTCGATGGTGAAGGCCACCGTCAGGCCCGACGACGCGGTCGCCGTCACGTTGTAGGTCGGCCCGCCCACCGTCGCTCCGGCAGGGGCCGTCGAGGTGAAGGTGATCGTCTGGCTGCCCTTGGCCACCGCGAACGACTGCTGCGCCTGCGGCGCCGGGGCGTAGGTGGCGTTGCCGGCCTGGTTGGCGTCGATCACGCAGGTGCCGGCGCCGATGAACGACACCGTCGTGCCCGAGATCGAGCACACCGAGGCGGCCGACGCGTCGATCGTGAACGTCACCGAGAGGCCCGACGACGCGGTCGCCGTCACGTTGTAGGTCGGCCCGCCGACCGTCGCTCCGGCAGGGGCCGTCGAGGTGAAGGTGATCGTCTGGGGGGTCTTGCCCACGGCGATGGTCACGGTGGCCGTCGAACTGCCGAAGGTGTTCTTGAGGACGTACTTGAACGTGTCGTTGCCCTGGAAGCTGGCGGCCGGGGCGTAGTTGAAGCTGCCGTTGGCGTTGAGCGTGATCGAGCCGGCCGCCGAGGTGGGCGTGGCCGCGCCGATCGTGGTCTGCTCGCCGCCGGTCGAGGCGCCGTAGCTGAAGATCGCCCCGCCGTTGAGCGTGTCGTTGGCGAGCACCCCGGGCGCGGCCTGGGCGAGGGGCGTGTTCAAGGGCGTGCTATAGCTGTCGTCCACGGCGATCGGGTTCACCACCGCGAAGTAACCGCTCAGGTCCAGGAAGAAATCGGCGGTCTGGCTCCCCGTGGCCGTGGTGAGGAGCACGTCGATGGTGCCGTTGCCGTTCAGTGCCAGCGGCACCACCGCGTTGTTGGCGCGCGTGGCTGCCAGGAAATCGTTCAGCGCCAGGCCGGTCGGCGTGCCGTCGCCGGGATAGAGCTCGATCGAACCGGCAGACGTCTGCTGCGTCACCGCCGCGTTGACCGCCACCTGCTGCGCCGAGGTCGGGATCCCGCAATTCCCCGTGATCTGGATCGTCCTGGCGACGCCGGTCTGGAGCGCCGGCGCGTCTGCCGCCAGCCGGGTGTCGATGACCCGGCACGGCGCCACCGTGAAGAAGGCGGTGGGCGGCGTCGTATTGGCCTTGACGCTCGGAACCACCGGTGGCAGCGGCGGCCGCGGCGGCCGCTTGACGGGAGCGGGCGCGCCGACCGGCGCCTGGTGCGCGGGCTTGGCAGCGGCGCCAGTGGCGGGCGCGGCCGGCGCCACGGCTTCCTGTTGCTGGACAGTGCCTGGGCCGGGAGCGGCGGCCTCCGATGGAGCGGCGGCGAAGGCGGCCGCCGTGGCGGAGGCCAAGAGGACGAAAGCCAGTAGAGAGCGAAGACCAAAGCGCATGGGTTAGCCTGCCTCCTCAATCGCCCCGGCCCCCTGGATACCGCCCAGGGCACTCCGAGCTCAATTCATGACTGGTGCTGCTGCGCAGTTACTGCGATGAAATCGCCGCGCCGCGCGGCACGCACGCTGTGCGAAGAACTGGCTCAGGGTGTCACAACGGTCGAGAATTTGCAAACCTGCACGGGCACCTTTTAGTGCAAGGTTGGTTCACGAAAATGCAAAGCCGGCCATGAGATAAAAAGCGCCGACGCCGGCACGGCAGAGGGCCGGGAGGCGGGGGGAAATCCGCCCGCCGGCGAGCCTGACCGCCCACCGGTCGCCGAGCCTACTGGTGGCCGGCCGGAGGCGGGTGGACCCCGGCCTCTTGCGCCATCGCCGCGTACTGCTGCGGGTTCAGCTTCGGCAGTTGCTCGAGGAAAGCGACCATCGACCAGATCTGCTCGTCGGTATGCGTCATGCCGAAGGCGGGCATGCCGGTCATCTTGATGCCGTTCTTGAGCACCCAGAAGAGGCGCGCCGGCGCCTGCTCGGCGCCCTCGTGCGCGAGGTCCGGGGGATCGGGGTTCAGTCCCATGCCGATCTCCGACTTCGGGACCCCGGGAGCGCCGTGGCAGGTCACGCACATCTCGCTGAAGTGGATGAGCCCGGCCCGGATCAGCTGCGGATCGCCGAGCGGCGGCGCCGCCGGCAGCGCCGCGACACGCCGATCGATCGAGCGGTCCTTGACGATCTCGAACAGCCGCGCCCGCCAGGCCGGGTCCGCGACGGCTGCGGAGACGTCGAAGATCCCCGAGTATGCGAAGCCGGCGGCGGCGGCGGCGAGGAGTACAATCAAAGCGATCAGGATGCGGATCGATCTCATCTCGCGTGCTCCTTTCAGTGCCTGCTGATGCCACTCCCACCGGTCCGGCGGCGCCGCCGCCCGATCTCGCCCTGGTGCTCTCCGGCGGCGGCGCCCGCGGCGCCTACCAGGCGGGGGTGCTGCGCGGCATCGGCCGGCTGCTGCCGGAGCTGCGCGTGCCCATCCTGGTCGGCGTCTCCGCGGGCGGCATCAACACCGTCGTCATCGCTGCCCATCCGGCTCCCCTGGGCGAGTCGTCCCGCGCCCTGGCGAAGGTCTGGCGGCGGCTCGAGACCGCCGACGTCTTCCGCGTCGACACGCCGTCGCTCGCCAAGTATTTCACCCGCTGGGTCACCCGCCTCTCGACCGGCGGCTCGGCGGTGTCCCCCTCCGTTCGCGGCCTGGTCGATGCGAGCCCCCTGCAGCAGCTGGTCGAGAGCACCGTGGCGACCGTCGACGGCGAGTTCGTCGGCATCGGCCGCAACCTCGAGCGCGGGCTGCTGCACGCCGTCGCGCTGACCACCCTCAACTACTCCACCGGCCAGACCATCACCTGGGTGCAGGGCGCGGACATCCGCCCCTGGAGCCGGCCGCGCCACCGCAGCTTCAACAGCCGGCTGACCATCGGTCACGTCATGGCGAGCGCGGCGCTGCCGCTGTTCTTCCCGGCGGTGCGCCTGGGCGATTCGTGGCACGGCGACGGCGGCGTCCGCCTCGACGCCCCGCTCTCCGGCGCCGTCCACCTGGGCGCTTCGCGCATCCTGGCGATCTCGCCGCGCTACGAGCAGAGCGAGGAAGAGGCGAGCCGCCACAAGATCAGCGGCTATCCGCCGCCGGCCCAGATCCTCTCACACCTGATGAACTCGATCTTCCTCGACGTCCTCGACCGCGACGCCCGCACGCTCGAGATCTTCAACCGCTTGATCCGGCCGCTGCCCGTCGAGCGGCGGCACGGCATGCGGCCGGTGGACATCCTGGTGCTGCGCCCCTCGGAGGACCTCGGCCTGCTCGCCGCGAAGTACGAGCCGCGTCTGGCGCCAGCCTTCCGCTACCTCACCCGCAGCCTCGGCACGCGCGAGAGCACGACTCCCGACTTCCTGTCGATGCTGATGTTCCAGCCCGACTACCTCGGGCGCCTGCTCGAGATCGGCGAGCGCGACGCCCTGGCCCACGGCGACGAGATCCGCCGGCTCGTCGCCGCTGGCGCGGCTCCGAGCGAAGGTGCCAACTCAGGCGATGGTGACCTCGGGGCATAAAAACACGTCCTGGATGGCGTGGAACAGCTCGACGCCTTCACGCAGCGGCCGCTGGAAGGTCTTGCGGCCCGAGATCAGGCCGGAGCCGCCGGCGCGCTTGTTGACCACCGCCGTGCGCACCGCCTGCTCGAGGTCGCTCTGGCCCTTCGAGTCGCCGCCGGAGTTGATCAGGCTGGCCCGCCCCATGTAGCAGTTCACCACCTGCCAGCGCGTCCAGTCGATCGGATGGTCGGCCACCAGCTCGCCGTAGACGCGCTTGTCGGTCTTGCCGAAGTTGACCGCCGGGTAGCCGCCGTTGCGGTCGGGCTGCTTCTGCTTGACGATGTCGGCTTCCATGGTGACGGCCAGGTGGTTGGCCTGGCCGGTGAGGTCGGCGGACTGGTGGTAGTCGACGCCGTCCTTCTTGAAGGCGCTGTTGCGCAGGTAGGCCCAGAGGACGGTGGCCATGCCGAGGTCGTGGGCGTGATGGAACGCCTCGGAGATCTCGACGATCTCGCGGTGCGAGTCCTCGCTGCCGAAGTAGACGGTGGCGCCCACCGCGGCGGCGCCCAGCTCCCAGGCCTGCTCGACGTTGGCGAAGAGGATCTGCTCGAAGCTGTTCGGGTAGGAGAGCATCTCGTTGTGGTTGATCTTGCAGATGAACGGCAGCCGGTGCGCATAACGCCGCGCCACCGATCCCAGCACTCCCAGCGTCGAGGCGACGGCGTTGCAGCCCGCCTCGATCGCCAGCCGGATGATGTTCTCCGGATCGAAGTAGTCGGGATTGGGCGCGAAGGAGGCGGCGGCCGAGTGCTCGACCCCCTGGTCCACTGGCAGGATCGACAGGTAGCCGGTGTGGGCCAGCCTGCCGTGGCCGTAGAGCCGCTGCAGGTTGACCAGCACCGCCGGCTTGCGGTCCGAGGGGCCGAAGGCCTGGTCCACGTGGTCCGGCCCGGGCAGCATCAGGCGCTCCTTGCCGATCCCCTTGCAGGTGTAGCCGAGCAGTGACTCCGCCTCGTCGCCGAGCCAGGCGCCGATGCGGTCGATGGTGCTGCCGGGGGCGCGTTCGGTCATGGCCATCAGCCGTTTCCTCCCATGGGTCGATGCGGTGGCGCGCGCATGGCCGCGGCCGGAGGGCAGCCACGCAGCCAGGACGGCCCGGGCAACCACCTCCGTATCGTACGGGGTTGCGGGCGCCAGGGGAAGGCGGTGGCGGGAGGAACAGGCGAAGACGGGCGCGGCCCGGGGCGTTGGGTGATTCGGGGCTGACCCCGGGCCGCCCGAGCCGGGGACGTCCCGGCCTACGGAGAGTACGCGGCCGGCGACGCCTTGGATGACCCGGACCGGGCCTCCGGGGGCGGCTGCGCCGCATACAGGCGCCACTGGTCACCGGCGGCCACCAGCGTGCATTGCCGCGCCAACCCGCCGGCCACCGGCGCACCGGGCGGCATCCGCCAGCAGTAGATGTAGTCGACCCGCGACCGCAGCTCGTGGACCCGGATGTGCAGCGGGTCGTTCTCGACGCCGAGGCTGGTCGGGCGCACCGCCCAGGGGCGGAACCGCACCGGAAAGAGATCGGTCTGCGCCTCGTAGTTGTCCCAGTCGACCAGCCCCTTGGCCACCGCCGCATAGCCGGCGGCGTGATCGACCGATCCCGCGCGCATGCAGCTCGTGGTGTGACGGTCGAAGACCAGGGGCACCACCACCGAGCCGGGCGGCACCGCGTCGAGGCCGTGCACGAAGGCCTCCACGTCGCGGGCGCCGGCGCGGTAGCACGGCACCGCCCAGGTCACCGGGTACGCCGCCAGCGCGGCCAGGGCGGCGACGGCCGCCGCTCTGCCCCACCGGCCCACGTCCGTCGACAGCCAGGGCAGCACGACGAGGAACGGGTAGAGGAGGAGGCGCGGCTGCAAGAACCCTCCGCCCGCCGTTCCCCCGGGGCTGAGGAAGTAGAACCCGGTCAGGAGCAGCGCCAGCACCAGGAAGCCGTCCTCCTCTCGCCACCACCAGCGCCGCGACCGGGTGGTGCGACTCTCGGGGTCCGCGGCGGCGCCCGCGGTGCCCGCGGTGCCCAGGGTTCCAACGGTGCCCGCGGCGCCCGCGGGCGTGCCTGTCCGCCGGGCCAACGCCGCGCGCAGCAGGGTGAACGCGATCCACGCGGCGAACACCTTGGCCAGGATGGCCCCGGTCTCCCCGCGCTCGCCGCTGAACTGCCACAACGTTCGCAGGTGTGCCAGGTCGCTCCACAGCGTCTGCCACGTGGCGCCGGACGGATAGCCCGGAGCGCCAGGCCGCACGACCGTGAACCACACCGGCAGCACCGCCGCCGGGGCCAGGATCGCCAGGTGCGCCAGGTGGCCTCGCCACCGCTCGCGCCGCCAGCTGGCCAGCCACAGCACGCCGATGCCGGCGAGCGCCAGCACCGCCGCCAGGATGTGAGCGAAGTAGCACGCCAGCAGCAAGCCCACGAGGGCGGCGGCGAAGCCAGGGCCCGGGCGATCGCGATGCCGCCACCACAGGCCGAGCGCCAGCAGCAGGAGCGGGATGCTGAAGAGGAAGTTGTAGAAGCCGTATCCGAGCAGCATGTTCCACGCGAAGGGCAGGCCGAGCAACGCCAGCCAGGCTCGCCCGCGATCGACCGCGCCTGCCAGGTACCACAACGCGCCCGCGAGCAGCAGCACGTAGGCCGAGAGCAGCGCCTTCTCCGCCGCCGCCGGCGGCAGCACCCACAGCAGCGCCATCAGCGCGACATGGCTGAGGCTGTTCGGCACCGGCTGCGGGTTGATGGTGTAGTACGCCCGCAGCAGCCGCGCCGGCGCCGGACCCGCGAGCTCGCCCAGCAACCAGGCGTTGTAGACGTGGCTCGGGCCGTCGGTCGAAGGCAGGTAGCCCGGCACCGCCCAGAAGGGCACCAGGTAGAGCGCCGCCAGCGCGGCGTAGACCCAGGCCGGCCACGGCGGCCGCCGCCAGCGGCGGCGCCCGGCCCCGATCTCGGCGACGGCATCGACGGCGTCGTGCGGCGGCATCAGAGTGGCGGCATCAGAGTGGCGGCATCAGAGCGGCGGCATCCAGGTGGCCCCTGGCGGCCGCGCTAGGGCGGCGCCTTCCCGGCGGCGCTCGCCGCCGCCCCAGGTCCACCGCCGCCGTCGCCTCCCTCGTCGGGCAGGTCGGCGGAGTAAAGGCGCCATTGATCGCCGGCTGCGACCAGCTTGCACTGCCGCTCCAGGCGGCCGGCGACCGGCGCGTCAGGCGGCATCCGCCAGCAATAGATGTAGTCGACCCGCGACATCAGCCGGCGCACCGGCACGTTCGCCGGGTCGGTCTCGATGCTCAGGGACGCCGGGCCCACCGCGGAGGCGCGGAAGCGCACGGGGAAGTAGTCGGTGTGCGCCTCGTAGTTGTCAAAGTCGATCAGCCCCTTGGCCAGCGCCGCATAGCCGGTGGCGTGATCCACCGACCCGGTTCGCATGCAGCGGGTGGTGCGGCGGTCGAAGATCAGCGGCGCCACCACCGACCCGGGCGGCACCGCGTCGAGCCCGCGCACGAACGCCTCCACGTCGCGGCTGCCGGCGCGGTAACAAGGCACCGCGTAGGTCACCAGGCGGACCGCCAGCACGGCCGCGGCCAGGACCGCCACCGCCCGGCCCCACCGGCCCACGTCCGCCGACAGCCAGGGCAGCAGCACCAGGAACGGCACCAGCGCCAGGCGCGGCTTGAGCAGCGAGCCGCCCGCCGCTCCCTCCGGGCTGAGGAAATAGACCGCGACCAGGAGCAGCGCGAAGGCCAGGAAGCCGTCCTCCTCGCGCAACCACCGCCACCGCCGCGGCGGCGCCTCGCGCCAGCGCGCGACGCCCTCGCGCAGCAGGGTGAAGACCAGCCACGCCGCGAACGCCTTGGCCAGGATCGCTCCGGTCCACCCTCCCTCCTCCACGAATTGCCATTGCGGCCGCAGGTGCGCGAGCTCGCCCCAGAGGACGGACCACGTCTCGCGGCTCGGACGGGCGTGGGCGCTGTGCCGCAGCACGGTGAACCAGAACGGCAGCATGGCCCCCGGGACCAGGATCGCCAGGTGCACCAGGTGGCCTCTCCACCGCTCGGGCCGCCAGCTGGCCAGCCACAGCACGCCAATGCCGGCGAGCGCCAGCACCGCCCCCAGGATGTGCGCGAAGTAGCACAGCACCAACAGCGTATCGAGCACCGCGGCGAACGCCATGCCGGGGCGGCCGCGGTGACGCCACCACCAGCCGAGGACCAGCAGGAACAGGGGAACGCTGAAGCAGTAGTTGTAGAAGCCGAGCCCCAGCAGCATGTTCCACACGAATGGCAGGCCGAGCAGCGCCAGCCAGGCACGGGCGGCGGCGATCGTGCCGGCGAAGTACCACAGCGCCCCCGCGGCCAGCAGCACGTAGAGCGAGAGCAGCACCTTCTCCGCCGCCGCCGGCGGCAGCCCCCACATCAGCGCGAGCAGCGCGACGTGGGTGAGGCTGTTGGGCACCGGCTGCGGGTTGAGGTAGTAGTACTGCCCCAGCAGCGGCGCCGGTGCCGGACCGGCGAGCTGCCCGAGCACCCAGGAGTTGTAGACGTGGCTCGGACCGTCCGTCGAAGGCAGGTAGCCGGGCACGGCCCAGAAGGGCACCAGGAAGAGCGCCGCCAGCGCCGCGTAGACCCAGGCCGGCCAACGCGGGCGGCCCGAGGGCACCGGCGCCGGCGCCGGCGCCGCTGCCGGCGCTGCCGGAGGACATTCCGTGGGCTCTCTCTCAGGCCTGAGGAGCAGGGCTCTCCAGTCCCAGGCGCGCCAGCAGGTCGTGCAGGATGCGCGCGGTCATGCCCCAGATCTGGCGGCCGCCGACGTGATAGACGCGCAGGTTGCGGCGCACCCCGTCGTAAACCAGCGGGCGCTCCTCGACCAGGCGCGGGTTGGTGAACGCCAGCAGCGGCAGCCTGATGACCTCGGCGATCTCCGCTTCGCTCGGACGCAGCTCGTAGGGGTGCGGGATGGCGCCCACGCAGGGGACGATGCGGAAGCCGCTGGGGACGTCCACCTCGTCGAGCTCGCCCAGGCGCGCGACGCGGTCGGGCTCGAGCCCGACCTCCTCGCGCGCCTCGCGCAGCGCCGCCGTCCAGGCATCCTCGCCGGCCTCGCGGCTGCCGCCCGGGAAGGCGATCTGGCTGGGATGGCTGGGCAGCGTGTCGGTGCGCTTGGTCAGCACCGTCCACAGCTCGCCCCCGTCGACGTAGAGCGGCACCAGCACCGCCGCCGGCCGCAGGTCGGCGGCCGGGCGCCCCGCGAGCCGCCGCGCCGGCGGCGAGGCGATCCGCGCGCGCACCTCGAGGATCCAGCTCGGGCGCTCCGGGCTGTCGGACCGCGGCGGCGGCGTGGCGGGGGACACTAACCTCCGCCCTCCCCGCGCTGGCTGCCTTCGCCACCCGCGCCACCCGCGCCGCCGGTGCCGCCGGTGCCGCCGGCGTCCCCGCCGCCGCGAGAGCGGCCGTCGGCCTGCGGCGGTCCCGGCGCCAGCTCGAGGTCGATCTTCGCGGGGTCCTCGCCGCGGCGCAGCGTCACTCCTACCGGCCCCGCCTTGCCGCCCGGCAGCCGGAGTCTCAGCTCATACAGATAATAGTCGTCGCGCGTCC
>DATDGZ010000501.1:0-18442 GCA_036521795.1 Thermoanaerobaculia bacterium | reverse complement strand
GAAGACGACGGCGCGGAGGGCGACGAGCCAGCCGCGGTGGGCGAGAAGGGTGCGGCCGCGGGTCCTGCCGGCGCGGGCGCGGAGGACGACGGTGTGGAGGACGACGGCGGCGCCGAGGGCGATGCCGGTGGGGCAGCGCGTGCCAGGGCCGAGCCGGCCCAGCAGAGCGCCACGGCCGCCAGCCCGCCGGCCAGGGCCGGGAGGCGCAGGCGGAGGCGGGGACGTTCCCGGCGCTGCGGCAGGTACAGGCCCTCGGTTCGCTGGTCGCCTGACGCCTTCATGCCGGTCCTGCCGGTCATGCCGCCTTCTCCCTCTGGCCCGGCCGTTGCTTCGCAGCCTTCCCGGCTGCTCCTCCCTCTGGCCCGTGTTGCTGCGCAGCCTTCCCGGCAGCTCCTCCTTCTGGCCCGCGTTGCTGCGCAGCCTTCCCGGCTGCTCCCTGCCCGGCTGCTCCCTCCCCGGCTGCTCTCCCGGCTGCTCCCCGGCTGCTCGCGAAGGGCCCCACCGCCAGCTGCAGCAGCAGCGCCGCGGCGGCCAGCAGCAGCGGCCATTGGAAGCGCTCCTCGCGGGTGGTCACGGTCTCGCTCTCGAGGGTGCGCTTCTCGAGGCGGTCGATCTGGCGCAGGATGGGGGTCGGGTCGGTGGCGGCGCTGGTGACGCGCAGGTAGTCGCCGCCGGTCGCCCGCGCCATCGGTTCGAGGGTGTCCTCGTGGAGCCGGGTGATCACCACCTTGCCGCTCTCGTCGCGCTTGAAGTCGCCGCCGAGCGGGATCGGCGAGCCCTCGGGGGTGCCGATGCCGAGGGCGAAGACGACGACGCCGGCGTCCTTCAGCCTGGCGGTGGCGGTGTCGAGGCCGCCGCCGTGGTCCTCGCCGTCCGACAGGATCACCAGCGCGCGGTGCTTCTCGCTCTGCGGCCCGAACAGCCGCAGCGCCGTGTCGACCCCGGTCGCCAGCTCGGTGCCCGGGCGCGGCAGGGAGCCCGGCTCGATCGTGTCGAGCAGCAGGTCGAGGACCGCGCCGTCGAGAGTCAGCGGCGCCAGCATCATCCCCTCGCCCTCGGTCTGGACCAGCGCCACCCGGTCTTCCGGCATCGCCTGGCCCAGGCGCCGCACCATCGCCTTGGCCACGAACAGGCGCGACGGCGGGATGTCCGGGGCGGCCATCGACAGCGAGGAGTCGAGCAGGAAGACCACGTCGACGCCGCGGCGCTCCACCTTCTCCGCCGCGCCCCCCCAGCGCGGCCGGGCGAGCGCCAGCGCGGTGCCGGCGACCGACAGCGTCAGGCAGGCGATCGACAGCGCCAGGCGGCCGCGGCTGAAGCTCGGCAGCAGGCGGTCCCAGAGCCCGCGCGCCGCCCAAGCGGCATCCGCCCGCAGGCGTCGGCGCCACAGCGCGGCGGCCGCCACCGCCGCCAGCGGCGCCAGCGCCAGCAGCCACAGCAGGCGGGGCGCGGCGAAGCTCATCGGACCGATCTCATGGTTCAGCCGTCACCTGCAAGCCGGCGGCGGCGAGCGGCAGGCCGAGCAGCGCCAGGCAGGCCAGCGCCAGCGGTGCGAAAGCTTCGCGGTAGCGGACGTAGCGCTTCACCCGCAGCGGCGTCTTCTCGAGCTGGTCGATGTCGCGGAAGATCTCTTGCAGGCTGCGCCGGTCGGTGGCCTTCCAGTAGCGGCCGCCGGTGCGCTGGGCGATCAGGCGCAGCAGCTGCTCGTCGACGCTGACGTTCATCAGCTGGCGGTGGATCTCGATCCTGCCCGTCTCCGGGTCCTGCACCGGCACCGGCACCGGCACCCGGCCCGCGGTGCCGACGCCGACGGTGTAGACCTTGAGGCCGAGCCCCTTGCACATCGCCGCCGCCGACAGCGGATCGATCTCTCCGGCGTTGTTGCCGCCGTCGGTGACCAGCACCATGACGCGCGTCTTGGCCGGGCTCGAGCGCAGGCGCGCGGCGGCGGCGGCGAGGGCGACGCCGATCGCGGTGCCGTCGGGGAGGCTGTTGAGCTCGACCGAGTCGACCAGCAGCTGCAGCATGGCGTGATCGGTGGTGAGCGGGGCGCGGGTCATCGCGGAGCCCGAGAACACCACCAGGCCGATGCGGTCGCCGGTCCGGCCGGCGATGAACTGCTTGACCACCTGCTTGGCGACGGCGAGGCGGTTCTGCGGCAGGAAGTCCTCGGCCGCCATGCTGCCCGAGACGTCGAGCACCAGCTCGATGTCGATGCCCTCGGTAAGGCTCTCCTCCCAGGCGTAGCCGAGCTGCGGCCGGGCGAGCGCCACCGCCAGGCAGCCGAGCGCGGCGAGGCGCAGATAGAAAGGCAGATGCAGCCGCCAGGCGCCGCGGCTGCGGCGGGCCGGGGGGGCCGGACGGGCCGGGAGGCCCGGGCCGGCAGGAGCGCCGCCTGCCCCGGACGCGGCACCGGGGCCGGGCGCCCGCGGGCTGGCGCCGGCGGCCGCCGCCGCGGGTGGAGCAGCCGGCTGCGCCGGAGCCTGGCCGGAGAGCGGCAGCGGCAGCCGGCTGTAGGTCAGCGCTCCCGGCGAGTGCCGCCGGTGATGGTGCCAGGCGAGCGCCGGCAGGGCGAGCAGCAGCAGCAGCCACCAGGGGTTCGCGAGGTGAGGGAAGACCTCGGTCATCCGGCGGCCTCCAGCCTCGCCCGCGCCTGCTCGACGGCGGCGGCGCGCCGCTCGATCTCCTCCCCCAGGCGGCGCGCGGCCGCCAGGCGCTCGCGGGCGTCCGCCGCGGGCACCTGCTGGCGGGCGAACTTCACCAGGTCGCAGGCACGCAGCAGGCCCACCGGGGGCCGCACGTGCGCGGACGGCCAGCCGCGGGCGAGCAGCAGGCGCTGGATCTCGGTCGTGGTGCTCTCGGGCGCCGGGAAGCCGACGGCGCGGCCGAGGTAGCGCCGCAGCGCCTGGCTGATGCCGGTGTGCAGGGCGAGCGGCGAGGGCTCGCTGCCCAGCCGGTCGAGCGCCGCCAGCAGCTCCGGCAGCGGCGCCAGGAGCGGCCTCGCCGCCAGCCCTTCCTCGCCGGCGGCGGCGCGGCGCCGCCGCTCGCGGCGCCAGAGCGCCCAGATGCCGGCCGCCGCGGCGGCAGCCAGGACGGCGAGCGTGCAGAAGAAAGCGGTCCCGAGCGGCAACGGGCGCAGCGGCGCCGCCGGCCGGAGATGCAGGTCCTTGGCGGCGGCGCCCGCCGGCAGCACCGAGCGCACCGCGAGCGCCAGGCCGGCAGGCGTCCACGCCTGGACGGTGCCGGTGCCGAGCGGCAGCGCGATGGCCGCCGGCGGCAGCTCCACCCTGCCCGGATGGAAGGCCGCCAGCACCAGGCGCTGGCTGTAGAGCGCGGCGCCGCCCGGCCCGGCGGCGCGCCGCGGCTCACCCTGCTCGCGCACCTCGGCCTCGCCCCAGGCGCCGCGCCACACCGGGAAGCGCGGCTCGCCGGCCAGCCGCGCCGCCGGCGGCACCCGCACGGTGATCACCGCCTCGGCCCGGTCTCCCACGGTCACGGCCGCCGCCGGCAGCGCCACGGAGACCTCGACGCCGGGAGCGGCCGGTGCCGGGGGAAGAGCCGGCCGTCGGGGACCGGGCGCGGGTGGCCGCGCGGCTGGCTGCGGGGCTGCCTGCGGGGCTGGCTGCCCGGCGGGTCGGGTGCCGGGAAGAGCTTGTCCCACCGCCTGGCGAACCAGTCCGTGGAACCAGGGCAGAGACCAGAGCAGGAGCACGAGCAGCAGCCGCGCCGGGGGATGGTGGGCCCTGGACGGCGCGCTCATCGCCGCAGCCTCTGGCGCCGCTGCTCGAAGAATGCCAGCAGGGTGGAGAGGTAGGGGCGGTCGGTGCGCAGCTCGAGGTGGTCGACGCTCAGGCGCCGGCTCAGACGCAGCAGCTCATCGTGCTCGCGCCGGCGCCGCTCGCGGTGGCCGCGGCCGAGCTTCCGGCCGTCGATCAGCGCGGTCTCGCCGGTCTCGGCGTCGCGCAGCACCACCGGACCGACCGCCGGCAGGTCGTGGTCGCGCGGGTCCATGACTTCGATGAGGATGAGGTCGTGGCGGGCGGCGGCGGCCTTGAGAGCGCGGCTCGCCGGGCTGCCGAGGAAGTCGGAGATCAGGAAGAGCACGGCGCGGCGCTTGAGGGTCGCGAGCACCGCCTGCAGCCCGCGCTCGAGGTCGGTCGCGCCGTGCGCCGGCCGCTCGAGGACCTCGCGCACCAGGCGCAGCACGTGGTTGCGCCGGCGCTGCGGCGGCAAGAACAGCTCGAGCCGGTCGGAGACCAGCGCCGCGCCCACCCGGTCCTGGTTCCGCACCGCCGCGAAAGCGAGCAGCGCGGCGACCTCGGCCGCGAGCTCGCGCTTGAGGATCGCGCGCGAGCCGAAGCTCAGGCTCCCGGAGACGTCGACGACCAGGAAGATCGTCAGGTCGCGCTCCTCGACGTACTGCTTGACGAACGGCGTCCCCATCCGCGCGGTGACGTTCCAATCGATGCCGCGCACGTCGTCGCCGGGCTGGTACGGGCGCACCTCGGCGAACTCCATGCCGCGCCCCTTGAACACCGAGTGGTAGTCGCCGGCCACGCCCTGGTCGACCAGGCGGTTGGTGGCGATCTCGATGCGGCGGACCTTGCGCAGCAGGTCGAAAGGGATGCGCGCGCGCTCGCGGGCGGCGGCGCCCGGGGCGGGCCGGCGGCGGCCGGCGGCGGTCCCGCCCGGGGACTTGGCCTTGCGCGGCGACAGGAAACCGAACACCAGCTTGCTCTTCGGCCTCAGCCTCAGCCCACGCGCCGCCGCTGGCTGCGTCGGGACACTAGGGGACCTCGATGCGCTCGAGCAGCCTGGCGACCAGGGTCTCGGAGGAGACTTCCTCGGCTTCCGCCTCGTAGGTCGGGATGATGCGGTGGCGCAGCACGTCGGCGGCCACCTCCTTGACGTCCTCGGGAATGACGTAGCCGCGGCCGCGCACCAGGGCCATCGCCTTGGCGGCGCGGGCCAGGTACAGCGAGGCGCGAGGCGAGGCGCCGAAGGCGATCAGCTCGGCGAGGTCCGCCAGGCCGGCGGCCCGCGGCTTGCGGGTGGCGCTCACCAGGTCGAGGATGTAGCTGCGGATCTTCTGATCGAGGTACACGGTGTCGGCGACCGTCCGCAGCGCGACCAGGTGCTCGCGATCCAGCACCGGGTTCACCCGCAAGTCGCGTTCGATCAGCATGCGCTCGAGGATCTCGCCCTCCTCGGCGCGCGACGGGTACCCGAGACGCAGCTTCATCATGAAGCGGTCCAGCTGGGCCTCGGCGAGGGGGTAGGTGCCCTCCTGCTCGATGGGGTTCTGCGTCGCGAGCACCATGAAGGGCTCGGGCAGCGGGTGGCTGCGGTCTCCCAGGGTCACCTGGCGCTCTTCCATCGCCTCGAGCAGCGCCGACTGCACCTTCGCGGGAGCGCGGTTGATCTCGTCGGCGAGCAGCAGGTGGGTGAACACCGGACCCCGGCGCGGCAGGAAGTCGCCGGTGCGCTGGTCGTAGATCAGGGTGCCGACGAGGTCGGCCGGCAGCAGGTCGGGGGTGAATTGGATGCGCTGGAACTGCAGCGCCATCGTCTGCGCCAGCGTCTTGACCGCCAGCGTCTTCGCCAGGCCCGGCACGCCTTCGATCAGCACGTGCCCGCGGGCGAGCAGGCCGACCAGCAGCCGGTCGAGCAGGTAGTCCTGGCCGACGATCACCTTGCGCAGCTCGGCCTCGACGCCTTTCAGCGTCAAGGTCTCCCGCTCCACGTCGCGGTTCAGGGTGATCACGGATGGCTCCATCGCGGTCCTCGGCGCAACCCCAAGGCTGCAAGGGGGGTGCCATTGCCGCTCAGGGGCGGAAAGGCCCAGGGGCCAAGCAATTACGCCGATTCGCGTGCGGCGGCGGCGCCCGCACAGGCCAATTCGGCACACTCCGCGCCGCGGTCTGGTTGTACCCTCGGTCCAGGTCTTGCAGCGGCCGGGAGGTGAGACTGGCTCGGCAAGGCGAGAGAGAGGTGGCCTCCAGGGCGCTCGCCGGCGCGCCCTACCGCAGGGGCGAGATCGAGGCCTTCTACGAGCACCTCGCGGCTTCTTGCCCAGCTCTCTGATATACCGTGTCCGCATGCGCCCGCCGCGGCTCGACAAGGCGCTCGGCCAGCACCACCTGGTCTCTGGCTCGCTGTGCCGGCCGCTGATCGAGTTCCTGCAGCCGGGCGGGCAACGGGTCGTCGAGGTGGGCCCTGGGGGAGGGGTGCTCACGGCCGAGCTGCTCGCCGCCGGCGCCCGGGTGCTCGCCTGGGAGGTGGACCTCGCCTGGGCGGCGGAGCTGCGGCGGCGCTGGCTGCGATGGCCGCGATCGCCGGGATGGGGGATCGCGAGCCCCTCAGTGCGCGGCAGCGGCGGGCCGCTGTCGATCGTGGTCGAGGACGCGCTGGACCTCCCCTGGGGACGGCTGCCGGCGCCCACGCTGGTGGCGGGGAACCTGCCTTACAACATCGCCACCGCGCTGCTCGGCGCGCTGCTGCCGCATCACCTGCGGGTGCCGCGCGCCGCCTTCCTGGTGCAGCGCGAGGTGGCCGAGCGCCTGCTCGCCGGACCCGGCGACCCGGCCTACGGCTCGTTCAGCGTGCTGGTGGCCGCCCATGCCCGCGCCGTGCCGCTCGGGCGGGTGCGTCGCGGCAGCTTCCGCCCGCCGCCGAAGGTCGAAGGCGCCTACGTCGGTTTCGAGCTCCGGCCGCCGCCCCTGGCGGACGGCGAGATGCCCGCCTTCCTCGCCACCGTCCGCCTCGCTTTCGGCCAGCGCCGCAAGACCCTGCGCAACGCCCTCGCCGCCGGCTGGGGCCGGGAGAGGGCCGGCGCGGTGCTCGCCGCCCTCGGCCTTCCCGACGACGCGCGCGCCGAGCGGCTGGGGCTTCCGGAGCTGCTCGAGCTGCATCGCGTCGTCCGCTCCCTCGCGCAATAGCGCCTGAACCGCCGGGTGTCACACCAGACACCCCTGGGAGCCCTAAGGGGAAGCCGCAGGTTCAGAGGGCAACGACCGCATTCATGTCCTCCATGACCTCAATCCGGCCTGGGAGGATCGCACGCGGATGCTCTTCAAGGTCCGGGGCCTGCGCGTGGCGGCTTGGCGTCCGGCGGCTTCGCGCCTGGCGGCGGCGGAGACGTGCGACCCACCTGGCCGTCCGTCCAGACGATCGCGTCTGCCTCCCATGGCGCCGCAACCGGGGCCGAGAAGGCCGGGTCGCTGCTCGGGTCCGCGGCCTGCCGGCGGACGTCGAGCAGAGCGTCGGCTCCGAGAGTGCGCGCCCTGCGCTTGAGCGCCGCGATGGCGTCACTCTCCGGCAGCGACGCCGGCGCGTGGACGATGCCGATCTTCCTGTACGGGCGGTCAGCGTCCTTGGCGGTGACGACCTTCACGAGGTCCGGGCTGGCCTCGGAGCGGTCCAGTGGACCCCCGCCTCCGGGGCGCGACATGAAGTGATGTTGGTAGAAACAGCCCGCCAGGACCAGGGGGACAGTCAACGTTGGCCACCACCAGCGCAGGGTGGCACTCGAGCTTGCATCGGCCAGGATGGCGGCCTCCTCGGCGAGATCGTGCCCACCGTCTCTGTTGCACGGCATGGAGGAGTGCAACAGATCGATGCGAAATCCTTCTATTCTCTACTGTCTCGAGCCTAGCAGCTGAGCACGCACCGATCAAGCAGCGCATCGGCCGCGTCGGCCGCGGTCGGCGCTCTCAGGCTCCGGGCTCCGCGCCAGTCACCCTGGAGACAGCTCTGCGGAAGGAAGCCGCGTCGATCGCCGGATAGCGGTAGAGCTGGGGCTGGATCTCGGCGAAGCGCAAGCGCAGCTCCTCACGGCTGACCAGGTCCCGCGCCAGCATCTCACGGACGTCGCCCAGGTCCTGAGCGTGGCCGCGCTCGATCTTCGCCAGGGCCTGGGCGGAGAGGTCGTAGTGGTGGAACGAGAGCTTGCCTTCGCGGCCGGCGAAAGGGCTGCGCTCGCGCCAGCCCGGGAGCTCGGGGATGAAGTCGCCGGGGGCTGCCCACTGCAGATCCACATTCACTTCCAGGCTCTCCTTGAGCGGCGAGATGGCGCGCAGCAGCCGGTCGGACTCCGGCTCGAGCTTGATGTCCAGATCGATAGTGCTGCCGCGCCATCCGAGCAGCACGGCGGTGGCGCCGCCGGTGAAGTAGACGCGAGCCTCGCGTCGCGCCGCGGCGCCGAGGGCGCGCATGAAGCGGAGCACCCGCTCGCGATCTAGCGGCTGGCGCATTCGAGCGCCCGCTCGCAGCTGACCAGGCGGCGGATCAAGGCGTTGTAGCGGGAGTGCGCGCTGTCGACGTCTTCGCTCGCCAGGCGATCGTAGAGGCGGCGCTCGGGAGACGGGTACACGGGTCCTGGCACTGCCAGGCCGGCGTGACGGAGGCGCTCGGCGCCGATCGAGACCAACAGCGCCGGGATGGACTCGGCGCCACGCGCCAAGTCGTCGATGCCGGTCCCGACGAGGTCGCCGCCGGAAACCATCAAGGACCTCGAGATGCTGGTGAAGAAGGCGGCAGCGGCTCGCTTGAGTATTCGGTCGCCTTCTCCAGATAGCCTCCCGCGCCCCCTCAGCCGCGACGCGCGCCCCGGGGCGGCGAGCGTGCTGTTGGTCGCCATGCCGTGGGCTCGCCTCGAGCATCCCTCGATCCAACTCGGGCTCCTCCAGGCTGTCCTCGCTCGCGCCGAGATCCCCAGCGAAGTCCGCTCCCTTTACCTCACCTTCATGGACTTCCTCGCCTCCAGCACCGCGGGGAGGCCCGAGGCGGAACAGATCACCGTGGCCGATTATGCGGCGATCGCGAGCCAATATTTCATTGGCGACTGGATCTTCTCCGTGCCGCCGTTCAACGATTACCGACAGCCGGAGGAGCCCTATTTCGAGTATCTCCGCGCCAAGGGCACCGCCGAGCGCCTGATCGAGAAGGCGGCGCAGATACGGCATTTGGTCCCGGCGTTCCTGGAGCGGACGGTCGCGGACATTCTCGCGGCGACGCCGGCGATCGTCGGATTTACCACCACCTTCGGCCAGAACGTCCCGTCCCTGGTCCTCTCGAAGCTCCTCAAGGCACGAGATCCATCCCTGGTCGTCGTTCTCGGCGGAGCCAACTGCGATGGCGAGATGGGCGCGGCGCTCCATCGCCTGTATCCATGGGTGGACATCGTGGTGCGGGGCGAAGGCGAGCGCGTGGTCCCTGAGCTCTTCGCCGATCTCCTGCTGGGAGGCCCGATTCGGCCGCATCCCGGGCTCTGCTATCGCCAAGGAGACCAGAGCCTGGTCATCGATCTGCCACCGGAGTCGACGGTAGCCATGAACGAGCTGCCGATGCCTCAGTACGATGAATACTTCGAGGGCATCCGGAACACCAGCTTCGGCTCGTCGATCATTCACACCGTGAGCATTCCATTTGAAAGCGCAAGAGGCTGCTGGTGGGGTGCCAAGGCCCATTGCACCTTCTGCGGGCTCAACGGTTCCACGATGGCTTTCCGCAGCAAGAGCTCCGAGCGCGCCGCCGCAGAGCTCTTCACGTTGTCGAGGAGACACCAGTGCCTGTCTTTCCAGGCCGTTGACAACATCCTCGACATGCGCTACTTCGGAGGGCTCCTGCCGTTGCTCCGAGACTCAGGTTACGATTTCAAGCTGTTTTACGAGACCAAGTCCAATTTGAGAAAAGAGCAGCTTAGAATATTGCGGCAGGCAGGAGTCGCAGACGTGCAACCGGGCATCGAGAGCCTGAGCACGCCAATACTCAAGATGATGCGCAAGGGTGTAACAGCGTTCCAGAACATCTGCATATTGAAGTGGTGCGCCGACCTGGATATCCGGGTTTTCTGGAACGTAATTTACGGGTTCCCCGGCGAGCCGATCGAAGAGTATGGCCGCATGGCAGACGTCATGAAGTCGCTGTCTCACCTCGAACCCCCCAGCCTCATCCCGCTCGGCCTCGAGCGCTTCAGCCCATACCATGAAAATCCCGACGCATTCGGCCTCGAGATCACCGGGCCCCTCCCTCACTACCGCTTCATCTATCCTGCGGAGACCGAGGCAGATCTCTGCAGTCTTGCCTATTCCTTCGCCTACCGCCATGCCGACGGCCGCCGCCCAGAGACCTATGTCCAACCCGTCAAGGAGGTCATTGATGAATGGCGGGAGAGATACGCCGTCGGCTTCGGATCTCTGCGCTACCGCCTGGGACCGGGGTTCATGGTCATCAATGACCGGCGCCCCAACCTCGAGACCTGCGACTATCGCCTGGGAGAGCGTGAGGCCAGGATCTATCTGGCTTGCGACGAAGGATCGACGGCCGCCTCGATCTGGAGCGGTCTGCAAGCGGCGGGCGACACTGATCTCACCACTCAAGACGTCGAGGACTTCCTCGGCCTGCTTGCGCAGTCGAGGCTGGTCTACGAAGAGGGTGGGCGTTATCTGTCCCTGGCCTTGCGAGCCGGCGCGAACGTTGCCGCGAGCTGATCAGGCGATCCGGCGTCCCTGAGCAGGTTGCTCCAGAGAGCTTGAGCGCCGCCACTGACACGCCGGACGGTCGCCGAGAGCCTGGCAAGCGTCCCTACAGGAAGGCAGAATGGCGGGTGATCGAGGTCGAGGGCCAGAGACCGGCCACGAGGCGTTGTGCTAGACTTCTACGGTACTTAGCGATGAATCCCTCAACCAGATTCTCGCTGCCGGGGCGTGCGTGCCCACGCTGCCGGCCCGGACGGTCCCGGCGGCGCATGGCCGGGTCGGATTGCCGCGCTTCCTAGAGAGCCGCCAGGATCTCCCGCGCCATGTCCATCGCCGACGCCCGCGCCACCCGTGCCAGCCGCGCCAGCAAGCAGCCGGAGCGGCCGACGCTGTCGCCGGAGAAGGGCAACGAGCTGCTCGGCCTGGCGCTGCTCGGCATGTCGCTGCTGCTCGCGTTCAGCTTCGCCACCTACCATCCGAGCGATCCCAGCCTCTTCCATGACCTGGCGCACGCGGCGCCTTCGCGCAACTGGATCGGGCCGGCGGGCGCGCAGCTGGCGGCGCTCGGCTTCGGCTTCTTCGGCCTCAGTTGCTTCCTGCTGCCGCTGTTCCTGCTGGTGGCGGGCTGGCGGCGGCTGCGGCGGCGCGGCGCGGTGCGGGTGGTGGGCCGCGGCTTCGGTTCGCTGCTGCTGCTCGCCGCCCTGCCGGGGCTCTGCCAGCTGCTGCTGGGCGGCATCGCCTGGCGCGGCGAGGCGTTGCCGGCCGGCGGGGCCTTCGGCACCGTCATCACCGCCCTGCTCGACGAGCGGCTGAGCTTCACCGGCTCGCTGCTGGTGCTGGCCTCCGCGGTCGCCATCGGCACGGCGCTGGTGGTGCAGTCCACCCTCGGCCAGGCCGTGGCGGCCTGGCGGCAGCAGCTCCGCCAGCTGTGGCAGAACGCGGTCCTGGCGCGGGCGCGACGCAGCGAGCGCCGCGAGAAGGAGCGCGCGCGGCGCCGCGTCATCACCAAGCACTTGCAGCGCGTGGTCGAGGAGAAGCAGGAGCAGCAGCGCCGGGAGGAGCATGGCGCCGCCGACCGCTTGGGGGCGGCCGAGGCCCGGCGCTCACGGTTCTCGCGGGCCGTTCAGGATCGGGAGGACCCGCGGCATCCGGAGCGCCCGAACCGCCCGGAGCGCCCGGACCTCCGGGACCGCCCCGACCGCCAGGACGTCATCGCGGACGACCCCGGCGCCGCGGCGATCGCGGCGATGACCGGCGGCAGGCTCGACCTGCCGCTGCGGGTCTTCAACCGCCAGGGTCCGATCGAGTACGGCCTGCGGCGGGTGAGCGGCGCCGAGCGCGATGCGCGCTCCGGCGATCCGGCGGCGCCGTCCGCGGCCTTCGCGTCGTCCGCGGCGTCGCCTGCCATGCGCCGGCTGGCCGCGTCCGCCGCGGCGCCCCCGGCGATCACCTCGCTCTCCTCGCAGCCGACGTCCATCCGGCCGCCGGGTGTGACCGTCCGGCGGCCGCCCGGCGCGCCAGGGGCGGCGGCGGCCCTGCTGGCGACGTCGGCAACATCGGCAACATCGGCGACATCGGCGATCATCGCCGCGGATCCGGCCCCCGGCCGCGGCGGGCGCGCCGCCGCGCCACCGCACGCGCAGCCCCAGACGCGCCTCCCGTTCGCCGGCGATCCGGTCCCCGGGGGCCTGCCGCCGGTCAACCTGCTGCAGCTGGGCGACGGCCGGAGCGCGGCCGACGAGGCCGAGCTGATGCGCCTCGGCGAGTCGATCCGCAGCCGCTGCGCCGAGTTCGGCGTGGAGGGGACGATCGAGGCGATCAGCCCGGGGCCGGTGATCACGGTGTTCGAGTTCCAGCCCGCGCCCGGGGTCAAGGTGAGCCACATCGTCAACCTGCAGGACGACCTGGCGCTGGCGCTCAAGGCCGAGTCGGTGCGCATCGAGCGCCTGCCCGGCCGCTCGACGCTCGGCCTCGAGGTGCCGAACCGCGAGCGCGGCATCATCCGGCTGGGCTCGCTGCTCGCCGACGAGCGCTTCCGCAAGTCGCCGTCGGTGCTCACCATGGCGCTCGGCACCACGATCTACGGCGAGCCGTACTACGCCGACCTCGCCACCATGCCGCACCTGCTGGTGGCGGGTGCCACCGGCGCCGGCAAGAGCGTCGGCCTGCAGAGCATGATCACGTCGATCCTCTACCGCGCGACGCGCGACGAGGTGCAGTTCATCTTCATCGATCCGAAGCGCATCGAGCTCGGCGTCTACGCCGACATCCCGCACCTCAAGGCCGAGGTGGTCGTCGACCCGAAGAAGGCCGCCAACGCCCTGCGCTGGGCGGTGGCCGAGATGGAGCGGCGCTACCGCCTGCTCGCCGAGGTGCACGTGCGGTCGATCGCCTACTACAACCGCGCGATCTGCGATCCCGAGGTGCGCGAGCGCCTGGCGCTGTCGGAGGAGGCCGCGAGCAGCCCGGTCACCGCCGCCGATCTCAAGCCGCTGCCCTACTACGTGGTGATCATCGACGAGCTGGCCGACCTGATGATGGTGTCCTCGTCGGAGGTGGAGACCGCGATCGCGCGCCTGGCGCAGATGGCGCGCGCCGTGGGCATCCACCTGATCGTCGCGACGCAGCGGCCGTCGGTGGACGTGCTCACCGGCACCATCAAGGCGAACTTCCCCTGCCGGATCTCCTACGCCACCGCCAGCCGCCACGACTCGCGCACCATCCTCGACCAGGTGGGGTCCGAGAAGCTGCTCGGCAAGGGCGACATGCTGATGATGCCGCCCGGCTCCTCGCGGGTCATCCGCCTGCACGGCGCCTACGTCTCGGAGCAGGAGACGGCGTCGCTGGTGCGCTGGCTGAAGAAGCAGGGCAAGCCCGACCTCGACCCGGACGTGTTGCGCTCGCCCGCCGAGAGCGAGGGCGGCACCGGCGAGGGCGCCGACAGCGACGACGAGCTCTACGACGAGGCCGCACGCCTGGTGGTGGCCGAGCGCCAGGCCTCCGCCAGCTTCCTGCAGCGGCGCATGCGCATCGGCTTCTCGCGCGCCGCGCGGTTGATCGATATCATGGAGCGCGACGGCCTGCTGGGCCCGCCGCAAGGCAGCAAGCCGCGCGAGGTGCTGGTCAAGCCCGACTTCTTCTCGGAGATCGACACTTTGCAGCGGGACGGCGAGCGCGACGACGATTGATTCACCGGCGCCGGGCAACGGAGTGGCGGAGCGACGGAGGACGATGCGACGCAGGTGCGCAACAATGCTCCAGGCAGCGGCGGTGCTCTTTGCCGCGCCGGCAGCTTGGGCAGGCTCCGTGCCCTTGGAAGCTCGGGCGCTACCCGCGCCCTCAGGCATCCCACCGACCGCCACTCCCGGGGATTGGCAGCAGTTCGGCTATGACGCCCGCCACAGCGGCGTGGCGGCGCTCGAGACGACGCTCACGCCGGGGAACGTGGGCTCGCTGCACACGCTCTACTCGGTGGCGCTGCCCGGGACGGTCGACGACGCGCCGGTGTTCCTGGCCGGGGTGACGACCGCGCAGGGCGTGCGCGATCTGCTGTTCGTGACCACGACCGATGGCCGGCTGGTGGCCGTGGACGCGGCGACCGGCGCCACCGTCTGGTCCCAGCAGCCGGCAGGCGGCCCGCAGTACACCACCTCGGCGCCGGCCATCGATCCGGGCCGCCAGCTGGTCTATTCCTACGGTCTCGAGGGACGGGTGCACCGGTACCGGGTGGGCGACGGCAGCGAGGTGACCGGGAGCGGCTGGCCGCAGCTCGCGACCCTGAAGCCCGAGGTCGAGAAGTGCTCGCCGGCGCTGGCCGTGGCGCCCGCCGCCAACGGCCACACCTACCTCTACGTCGCCAACGGCGGCTACCCGGGCGACCAGGGCGACTACCAGGGCCACGTCACGGCGGTCGACCTCGGCAGCGGCGCGCAGCGCGTCTGGAACGCCGACTGCAGCGACCGGGCGGTCCATTTCACCCACGGCAACCCGGATTGCCCCAGCGTGCAGTCGGCGGTCTGGGCGCGCGGTGGGGTGGTCTACGACTCCGACCTCGACCGCATCCTCTTCGCCACCGGCAACGGCTCCTTCGACGTGCCGCAGGGGCGCCACGACTGGGGGGACAGCGTGCTCGCGCTGCGCCCCGACGGCACCGGCAACGGCGCCCTGCCGCTCGACAGCTACACGCCGGTGAACTTCCAGGAGCTGGACGACTCGGACGCCGACCTCGGCAGCACGGCGCCGGCGGTGCTGCCGCAGGTCCCCGGCAGCCGCCTGCCGCACCTCGCGGTGCAGAGCGGCAAGGACGGGCTGCTGCGCCTCCTCGACCTCGACAACCTGTCGGGGCGCGGCCGTGCGGGCGCGGTGGGCGGCGAGCTGCAGATCGTCCCCGTGCCGCAGGGGGGCGAGGTGCTCACCGCGCCGGCGGTCTGGACCGACCCGGCGAGCGGCACACCCTGGATCTTCGTCGCCAACGACTCCGGCCTGTCCGGCATCCAGCTCGTCGCCGGCGGCGACGGCACGCCGTCGCTCGTGCCTGTCTGGACCGACCCGAACGGCGGCACCTCGCCGGTCGTGGCCGACCGCATCGTGTTCTACGTCGGCGGCGCCGGGCTGCGGGCGCTCGCGGCGCGCACCGGCGCGCTGCTCTGGAGCGACGGCGGTCCGGCCTCGATCCACTGGCAGAGCCCGATCGTGGTCGGCGGCCGGGTGTACGTCGCGGACGGCAACGACACCCTCTGGGCCTACGCGCCGGCCGTGGCGTCGACCTGCGCCGCCGACGCCACCACGCTCTGCCTGCAGAACGGGCGTTTCCAGGTCCGCGCCACCTGGCAGACCGCCGCCGGCGCCGCCGGCGACGGCCAGGCGAGGCCGCTGACCGCGGACACCGGCACCTTCTGGTTCTTCAGCGAGGCCAATCTCGAGGTCGTGGTCAAGGTGCTCGACGGCTGCGGCGCCGGCAACCACTTCTGGGTCTTCGCCGGCGGCCTCACCAACGTCCACGTCGTCCTCACCGTCACCGACACCGCCAACGGCGCGGTGCGGTTCTACCAGAACCCCCAGGGCACTCCCTTCGCGCCCCTCCAGGACACCAGCGCCTTCCCCTGCGGCGGCTGACGCCGCCGTTCAGCGACGGCCGTCGCCCAGGCCAGGCCTGGTTCACGGGTCGAGCCGCTGGCTTCTCTCCGGCGGCGGCGGCGGGGGATCAGCGCCTGCCGGCGGCGCCGGCGGCGCGCTGGGAGGCGACGTGGTCGAGCTCGCGGCGCTGGCTGAGCAGGGCGGCCGCGTGGTCGAACTCGCCGAGAGCGGCCTTCAGCTGCTTGTCCTCCGCGGCCGAGGCGCGGTGCCGGGCCTCCTGGCCGAAGGCGATGTTCATCAGCTCGGCGCGGATCTCCGTCAGCGAGTAGTCGCGGGTCTCCTGGGTGAGCAGCGCGTCCTTGACCTCTTCGGGGGAGGCGATCTTCTCGTGGATCAGCCAGTCGCGGAACGCCTGGACGACCTCCGGCCCCGGCTTCCAGTCCGGAGACTTGACCGGGTTCCGGCGGTGGTAGTCGATGGCGAAGTTGGCGAAAGCGTTCCGCGCCCTCAGGAACTGCTCCGACGTGGACAGCTTCTCGTCCGCGACGACGACGTCGGGAGTGATGCCGCCGCCGCCGTAGACCTTCCGCCCGAGGTCCGTCTTGAACACCTGGCCGTCGCCGACCTGCTTGCCGGTGATCTCCGGCGAGCCGGCGTCGGCATGGGTGTAGTAGTCGAAGTAGGAGCTGTAGTCGCGCTGGATGAGACGGCCGGACGGGGTGTAGTACTTGGCGGTGGTGAGCGCCAGCCCGGTGCCGTAGGAGAGGTTGTAGACCGTCTGCACCAGGCCCTTGCCCCAGCTCGGGCTGCCGACGATCAGGCCGCGGTCATGGTCCTGGACGGCGCCCGAGACGATCTCCGAGGCCGAGGCGGTGCCCTCGTTGACCAGCACCACCAGCGGCAGGTCGTAGCGGGTCCGCCGCGAGCTGACCTTGAAGGTCTGGAAGGAATCGCGGGTGCGGCCGCGCGTCTCGACGATGGTGCTCCCGTCCGGGAGCAGCTCCTCGCAGACCTCGATCGCGGGATCGAGCAGGCCGCCGCCGTTGTTCCGCAGGTCGAGCAGCAAGCGCGTCATGCCCTTGGCCTTCAGCTTGTCGATCGCCTCGGCGACCTCGGCGCCAGTGCCGCGGCTGAACTCGGCGACCTGCACGTAGCCGGTGGTCGGGGTGATCATGTAGGCCAGCCGCACCGTGGTCTGCGGGATCTCGGCGCGGGTGACCGCCATCTCGATCGGCTTGTCCATGCCGCGGCGCGCGATCGCGATGTGCACCTGGGTGCCCTTCGGCCCCTTCAGCTTGCTCACCGCCTCGTCGAGGCTCATGGTCTCGGTGGGCTCGCCCTCGATGGTCGAGATCACGTCGCCGGGCTGGATGCCGAGGCGGGCGCCGGGCGTCCCCTCGAGCGGCGCGATGACGGTCAGCTGGCCGTTCCGCACTCCCACCAGGATGCCGAGGCCGTAGTACGAGATCTGCTGCTTCTCGCGCATCCCCTGGTACTCCTCGGCGACGAGGAAGGTGGTGTGCGGGTCCAAGGTGCGGATCATGCCCTGGATCGAGGCATAGACCAGATCGCGGTAGGACACCTCCGCGCCGTACTTGTCGTGGGCGACCTTGACCAGGTCGGTATACAGGCGGAGGGTGTCGCGGGTCTGGTCGGTGAGCGCGAGCAGACGGTCGCCCAGCAGGCCGCCGGCTGCCAGGGCGAGGACGAAGAGTGCGATCGCAGCGATGCGCCAGGGACGTCTCATGGTTCAAGAGTCTACCATTCCAGCGGCTCCTGGCGCCTGCTCACCCCCGCGAGGAAACGGACCCACTTCCCGTCCCGGCGGAGTTTCGGGGCCCGAGGCCGTCTTGACTTGCCCGGCGGTCTGGCTCGATGATCGAGCCGTATGTTCGGCTTCGGCGGCTTGAGCGAGGTGCTCTTCATCCTGTTCGTGGCGATGCTGATCTTCGGCCCCGCGAAGATGCCGGAGATCGCCCGCATGCTGGCGAAGGGCATGGCGGAGGTGCGCAAGGCATCGAACGAGCTGAAGCGGACCCTCAACGCCGAGCTGGCGATCAGCGAGCAGGAGAAGGAGGCCGCCCGCCTCCATTCCCAAGCGGCGGCGCCGTTCCCGCCGCCGCCACCCCCCGCGCCGCCTTCCTGGTCGAGCGGCGGGGAGACGGTGCCCCAGCTCGAGGCGGCGAGGGCGCCCGCGGCTGCCCTGCCGGAGAGCGGCGAGGCGGTGGGGAGCGGCGAGACAGGTACGGGCAGCGAGACAGGTACGGGCAGCGAGGCAACTGCGGGTAGCAGCGAGGGTGCGGCGAGCAACGAAGGACCGGCGGGCAGCCAGGCTCCGGATGGCAGCGACGCTGCCTCGAGCAGCGACGCCGCGTACTACGCGGCCTGGCCGGAAGATGGGTCCTCGCCGGCCCCTTCCGCGGCCTCCGGCGCTCCTGCCGCCGCGGACTCCGCTCCTGCGGCCGCCGCGCCGGATTCGGCAGCTCAGGCCACCCATCTGGGCTCGGCAGGTCGGGCCGTTCCAGCGGGTACCGTCGAACAGGGCACCGCCGCCGTCCTGGAGCCCTCTGGCGCCGGAGACGGCCGGCACTCGGCTTGACGATTCCCGGTCCTCCCATCCCGATGGATTCCCCCCCGCCCCAGATCACCGGCCGGGCGCAGTCCGAGGATCTGCCCCGGATGTCGCTGATCCAGCACCTCGAGGAGCTGCGCAAGCGCATCCTCTGGTCGCTGGCCTTCGCCGCCCTCGCCTTCTTCCCCTGCTTCTGGAAGGTGGAGCTCATCCTCGGCTTCCTGCAGAAGCCGATCATGGCGATCCTGCCGCCGGGCAAGAAGCTGGCCTACATGGGGATCACCGATCCCATCATCCTCTACTTCAAGGTGGCGGG